>JAFYUS010000069.1 GCA_017549505.1 Bacteroidales bacterium | reverse complement strand
GCATTCATCTGAACACAGGTAAGCTTCACATCGGCCACACCTCCGGAAGGGACAACAACGCACTGCTCATCCCCATACTGAGGTACAGCAAAAGCCGGCTTTGTAAAATCGCAGGACCTGACAAAAACCGTATAGCTCCCCGCGTCGACCATAATGGACTCCGGAGAATCGCCGTAGACTCCGTCATAAATGACCTTACCGTCAGGGCCTGATACAGTAAGGAGGAAATCACTCGTATCGGGGATTTCCTCAACTGCCTTTGTCGGCAGCTCATCAGTAAACGAGATTCTTAATTCACCTTTTTCATGGGTCGAATCCTCAGGATTTCCCAACATCTGGCACGAGACAACAGCCAGAAGGACAAGACATTTTTTCATAACCTTTCTCCTCATATCTTTAACACCGCGACATTGCGGATTAGGCAAATATATGAGAGGAAAAATTAAATCATGACAAAAAACGGAAAAAGAAAAAATTTGTTTTTCTTATGTACGATTTTTCCATTTTTTAGCTTCAGTTCAGATATTTTTACAGGTATTCAGACTGTCGGTTTTGGGAAATTATTCTGTTGAAATCGTAACACAGACCTCTACATAAAAATTCACGAGGCAATCGCATCCACTGCGACCGCCCCGCTACTTAACCTAAACTTAAACTATGAAAAACTTCGTGACAAAGATACGCAACTTTACCTAATTAACAAATCAAACGACACGAATCTTTGCATATTTAAGCAATAATATCTTTTCTCCATGCTCGTCAAAGGCTATTTTTGCCTTAAGATCAGACATGGCACCTGTTATCTCAAGAATGTTTCCAAATCCAAACCTGTTATGCTCAATTCGCTGCCCGGCCTTCAGCTGCATCACAGGAGTAGGCTCGAATTCAGCATCAGAAGTTCGCTTCGGAACAACCTGCGGACGCCTTACAGGCACAGGTTCGCTTCTGCGGACCGGCTCGCTTCTGCGCGCCGGGGAGGACGGCTTCTCCGTCCTGGCAGGTCCGGATGCTCCATAGGAGTATCCGCCACCGCCGAAGGCGGACTTGGCGGCAGGTTTCCTGCCCCAAGCTCCGAAAGAAGACTTCGGCGCATCGTCTTCTCCATCAGACTCAAGAGAGAGAGGATTAGCGATGAACCGCGGGTTGATTTCCTTGATGAAACGGCTCGGAGAATTCGACTCGTGCTTGCCGTTTCTGGTCCTTGTCGAAGCGAATGAAATCTGAAGCACCTTCTTGGCGCGGGTCATCGCAACATAGAAAAGACGACGTTCCTCCTCTATCTCAGATTCAGACGCCATGAAACCTCCTGAAGGGAATATATTCTCTTCCATTCCGGCAACAAAGACATACGGAAACTCAAGTCCCTTTGACGAATGGGCGGTCATAAGGGCAATCTTATTGGAACTTTCCTCATCACTGACATCAACCGCACTGAGCAGAGAAGCATTCTCAAGATAGTCACACAGGGTAACGACAGGATAATCCGACTCAGCCATATCAGATCCATCAGAGATCTGCCCCTCAGCAATCAGATCCTCCGCATATTCATTTTTCTTTTCTTCAATGAAAAGGCTCACGCTATCGACGAGTTCCTCCACATTGGCAGTCCTGGACTGGCCTTCTATGCTGGTATCCAGCTTATAGAACATATACAGTCCTGAATCGTCAGCGATACGCTTGGCAACAGTGTATGCATCTTCGACATTAGCCTTCAAGGCCAGACGGCCGACCATGTCACAGAACTCCCTGATCTTCTTTATCGCAGCCTGCTTGAGCCCGTATTTCTCAAGGTCGTCCAGATAGGCAGCCTTGAAGAGAGGCATCTGATGAGCCGATGCGGCTGCCGTAAGAGCGGCCAGAGAGGTATCGCCGATACCTCTGGTCGGCTTGTTCACTATCCTCTTGAAAGATTCATTGTCATTGACATTGACCACCAGCTTGAAATAAGCCATCATATCCTTGACCTCGGCCCTTTCGAAGAAGGAATTTCCGGAATAGATCATATACGGAAGATTCCTGCGCCGGAGGGCCTCCTCAAGGGCACGCGACTGCGCATTGGTCCTGTAGAGAATCGCAAAGTCCTGGTACTCCGCCTTTTCAGACTGGATGCGGGACAATATTGACGAGGCGATCAGAAGCGCCTCCTCCTGCTCGGTATAGGCCTGTATAAGCCTGATCTTTTCACCCTCCGCACCCATCGAGTAACATTCCTTAGGAATCCTGGCGGTATTCTTCTCGATCAAAGAGTTTGCAGCATCTACGATGACCTTAGTCGACCTGTAGTTCTGGACGAGACGGAAGATATGGTGCTGAGGGTAATCCTTCTTGAAGTTCAGGATGTTTTCAATCTTGGCTCCACGGAAGGCGTAGATGGACTGCGAGTCATCTCCCACCACACATATGTTCTGGTGCCACTGACTGAGTTTCTTCAGTATAAGATACTGGGAGAAGTTCGTATCCTGATACTCGTCGACCATGATATAGTCGAACCTCCCGGCAATCGACTCCAAGGCATCCGGATTGTCACGAAGCAGGATATTCATATTCAGCAGGATATCATCGAAGTCCATGACACCTGCCTGCTTGCATTTCTGCGTATACAGCTGATAGATATCGCATATGCGGGGCTTCTTGGCAGAAGCATCGTTCTGCAGGGCATTGGGATTGCGGCGATATGCGTCTGCAGTCACCAGGTTGTTCTTCGCCATCGAGATGCGCGAAAGCACATCCTTCGGCTTATAGACCTTCTCGTCAAGCTGAAGGTCCTTCAGGCAAGACTTTATCGCGCTAACCGAGTCGCTTGTATCATAGATTGTGAAGGACTCCGGATACCCTAAAGATCCGGAAAACTCACGAAGGAAACGGATGAAGACCGAATGGAATGTACCCATGTAAAGCCTCCGGGCCTTCCTCTCCCCCACCATCAGAGCGATTCGCTCCTTCATTTCAGACGCCGCCTTCTTGGTGAAGGTCAGCGCAAGGATCCTCGACGGGTCGAGATCCTGCTGTTCGAGGATATATGCTATCCTGCTCGTCAAAACCCTGGTCTTTCCAGACCCCGCACCAGCAACTATAAGCACCGGCCCGTCCACACAACTGACAGCAGCCTTCTGCTCGCTGTTCAGTCCTTCTAGTATAGTACTGTTCTTATTCTCCATAGCGGCGCAAAATTAGTCAAAAACATTGTTATTTACTTCGTAAATAGTGAAAATTTAGCTATCTTCGCGGGCGAATTTTTGAATTCTATACTCAAAACCGTTTATATAATGTCAAACAACATCTATTTGAAAAAGGGTCTTGACCTCCCTATCAGCGGAGCGGCGGCCCAGACAACCAAGAAGGTGATTGTTCCTGACGTCGTGGCCGTAAAACCTACCGATTTCAGAGGTCTCGTTCCGAAGCTTCTGGTAAGAGAGGGTGACAAGGTCCTCGCAGGTACACCTGTATTGGCAGACAAGATGTCTCAGAACATCCTCTTCGCATCTCCGGTAAGCGGAACTGTAGCAGAGGTTGTAAGAGGCGAAAAGAGAAAGTTGCTTGAGGTCCGCATCAAGGCGGATGAGAAACAGGAGTATGTGGATTTCGGAGTGAAGAAGGTAAACGAGATGTCTGCAGAGCAGATCAAGTCAGCCCTTCTCGAAGCCGGCCTCTGGCCAGCTCTCGTTCAGAGACCTTACGGAATCATCGCAAATCCTGAAGCAAAGCCAAAGGCGATTTTCGTATCAGCATTCACAACAGCTCCTCTCGCTGCAAATCCTGAATTTGCACTCGGAGCAGATCTCGAGCACATCCAGACAGCGATCAACGCTCTCGGAAAACTCACTGACGGAGGCGTACACCTCTCGCTCAATTCGGAGAACTATTCAGGAACTCCTTTCCACAAGCTCGAGAACGTAATCCAGCACACCTTCACAGGAAAGCATCCTGCAGGTAACGTAGGAGTACAGATCCATCACATTTCTCCGATCCGCAAGGGCGAGACCGTATGGACTGTTTCCCTCGTCATGCTTGCCGCTATCGGAAAGCTCTTCAACACAGGTAAGTACGACGTAAGAAGAAAGATCGCCGTTACCGGACCTAAGGCTGAGAACCCTGCATACGTTGAAGGATATCCTGGTATCGCAATGAAGGATCTCAAGGACTTCTATGCTTCTGCCGAGAACCTCCGTTTCGTAAGCGGCGACGTCCTCACAGGTACAAACGTAGGAGCTGAGGGCTTCCTCGGATTCGCAGACAACCAGGTGACCATCCTCGAGGAAGGCAACAAGTACGAGCTCCTCGGATGGGCGAAGCCGGTAAGATGCAGCCAGTTCAGCGCATCACGCACCTACTTCTCATGGCTTACCCCTAACAAGAAGTATGACATGGACACAAACCTCCATGGCGGTCCGCGTGCATTCGTTGTAAACGACACATACAGCAAGGTTCTACCTATGGACCTTTACCCTGTATACCTCCTCAAGGCATGTCTTGCAAACGACATCGACAAGATGGAGAAGTTCGGCATCTACGAAGTGCTCGAAGAAGACTTCGCACTTTGCGAATATGTATGTCCGTCAAAGATCTACATCCAGCAGATCATCACTGACGGTATCGCTCTCATGTTGAAAGAAATGTGCTAAAGCTTAGAATTATGAACGGATTAAGAAATTTTGTAGACAAGATCAAACCGACCTTTGAGAAAGGCGGCAAGCTCGGATTCCTTCATTCGACATTCGACGCTTTCG
>JAFYUS010000068.1 GCA_017549505.1 Bacteroidales bacterium | reverse complement strand
GTAGACCTTACAGTAGTTCTCGAGAAGGAGGCTACAATGGCAGAGATCTGCGCTGCTATGAAGGAAGCTGCTAACGGCGAGCTCAAGGGTATCCTTGGTTACACTGAGGACGCAGTTGTTTCAACTGACTTCCGCGGTTGCGCTAACACTTCAATCTTCGACGCTAAGGCAGGTATCAGCCTTGACGCTAACTTCGCTAAGGTTGTTTCATGGTATGACAACGAGTGGGGTTACTCAAACAAGGTTCTCGAGATGGCACGCGTTATCGCGAAGTAATCTGACCCGCAAAGGCATTTGTGAGACCGGCTTTCCAAGTCGGTCTCTTTTTTTTCTGATATATATTTCGTAGATTTGTCAAAACCAATAATTAACCACTAAATTTAATAATTATGAGACTTACTGTAAAACAGTTGACCGCAGTTCTTAAGGCGGGTCTTATCGTTACAAACGCTGACGGAGAGACAAAGAAGGAAGAAATGGAAATCGTTGTCAGAGAACTTGTAAGCTTTGGTATAAACCAGGAGCAGGGATCTCAGCTTTATGATGCTGCAGTTGCAATGTCTACAGAGGATATGGTAGATCAGCTCAAAGGTCTCAGCAATGATGACAAGAAATATATCAGCGGATATCTTATCGCTATTTCTGTTGCAGACGGCGATGTTGCGGATAACGAAGCTAAGGCTTGGGCAGCAATCTGCAACCTTTGTGAATTCCCTGAGGTATCAGTAGAAGATGCATACAATTACTGGAGGAATAACTAGTATTGATATACTTACATAGATTTGCTAAATTTGCACGCTTTTTAAAGGCGTGCAAATTTAGTTAGTAGAAGATGATCAGATTCAAAAGAGACGGACAACCTTCATGGTGGGTCTCACTTATCCCTTTCGTTGTCCTTGTAGCCGCATTGTCGGTAGTGATATATGTCTTTGGAACGGATGCTCTATCAGGAGCAAGCCAGGTAGCCCTCATGTTCGCGGCAGGCATTACCGTAACCATAGCAATGGTCCTGTACCGTATTCCATGGAAGACCTTTGAGGAAGCGATACTTGATAACATAACATCTGTCGGTACTTCGATCGTGATCCTTCTGCTTATCGGCGCAGTCGCCGGTTCATGGATGATCAGCGGTGTTGTTCCTACGATGATATATTATGGAATGAAGGTCATCTTTCCTGATATATTTCTTTTTGCCTCATGTATTATCAGTGCGCTTATTGCCGTCATGACCGGAAGTTCATGGACGACCATCGCCACCATCGGTGTCGCTCTCGTGGGAATCGGTACGGCTCAGGGATATGAGCCGGGATGGATTGCAGGTGCCATAATTTCGGGCGCATATTTCGGCGACAAGGTGTCGCCGCTGTCGGATACGACAGTTCTTGCGTCGTCATCTGCCGGTACGCCGCTGTTTACCCATATAAGGTTCATGATGGTGACGACAGTCCCTTCATTCGTCATTACGCTGATAATATTTCTTGTAGCCAGTCTCATGCATGATGATTCATCTGCGATGATGGCTGCGGATTTTTCCAATGACCTGAAGGAGACTTTCCATATATCGCCTTGGCTTCTTCTCGTGCCGGTACTGACAGCATTGCTTATTGTCAGGAAGGTTTCTGCAATAGCTACGCTTTTCATTGCGGCTGTCATTGCCGGTATAGCTGCTCTTGTATTTCAGCCTCATATAATCGGTGCAGTTGCTACAGGTATGTCGGCCGACACTGCGTCCGGACTTTCTTTCCTGGACGGATTCAAGGGGTTATGCATCACTTATTATGGAAGTACCGCTATTGAAACCGGAAATGAGGCGCTTAATTCACTTGTTGCTACCAGAGGCATGACAGGTATGCTGAGTACGGTGTTCCTGATTATAGCTGCCAGCACCTTCGGCGGAACATTGGTTGGAAGCGGTATGCTTCAGAGCCTTACAGATGCTCTTGTCCGTTTCGTCAAGCGTCGTGTGTCTATGGTTACTGCAACTGTCGGTACAGGTGTATTCGCAAATATGATAACTGGCGACCAGTATCTGTCAATCCTTCTTACAAGCAGCCTATATAAGAAATTATATCAAGAGAGGGGATATGAGAGCAAACTTCTCAGCCGTTCGGTGGAGGATTCCGCAACTGTTGTGTCTGTGCTTATTCCTTGGAACTCCTGCGGTATGACGCAGGCTACTGTGCTTAAGGTTCCAACTCTTGAATATCTTCCTTACTGTTTCTTTAATATTATTTCTCCATTAATGTCTATTTTGATTGCTGCAATTGGCTATAAAATTGTAAAAAAATCAAATTAGTTTCTTAAATTTGTGTGGTTTGAAAATTTATAAACTTAATTATACAGATTATGAAAGATTTGAAAGGAACAAAGACTGAAGCTAATCTTCAGACAGCGTTTGCCGGTGAGTCACAGGCACGCAACAAGTATACCTACTATGCTTCAAAGGCAAAGAAGGATGGATATGTACAGATAGCAAAGATCTTCGAAGAGACTGCAAACAACGAGAAGGAGCATGCAAAGATCTGGTTCAAGCTTCTCCACGGTGGTGAGATGCCTGATACTCCAGCAAACCTTCTTGACGCTGCAAATGGCGAGAACTATGAGTGGACTGATATGTATGCAGGATTCGCTGTAGAGGCTCGCGAGGAAGGATTCGAGGAAATCGCTATCCTTTTTGAGAAGGTTGCTGCAATCGAGAAGATGCACGAGGAGCGTTATCGCAAGCTTCTTGCAAACGTTGAAGGCGGAATCGTTTTCTCACGCGACGAGGATATGATGTGGGAGTGCTCTAACTGCGGACATGTGGTTATCGGTAAGAAGGCTCCGGAGCTTTGTCCGGTTTGTAAGCATCCTAAAAGTTACTTCATGATTCATCCTACTAACTACTAGGAATTTTATAAAAAACAGCAGGTTTTAATTACGGTGACCCCCTCCTGCCTTCGGCAGGGGTCCCCCTAGCCGGGGGTGGCATGTCACCTACATTAAAACCTGCTGTTTTTTATCGTATCGTAGAATGAATTATTTTGTTCGCGCGCTGTGAAATATTCCGTCGCGCTCGCTGTGAAATATTCTGTTTGCGCGCTGTGAAATGTTTTATTTGCGTGGGGTTAGGAGGGGGGTGAGTACGTTCATCAGGATGTAGGCTGTGAAGGTTACAAGGATGATGTACGACCAGTTTATCCTCAGTATGAAGGTTGCCAACGCAAATAATGCTACGACTGCGATGAAGCTGATTCTCAGACGGTTGTATGATGAACCCTTCTTGAACTTGAGAGAGAACATCGGTATTTCGCTGACAAGCAGCAGCGCAAGCACAACTGAAGCTATCAGGATAATGTATCTGTCATGGAGAAGGCCTGCCATAGACATTACTCCATGGTCAGCAGCATAGATCAATGATCCGCACCACATTGCACATGCAGGAGTAGGGAGGCCGAGGAAATTTTCGCTCTGCCTGTCGTCCACATTGAATTTTGCCAGTCTGAGGGCCGAGAATACCACGATGATAAGAGGAAGATAAGCCCAGAAGCCTGTCATGCCTCCTTCAATAAGTCTCCTGTGAAGCATCAGTGAAGGGAGAAGACCGAAGCTGATCAGGTCTGCAAGCGAGTCAAGTTCTTTTCCCATCGGAGAATAGGCCTTGAGCA
Source organism: Bacteroidales bacterium (assembly GCA_017549505.1). Lineage (GTDB taxonomy): Bacteria > Bacteroidota > Bacteroidia > Bacteroidales > UBA932 > Cryptobacteroides. Next base: position 7,817 of record JAFYUS010000068.1, on the reverse strand, counting down.
TCCTTGCTGCAAATCCGTCCAGAAAGTCGCATACAGCTGCTGTCAGCATCATGTAGAATGCCAGATCGAGCTGTCCCTTGAATGTGAAAATCACACCCAGAGCCCCACAGATGAGGTTCATGGATGTGATAGTGTTAGGTATATGCTTGGTTATTCCCATTGCATCAATTATTTGATACCGAGTTTCTTTGCGATGTGCTTAGGAAGAGCATCCTTGTGAACGACGATATTAAGTGTCTTGTAACGTACGAATGCATCTGATGCATACCAGATACCGTCATATTTTCCTGTCACGCCCCAAGAGTTCTTCACCAGGAAGTACTTTGTACCGTTCTGATCCACTGCTGTACCATAGATATGCATGCCGTGGTCGTCAGTAGTGGTCTTTCTGTCATAACCTTCCTGACGCATCTCCTGAGTGATTGTCATTTCCTTTGGAAGCTCTGCCTTTACTTCTTCCTTTTCAGCTTCAGCAGCCTTGCCGACCCAGCGCTCCTGGTCTGAACCTGCAGTAGCCTTTGCCTTGACATCCGGCATCACTGCAAGACCGTCACGGGTGAAACCGGCTTCGCTTACGTCTGAACCCCATGCGATGGTGTAACCCTTGTCGATGGCATTGTACATCACCTCCATCATTTCGTCCATAGGAAGGTTGTATGCGCTGTCCCATCTCCAGTTGTCGCATACCTCGATGATGAACGGCTCATAGAATGGATGGTGGGTGAATGATGTGATGTTCACATAGTCGTCATAGTTGATTCCGAGGAAATCCCTGTATGATTCCGGAGTATATTCTACGCCGTCAACAGTGAATGTTTCAGGAGCTTCTCCGAAATATGCGTCAAGGATGCCGTCAAGACCGTTTACCCATGCTGTAGTGAGCTTCTTGTTAGGATTTCTTCTTGCTGCGTCAACATATCCCTTGAGAACGGCGTCAAGTTCGTTCTGCTCCGGCATTTCTGTTCCGTAGTTGAATCCTGAGTAAACGCTCTGTGGGATGATACCGTAGTCATCGATTACATGGAGAACGTCTCCGAATGACGAACCGGCAGCGAAATTGAGGTGTCCGTCAAGTCTTACATACTTTACTGCTCTGTCATGGTATGATCTGCCTACAACGAACATTTCTGAAAGGTCGGTCTCGATGCCCTTGGTCCTGAGAATCTCAGATTCGATGAATGAGAGGGCAGAGTAGCACCAGCATGTACCTGAACGGTACTGGTTCTTGATTGAAGTTACTGGATTCTCTTTTACAGTAGTGAAATTGTACTGAGGAGCATCCTGAGCAAATGTAGAGGCCGAAATCATAGCAAGCACGGCCGCAGAGATGATTGTTTTGAAGTTCATGATAATATAGTTTGTTATTTGTTTCAATGCCGTATCATGCAAAGATAGTAAAAATATGTAACTTTGCCATCACTATGGCAGAGGTATTATATATACATGGTATGGGTGGGGGATCGGATTCAAGGATTCCTTCTATCCTTGATGGAGCGTTGTCGCCATATGATGTCAAGGTCCATGTACGTACATATGATTTCGACCCAGAGAAAGCTGCACTGCAGATTCAGGACTGGGCTGATGAAATCCAGCCCGATCTTGTGATAGGCGAGTCACTAGGTGCCTTGCATGCACTCCGTATAAAAGGAGTGCCACATCTGTTTGTTTCTCCCGCACTGAATGCACCGTTGTATTTCGAGCCTATGGCCTGGCTGACTTTGATTCCCGGGATGACAGGCCTGTTTGATAGGATTTATAAGCCGAGGGAGGGAGACAGGCAGCCTCTGCATTTCACATTCCGTACATTGCGTAAATACCGTCGTCATCGTCGTGAAGCATTATCTTTCTCAACCTCCAAAGGTGGGACCGACATGTTTCTCGCCTTCTTTGGTGCGCATGACCACTATCGGAAATCAGGGGTTGTGAGCCTCAGGACATGGAAAAAATACTTCGGAAACACTTTTATCATGTACGAAGGTACTCATTTCATGGAAGAAGAATTTATTTATTCAATCCTTGTGCCTGAGATTTTGAAAGTGCTGAAAATAAAATAATGAAACACAAATGTTTTTGTGTATAACATTTGTGTTTCATTGGTGTTTCCCCCTTATTCAGGGCTATTTTGAACTGTTTTCTCAGATTGTTCTTCCCGGATATGCCTTAAGACCTTCCTCAAGGATGTGAAGCGCCTTCTTCATTTCATCCACCTCAAGAACATAAGCGATACGTGCATGGTTCTTACCCTTACCTGGGGTCTTGTAGAATGAAGCCGCAGGGGTTACCATGGTTGTTTCGTTGTTTACGCGGAATGTCTCCAACATGAATCTTGCGAAGCTCTCGGTGTCGTCGACAGGAAGTTCTGCGATTGTGTAGAAAGCTCCCATCGGGAGTGGTGTGAACACGCCTTCGATCTTGTTGAGACCTTCGATCATGAAGTCCCTTCTCTTGATGTATTCTTCCTTTACTGCCGCGAAGTATTCGTCCGGTGTGTCGAGGGCTCCGATAGCGGCGTGCTGTCCGATTACAGGAGGACAGAGGCGGGCCTGCGCGAACTTCATGGCTGCTGCCATCACGTCCTTGTTGTGTGATATGATACAGCCGATGCGGGCACCGCAGAGGTTGTATCTCTTGGATACGGAGTCAATGAGGATTACGTTCTGGTCAAGATCCGGAATGTTCATCGCAGAGAAATGCGGCTCATCTGTATAACAGAATTCGCGGTATACCTCGTCTGAAAGGAGGAAGAGGTCGTGCTTGCGTGCGATTTCTCCGAGGGCGAGCATGCTTTCCTTTGAATACTGCGTTCCTGTAGGGTTGCCAGGATTGCATACGAGGATGGCCTTGGTCTTTTCTGTGATCGCCTTTTCGAATTCTTCGATAGGAGGTACCTGGAATCCGTTTCTGATATCTGTAGAGATGGCCTTGAGGGTCAGGCCGTTCATGAAGGCGAATGTGTTGTAGTTTGTGTAGAATGGCTCAAGTACGAGTACTTCGTCACCTGGATTACATGTGATTTCAAGAGCAAGGTTGACGCTTTCGCTTCCTGCTACTGTAGTGATGAGCTCATCTACTGTGATGTCGATGCCGATCTTTCTGTAATATTTCTCGACAAGACCCTTGCGCAGGTCCATCAGTCCTGCTGAATGTGAGTATGAGACATTCTCCTGGTTGAAGTTTCTGATTGCGTCGAGTGCGCAGTCCGGTGACTTAATGTCGGGCTGTCCTACGTTAAGATGGTAGACCTTTACACCTTGTTTCTTTGCCGCGTCAGCAAGTGGAACGAGCTTTCTGATTGCTGATGCAGGCATTGCCTGTGCCTTGTTGGAAATATTAGCCATTATATGTAATTGTTAAATTGTTTGTATAATTTATACGGACGTGCGCAAAGATAGATATTATTTTTATAAGAAACTCTCCTTTGAATTTATTATCTTTGTGCCCGACTTGACAAATCGTATTTTTCTATGGCTACTTTTAGAGAAAGAGCGCTTAATGAAGCCTCTTCCCATAATACAGGACGTTACTATGTCGAAGAAGGACCTGTGTCAGGCTATTTCGGACAGAATGTCCTGGACCTTGACAAGATGCGCGGATACATGTCCCAGAAGGCTTATGAGGCGGTTCTGGCATCTGTACAGTATGGTGCAAAACTGGATAGGAGCGTGTCGGATGAGATTGCTGCAGGCATGATGGCTTGGGCGATAGAGATGGGTGCTACCCATTATACCCACCTTTTCCATCCTCTGACCGATTCTACTGCAGAAAAGCATGAGGCGTTCATCAAGTTCAAGGACGGACAGGCGTTTGAAAAGTTCAGCGGAAGCGCTCTTGTCCAGCAGGAGCCTGATGCGTCAAGTTTTCCGACCGGAGGCCTGAGAAATACATTCGAGGCCCGCGGATATTCAGCATGGGACCCTTCGTCTCCAGTGTTCCTGATGGACGGAACTCTTTGTATTCCATCGGTTTTCGTTTCATATACGGGTGAAGCTCTGGATACAAAGGCCCCTAATCTGAAGTCTCTTCACGCGTTGAGCGAAGCGGCATCAAAGGTCTGCAGACTCTTTGATGAAAACGTATCTTCCGTAAAGGTGAATCTTGGCATCGAGCAGGAATATTTCCTGGTCGATGAATCACTCTATAATTCAAGACCGGACCTGATGCTTTGCGGCAGGACGGTCATCGGTCATACATCGGCAAAGGACCAGCAGCTGGAAGACCATTATTTCGGTGCGATTCCTTCAAGAGTAAGTTCGTTCATGAAGGACTTCGAAACTGAAGCATATAAACTGGGAATTCTTCTGCAGACAAGACACAATGAGGTAGCACCGAACCAGTTCGAGTGTGCTCCGGTGTTCTGTGAGGCTACAAAAGCTATCGATCAGAATATGATGCTTATGATTGTCATGCAGAAAGTTGCTGAAAGACATAGACTTAAAGTGATTTTCCATGAGAAGCCGTTTGATGGTGTCAACGGTTCCGGCAAGCATTGCAACTGGTCGATCATGACTGATACCGGAGTCAATCTGCTTTCTCCGGGATCTACTCCTACAAAGAACCTCCAGTTCCTTTCGTTCTACGCTTCTGTGGTGAAGGCCGTTCATCGTCATCATTATCTTCTTATGACTACAGTGGCATCTCTGAGCAATTCATACCGTCTTGGCGGTGGTGAGGCACCTCCTGCCGTAATGTCTGTATTCTCAGGTTCTACACTATATGGAGTCTTCGAATCGATATTGAATATGGGCGCGGTAAATGAGCCGGAGGCTAACTCTTTGGAGTCCATAAAGATAGTTAACTCTATTCCGGAAATTTTCCCGGACAATACTGACAGGAACAGAACTTCTCCATTTGCGTTTACCGGTAACCGTTTCGAGTTCCGTGCGGTCGGTTCTTCGCAGAACGTGGCTTCGGCTGTCTTTGTGCTGAACTCTGTAGTGGCTGAAAGTCTCAATGAGTTCCATGATGCTGTTCTCGCTCTGGAAAATTCGGGCGAAAGCCGTTCTGCAGCTGTGATGGCCGTGGTTAGACAATTCCTTTCTGAATCCCGCGACATTATGTTCGAGGGTAACGGATACAGTAAGGAGTGGGAGAAGGAGGCAGAGTCTAGAGGATTGAGGGCGATACGCAATGTGCCGGAGGCTTTTGAGGTATATCACGAGGAGGCTACAGTAAGGATGTTTGACGGACTTGATGTTCTGGCTCCTAACGAGATAGAGGCGAGGTTCGAGATTTTCAACGAGACATATGTCAAGAAACTGCAGATTGAAGCACGCGTGATAGGTGACATGTGTCTGAATCATGTGATTCCGGCTGCAGTCAAGTATCAGAATATCCTTATTGAGAACATAAAGGGTATGAAGGAGATCTTCGGTGAGGAAAGCAGCGTGTTATGCGCATCTGAAATCGATACGTTGAAAAAGATCTCCATGTATGTGAACCGTATATCAGCTGACGTTGACGCTCTAGTAGAGGCTAGAAAGAAGGCTAACCGGATTGAGGATATCGCAGAGCGTGCGAAGGTATATTCATATGATGTAAAGTCCATGATGGAGAAGGTGAGAGACAGTGCTGACAATCTCGAGATGCTGATAGATGATGAGATGTGGCCTTTACCTAAATATAGAGAGCTTTTGTTTTTCTAATTAATTGTTCTCTAATTGTTTATAGTTGGTTATGTATATTGAATCTATAACACCTAAGGAGCTGGAGGGATTGGAATACGTTTCATTCCCGGGCAAGATACAGGTGATAGACAGCGTGGGTGCCGAGTTCAATCGTGCCATAGCATATCTTCGTTCCCAGAAGATCATCGGCTTCGATACGGAAACCCGTCCTTGCTTCACTCAGAATCAGCCTAGATATGGTGTTGCCCTCCTCCAGCTGTCAGGACCTGAAAAGGCATACCTGTTCAGGATAAACAAGATAGGAATGCATAGGAGACTCTGTACGATTCTTGCCAATCCTAAGATTCTGAAGATAGGTGCTGCCGTACATGATGATATCAGAGGACTTCAGAAGCATCGTGATTTCGTACCTGCAGGTTTTGTTGACCTTCAGAAGATAGTCTGGGAGTGGGGAATCCGGGATAAAGCTGTAAAGAAGATGGCGGCAATCATATTGGGATACCGCATTTCCAAGACCCAGCAGCTTTCCAACTGGGAGGCTGATGTCCTTTCTGAGTCACAGTGTAAATATGCGGCAACAGATGCATGGGTATGCCGTGAGATGTATCTCAAGCTTATGAGATCGGAAAAGAATCCTTTAGTTGAAGAAGAAAACTTATGATCAAGATAATATTGAAAAGGGGCAGGGAAGAGTCTCTGCTCAGATTCCATCCGTGGGTGTTTTCAGGCGCGATTGCCGAAGTTCAGGGCAATCCGTCGGAAGGTGATATAGTTTCCGTACATGCTTCAGATGGAGCATGCTTGGCATATGGACATTATCAGATAGGTTCCATCGCTGTGCGTGTCCTCGGTTTCGATGACAGTGCATTGAGACCTGATTATTGGGAAGATATGTTGTCCCGCGCCCTTCAGGTACGTGTCGCATGCGGACTTCATGGTTCTGAAAATACAAACTGTTACCGTCTTGTGCATGGTGAAGGTGACAACCTGCCTGGCCTTATCATCGATTACTATGACGGAGTATGCGTCATGCAGGCCCATTCTGTAGGAATGTTCCGTGCCAAGAAGCAGATTTCTGATGCACTTCAGAAGGTTTATGGACCTTCCCTTAAGGCTGTATATGACAAGAGCTCCGGTACAGCTCCATACAAGGCAGGGCTCGAACTTATTGACGGTTACATGTATCGTCGTGAAGATTTCAAGGAAAACGAACTGGTTGTACTTGAGAACGGACACAAGTTCATGGTCAACTGGACAGAGGGTCAGAAGACCGGTTTCTTCCTCGACCAGAGAGAGAACAGGGCGCTTGTAGGCAGTGTTGCAAAAGGGCGTAATGTGCTGAACCTCTTCTGCTATACAGGTGGCTTCTCAATCTATGCTTTAAATGGTGGAGCAAAGCATGTTGACTCAGTCGACAGCTCAAAGAAAGCCATGATGATGGTCGACAGGAACGTTGCATTGAACGGCTTTGACGAGTCTGTTCATACAAGCCTATGCTGCGACGCCATCGATTATGTAAAGTCTGTTCCGGAAGGAAAATATGATCTCATGATAGTCGATCCGCCTGCATTTGCAAAACATAGGGGTGCATTGAAAAATGCTTTGAGGGCATACCAGAGACTTAATGCAGCTGCAATCTCAAAAGTAGCTCCAGGAGGTTTCGTATTCACTTACAGCTGTTCTCAGGTTGTGGACAAGGAATCCTTCGCGCTTGCAGTCTTCTCAGCTGCAGCACAGTGCGGCCGTAAGGTCCGCATCCTTGACCGCCTCAATCAGCCGTGCGACCATTCTGTGAATATCTACCATCCGGAAGGCGAGTACCTGAAGGGATTGCTGCTTTATGTTGAATAACGTTTGATTACTCTCTTAGTAAAGATATATTTTGGCATCTAATGCATTGAATATTACATGATTACGTAAAATGCGTGCTCCCTTTTGGCGGCACGCATTTTGCGTAATATGCTGCTGTTCAGTGTGTTGTGAAATACGGTGTATTTGTTTAAATAATTTTGCAAATTCAATTATTGTAGCTATATTTGCATTCCCAAAACGAAAATGGTGCTTTGGCCGAGCGGTTAGGCACAGGTCTGCAAAACCTGCTACAGCGGTTCGATTCCGCTAGGCACCTCTCCAAAATGCCTCTCAGCTATCTGAGAGGCATTTTACGTATAAAAACCTTGCTACTTTCTTGCT
>JAFYUS010000067.1 GCA_017549505.1 Bacteroidales bacterium | reverse complement strand
CAATCCTGAGGCTTGTATTGTAAAGCCTTCTGGACATGGCGTCATATACCTTTTCTATGTCAATAGTGTCTTTCATCAGGTCTTGTTCCACCTATATGACGAATGGCGATGCGTTCTGTTGCAGAAAGAACAGATTTTTTTCAGATTTCCTTGATGCTTACGATGCCGGAGAGTACGGCGTAGACTGTAAGCTTTCCTATAGAGCGTGTCTGGAGCTTGTCGCAGATGTTGTTGCGATGGAAGATCACTGTAGTTGTGGAGATGTCAAGTTCTTTTGCTATCTCCTTGTTGATCAGCCCTTTTACCATAAGTTTCAGAACGTCCTTCTCACGTTCGGATAACTTGTTCTTCTTTGTAGCCTCGCCGGCAGTCGCCGGCTTAAGCTCTCCGTAATGGCCGATCTTCTGTAGGTCCATCAGTCTTGTGACGATATCCTCTTCGCTTGCGGTTATGTCCAGGGTGCGGTAACCGGAAAGGTCCATGTTCGGGCTTTCGCCGTCAGTCAGGACTGTCGTCATATGCTTGAGGGTGTCGAATTCATCCGAATCGGAAAACAGCATCTCGGTGCTTACGAAGAAGTGTACGAAATGTCTGTTCGAATCGCGGATGAACTTGTCCATCGAGTCATATGAATGTATCTCTACGTGGTTGAAAAGCTCCCAAAGGATATCTTTGAGAGCTATGCTTTCGAGAGTATTTCTGTCTATTATCGCGAAACAGGGATTCATGTTCTATTGCTGGATAAGGTTAATGTCCTCTGTGTTGAGGCGTATCTTCAGCCACTCGCTCAACTTTTCAATCTCTGAGGCTTCCATGAGGCTGTCGCATCTGACTACTACGGTCATGCAAGGATTCATGGAAAGCGAATCACATGTGACGCTTGCTCCCTGTGCGATATGAACCTGCTTTACTGCTGGGTAGGAATTGGCTATTTCTCTTGTGACCTGGATGTAAGGGATGTCGTTTCCTCGGGCAACTCTAAGCTCTTCCCTCAGACGGCGGATCTCCTCGTCCCTCTTTCCGATTTCCGTATCCATCTTGTCGTAGATGCCTTTGACAATTTCGATGTCGTTTATATCCTCGGTGGTCGTGTGATCATTGATGATTATGTTCTCCTCCTTGAGACCGAATTCCGCAGCGGTTCTTATCACATTTTCCCGAGTCTTCTGGCTTAAAGGCTCTCCTGTAAAGAACAGCTCTATCTTCGAACCGTCCGTATGATCGATCTTGTAGTCGTAGATGATGCTCTTGTCGTAGGCCTTGGTACGTCCGACAAATGCAGTGGCGTTGTCTTCAAAATTGTTCTGCTTTATGAGCATTACTGCAGACCAGATGCTTGGCACTATGAAAAGAAGGATAAGTATCGTGCTGATTCTCTTAGCCTTACGTCCTGTCGCCAGGTCTTCGTGCTCTATCTGCCTGAACCTGAAATACTTCACACTTACGTATGTTGCAAGCATGATGAATAGGCAGTTTATCACGAACAGATAAAGAGCTCCTATGAAGTAGCTGAAGTTGCCGCTTGCAAGTCCGAATCCAGCGGTACAGAGGGGTGGCATGAGGGCTGTCGCAATCGCCACTCCTGAAAATACCGTACCTTTTTCCTTTCTGCATTGCTCCAGAATACCGGCAAATCCTCCGAACAGGGCTATAAGGACATCGTAGATGGTAGGGTTTGTCCTGGCAAGGAGCTCGGTAGGATTGCTGAGACTCAGAGGGGTTATCAGGAAGTACAGGAAAGAAGCTGCAAGGCTGATGGACACCATCACCAGAAGATTCTTTCCTGACGACTTCATCAGATTCATGTCGTTCACACCTAAGCCAAGGCCCAGTCCGAAGATAGGTCCCATGAGAGGGGAAATGAGCATGGCTCCGATTACAACCGGAATTGAGTTGACGTTCAGTCCTACTGACGCGATGATTGTAGCGATCGCAAGAATCCATGCGTTAGGACCTCGGAAATATATGTTGCTGCGGATGGATTTCTCCGCAGTCTCAGTGTCGATGTAACCTGCCAGGTTGACTGTGTCCATGAACAGGTTCTTGAAATTCTGGAATATTCCCATATGTCAGACTTTATTGAACGAACTTTTATGCTGGTCGGTTTCAGAGGACGGATGCTATGGTCTGAGACCGCTTCCTCCCTGGAGTGTGACGGTTTCTCCTGTTACGTAGGCGGCATCTTCGGATGCAAGGAATACGCATACTTTTCCGATGTCTTCCTTCGGGTCTGCAAAACGTCCCAGAGGTATGCCCTGTATGGTCTTTTCAAAAAGTTCAGGATAATTGACCTTCCATTCCTGGAGACTTTCTGTCATAGCCAGAGGGCATATTACGTTTACTCTTACTCCGTCTGGTCCCCATTCTGCGGCTGCTACGCGCGACATTCCGCGGATTCCTTCCTTTGCTGCTGCATAAGATGCCTGTCCCAGCTTTCCGAACAGGCCGGCTCCGGATGCGAAGTTTATTACTGAGCCCTTGGTCTCCTTGAGATATGGGAAACATTCGCGCATGTAGAAGAATGCTGCGTAGAGGCCTGAATAAATGGCTAGATCAAAGTCCTCCTTTGTATGCTCCACGAGCAGGGTTCCTGACTTTGAAACCTGTGCATTGTTTACCAGAGTGTTTATCTTGCCGAATTTTTCCACTGCTTTGGCAACCACGTTTCTGATGGCATCCTCGTCAGCTCCGTCCGCTACTATAGGAAGTACTTCGATGCCGTATTTCGTTTCAAGTCTCTCTTTTGCTTCTATAAGTCTGGATTCAGTTCTGCCAGTAAGAACGAGATGTGATCCCGCTTCTGCAAATGCTTCGGCAAGGCCGAATCCGATGCCCTTTCCTCCTCCTGTGATCAGTGTCACATGTCCTTCAAGTCGTTTCATGGCTGTGTGATTTTTATTTGTGTTGCAGTTGCGTACTTCGCAACCTTACAAATATACAACAAAAAACATACAATAGCCATCCCTATAGCTTTAAAGAAATCTCTTTCTTTCCATGCAGTTCTTATTTCTGGACTTCGCTTTTTCTTTCAAACCGGATCTCTCCGCCGGTAAGATAATTCAACACCTCAGTAGCAAGACAAACCGATACTATTACTGCAAACCACATGATAACCTCCGTTTTTAATAGTTTAACTTCTGTTTCTGATGCAAAGGTAGGATATGGTTGTGCCAAACTGTGGCACTGGGTTTTTTCTTTGTTGATATAAATTTGTGTTCTGAAACCTCTTTAATCCGAAGATAATGATTTATTGCTATGAGAGAGAAATATATACTGACTGATATTGAAGCGAAGGATATTCTTAAGGAGGCGCTTGGCAAGAGGTACAGCCTGTACCGGAGGGTGTCTGCAGTTTATCGCGCCGGGGCAACCGACAGTAAGGATTTCAAGCAGATATGTGATTCAGTTCTTCAGGATATAGCAAATGTAATCGGCCAGCCCAGGACGAGACAGGAGAATGATGTCCCGTTTACCGAAGAATATCCTGAACTGGTCTATGGCGAGATCGTGCGTAAGGCAGGACCTGTAGAGTTCAGGGTGGATGAATCATTCCGAGACGGGGGATATGTACGGATTCTGAACTTTACCCTGCGTAACAAGGTATGGCGCATCGCCTACAGGTACAGGAAACTGTATTCTCTTGAATGGGATGGAGAAGGAGTTCACAACCATGTATGGAACATCCTGTCATACGGATGGTCAAATTATTATAAAGGAAACTGGACCGAGTGCATGAACCCCGCAACGGCTGCAGAACTTTTCCTTATGATGGACGATATGGCCGGATACCTCGATGAAGAGATCGTAAGGACATTCTGCAAGGTACGCAAGAACCAGATGTGCCGCCAGATCCGTCAGATCACCGCCGATGCCATGGCTGACTCTGGGGATAGTGACGGTCATCCTTGATGTACATAGCTCTTTAAACGACTTTAGGAACATTAGTCATATATCAAGGACCTGCTTTGAAGTTTTTTGCGACGACCTGTTCCGGTCTGATTCTGTTATGTCTCGCTACTTCGTTTTTTTGTGACGACCAGCGACGGCTAATTTTTGTAATATACTGATAGTTAATATGTTACAGATAGTAGACGTCGTCGATACCCCATTCCAGCATGGGTACCGACGATGTGAATTTTTTGTAAGATGTTGTCTTTTAATTACTTGTGAAAATCTAGTGTCGCCGGTCGCCGCACAAATGGTCTGTATTGTTGTGCTTTCGGTTAGTATATCTGACACGGATTCTTAGCAGTTCTCAGAAGTATATGAATTGAACGCCTGGTATTGAAGATTGCCACGTCGCCCTGACGGGCTCCTCGCAATGACGTGTCTGGTCT
>JAFYUS010000066.1 GCA_017549505.1 Bacteroidales bacterium | reverse complement strand
TAACTCAGAAAGGAGGCAGTGCCTCCGGTAAAATGATTACTGGCCATAGAGGTGGAGCAGGCCTGGGCCTGGAGAATTCACTTGACTGTATTGCTGCCGGCATGAAAGCCGGAGCATCTTCGATAGAGATAGATGTACATGTTACGTCTGATGGAGGAGTGGTGGTGTGTCATGATCCGACTCTTGACCGTACTACAGAAGGAAAAGGAAAGATTAATGACAAGACGCTTGAGCAGGTAAAGGCGACCAGGCTGTTGAATCCCGACGGTTCTGTCAGCGACCAGACGGTGCCGACTCTGGAAGATGTATTGGCAGTGCTCGACGGAAAGGTCGAGCTTCTGCTGGAGATAAAGCGCAAGAGGGGAAACAACAAGGGTATCGAGCAGGCTGTTCTGGAAATCCTTAAGAAGCACGATGCTCTGAAATATACAGTTATCCAGTCTTTTGACGACAGTGTGTTGGAGACGCTTCATGCCCTTGATCCTTCTCTTCGTCTGGAAAAGCTCCTTTTCTGCAAGTTCATCGGAGTCCCTGTGATCTTTGATGGTACATTCAGTGTCTTCTCAAAGGAAAAATACAGTTACATCCGTTCGTTCAACTTCTTCAATAAGGCTCTGTCCGCTTCCTTGTCATCATGGCTACATGACATGGGCTACCGTACCCGTATCTGGACTCTGGACGATCCCGCTTTCATCCCTCAATGTCAGCTCGACGGCATCATCACCGACCGTCCCGACCTCTTCACGAAGTAGCTTTGTGGGTAATTTGTAAAATATTGATATGCAGTGTTTTACAAGATATGCGTGCTCCCTTTTGGTAGCACGCATATCTTGTAAGGCGTTAATACAGAGGGTGTTATGTGATGCGGTGAGATGACCGGTCTCGGTTTGTTTTATATAGGTCCGTCGGACCTGTATAAAACAAAATGAGACTTCGTCGCTCTCGCGAGGATGCCTCATCATAACCACATAATTAATAACACTAAAACTAATAACCGAGTGCAAAGGTAAGGAGATTTTCAAGCACCGCAATAGTTTGTGTGTTAATTAATTGTTACAAATCCTTAACAGATCGTTTCGATACGGCTTCCGCCGAATCTGTCCTTCCTGACAAGTATCTGTCTGTCTATTTCCTTCAATGCAGGCACATGGGAAATGATACCGATAAGACGGTCGCCTTCGGTAAGGCTTCCCAATGTGTTCATGGCAAGTCTCAACGACTCATCGTCCAGCGAACCGAATCCTTCGTCTACGAACATGGTATCAAGCCTGATGCCTCCTGCACTGGACTGTATCTCGTCAGACAGTCCCAGGGCAAGGGAAAGGGAAGCCTTGAACTGCTCTCCTCCCGACAGACTCTCGACCTTTCTTTCGCTGCCGTTGTAATGGTCTATCACATTCAGTTCCAGTCCTGACTGGCTTCTGTTGTTGGATGCGGTCTCCCTTCTCTTGAGCTCGTATTGTCCTCCGGAGAGTGACATGAACCGGGTGTTGGCCCTTGCTATGATTCTATCAAAATACTCCATCAGGACATAAGTCTCCAGCATCACCTTTTCCTTTCCTTCCAGATCGCCTCCCGCCGTCTTGGCCATGACTGATTTCCATGCGAACTCCTCTTCAAGACGCATGAGACTGTCCGAACGTCTGATGATGTTCTCCAGGATGGTGCTGTTTGATCTGATGCGTGCAAATGTATGGCGTATGAGGGAATCAAGAGATGAAACTTTAGAATCCGCCTCGGATTTTGCCTGTAGGACAGCATCCTTGTCGATGGAAATGACTTCCTTGACCTGTTCCCTGACAGCTTCGATGCCTGCCTTGAGAGATGCGATGGATTCCCTGCACCTGCTTACATCGGCCTCGCATGAGGCGATGCCGGTCATTATGACATTACGTTGTTCTGTCAACGTGCGTATATAGCTTTCTGCCTCAGTCTTAGTCTTGAATGGAAGCTCCATGACACTTTCTTCAACCTGTGCTGCTTTAGCCGTATGTTCCGCCTTCAATCCCGCCAGGAGACCAGCAGATATCTTGACCTTCTCCTGAGCCTGCAGAATCTGCTTTTCCGTTTCCGGAATCATTCTGCTGAGAGCAGCCCTTCTGTCAGCCTTCTTCTTCAAGTCTGCAATCGATCTCTCTTTGTCAGATATGTCCTTTTCAGCAGCAGAAGTCTCCTTTTCCACCAATGCTGGTACGTCGGCGGTATACTCCTCCAAAGACAATATTTCTGAAAGACGTGCATTAAGAGCCTCCAGTTCGGCTTCTACCTTTGCCTTCTGTTCCAGACATATGCCGGCTCCCTTATTGACCTTTGCTTCAAGTTCGTCAGCCTTCTCCTTGAGCGTCCTTACCTCCTGCTGTGACGGCACGTTTTCAGAAAGCCGTGCCTTCGAAGGATGGACGGTAGATCCGCAGACCGGGCATGGCGCACCAGCGGAAAGTCCGCTGGCGAGAATCCCCGCCTGTTCCGACAGGAACAGATTGTTGCCTGCCGTGTATTCAGCTAATGCGGCATCCTTTTCAGCCATTCTTGTCTTCAACCCCTCCTGATATCTAGCCAGCATACCTTTCTTTTCTTCCAGCGACCTTATGGCATCGCTAAGGCTTTTCAGGTCATTCTTCCTTTTGAGAAGAAGCTCTTTTGTCTGCTGAGCCTTAAGGAGCTCTTCACCTGCATTTTCCAGACCTGCTGCTTCTTCCTTTAGAGCTTCGAGGCCAGCCCCAAGAGTTGCGACAGATGTCTCTGCCAGCCTCAGTGCCTTTTCTTCAGAAGCAATCCTTTCCTGCAGAGCCTTGACTTCCTTCTGCATCGCCTCGATCTGGCTGAAACGAGGCATGAATCCTCCGATTCTTCCGATTTCCTTTGAGATTTCTTCGGCCTGAGGAGCCAGCTTGCGTTTCTCTTCCAGCAATGCCTCCAAAGCTGCCAGACGCTCTGTAAGTTCCTGAAGCCGGAGAGTGTCTGCCTTCAGTCTGGAGCAGGCCTTGTCATATTCCTCCTGCTTCTTTATCAATGCCTCGACCGCTTTGCTCTCAGACTCGCACAGTGCTTTCTCTGATGCATATGCCTTGTTTGCATCCGTATCCTCGGCTATTATGGATCTGAGCATGTCCAGAACGTCCTCGATGTTCATCCTGCGTCCTTTAGCCTCGGCAGCCAATGCAGTAAACGGACTTTCAGCAGCACATTCGATACCTTCTATATATTGCTCTATACCAGCTCTTTCCGCTCTACATCTTGCTGCCAGTTCGTTGGCATCCCTTTTCAGTACTTCCTGGATTCTGACGAAGATGTCGGTCTTGAAGATCCTGCGGAAAATCCTCTGCCTTTCGTCAGTCTTCGAGAACAGAAGCTTCATGAAGTCTCCCTGCGCTATCATCGCTATCTGGGAGAACTGCGTCCTGTCTATTCCAAGTATCTCATATATCTTCGCATCCACGTTCTTGAGTCCCGCAACAGGGGAGCCGTCAGGCAGGAGCAGGGAAGCGTTGGCATTCTGCAACGTCATTCCTTCGCCTCTTTCCTTCGGCCTTTCATACGCCGGATTACGCTCTATCAGATAGGTCTTCCCGTCATATTCGAATTCCAGCTTGACAAAGGTAGGAGTCTTTTCGTCCGCATATTTGGAACGGAACATCCCGCTGTCCCTGTTCGTACCGCTCGGTTCTCCGTACAATGCGAATGTTATCGCATCGAAGATGGTTGTCTTTCCTGCTCCCGTATCTCCGGAAATAAGGTAAAGCCCCTGTCGTCCGAAAAGGGTGAAGTCTATTTCAACGGCAGAGGCGTATGGCCCGAATGCCGACATGGTAAGTTTCAACGGTCTCATCTTTCTCCCTCCATCAATTTTTCAATCACTCCCTTCAGATATTCTTCCTGCTGCGCACTCATATTGTCGCCGTTCTGCTTGAAATACAGTTCCCCGAACAGTTCCAGCGGCGACTTTGTATCAGCCTTTGCGCTTGAACCTATTGCTGCGACACCTGCTCTTGTGCGTCTGTTGTCATATCTCAGTTCCATGAGATTATGGTATATGGTCCTGAGTTTTCCTATAGCGTCCGGAATGTCCTGCTCGTCGGTCAATGTAATCCTCACGAAATCCTCGGTCCATGTCGTACCGGCGTAGAATCCACGTGAGGTCAGCTGCTCGTATGTGCCCCTGAGGTCATGCCAGTCATGAAGCGGAACCAGAGGTACAAGCTCCCGTTCAAGTATGCCCTTTTCCTTTAGATTGATAACTGTAACAGATTTATTGTCATTTACTTCTGAAAATGAATATTTCAAGGGGCTTCCGCTGTAGCGGAAGCGTTCATCTCCACAGTCCTGCGGACGGTGGAGGTGGCCCAGGGCCACATAGTCGAAGTCATCGAATGCCGATGCTTCGACATTGTCCAGACCCCCGACATTCACATCCTCCGACTCACTTCTTAGGGCTCCGGTCACGAACTGATGGGTTATGAGTACATTTCTGCGTTCCTTGTCGACCCCCATCTTTTCAACCGCCTTGCGTATTGCGGAATCATATGAAACGACCTCTTCCTTCTCCTCGTCGGGAAGGAAGTGTCGTACATGTACCGGCCTTATGTACGGGAGCATGTACATGTCGACGGCTCCGTAGCTGTCGGTCAGGGTGACCGGCTCCGGGGAGCCGTCGTAGACAGGGGAAAGGTGGATGCCCTTTCCCTCCATCAGGCGGGCGCCGAAGGCCATGCGCTCCGCGCTGTCATGGTTGCCGCTGATGATGAAGATATGCTCCGTCAAAGACGAGAGACGGGTAAGAAAATCGTCGAAAAGAAGGACGGCCTCGCCTGAAGGGACGGCCTTGTCGTAGACGTCGCCAGCTATAAGGACAGCGTCTGGATTCTGTTCCCGGACTATCGTGCATATCTGGCTGAGGATATGGACCTGCTCGTCAATGAGGGACTTTTCATTGACTCTTTTGCCTATATGCAGGTCGGATATGTGTATAAACTTCATTTTCCTTCGTTGATATTAGACAAAGATACGGAAAAATTGATTTATATTTGTGGAGCTAATAGCCTATATATGGAAAGAAAGATACTTATAGTAGATGATGAGGCAGACATCAGGGAGATTCTGCAGTTCAACCTTGAGAATGCCGGTTATACAGTCGATTGTGCCGCTTCCGCGGAAGAAGCTCTGGAAATCCTTGGTCCCGAACATGGACTTATACTTCTGGACGTGATGATGGGAGGAATGTCCGGTTTTGCCATGGCGAAGATGCTCCGTACCGAGCTGGACAATCAGATTCCGATAATTTTCCTTACAGCCAAGACTACGGAGAACGATCTTCTTACCGGTTTTTCTGCCGGAGGCGACGATTACATTCCTAAGCCGTTCTCGATTCACGAAGTGATAGCGCGCGTGCGCGCAGTACTTCGTCGTATGACTCCGGTTGAGCCAAAGCTTCCTGCAATGCTTGAATGCGGACGTCTGAAGATAGATATGGAGAACAAGATGGTCTACATGGATGGTGAGAAGGTTGTCTTCTCGAAGAAGGAATTCGAAGTCCTTTCCCTTCTTGCTTCCAATCAGGGAAAGATCTATTCCCGCGAAGACCTTATCGCTGAACTTTGGAAAGACGCCCCTTATGTCCTTGACAGGACTGTGGATGTCCATATCGCCCGTATCAGAAGCAAGCTCGGAGCCTGCAAGGGTTATCTTACCAACAGGTCCGGATTCGGTTATATATTTAATCCGGTAGACTGATGAAGACTCTGCTTATCATCATCAATATCCTTGTCGCTCTGGCTCTTGTCGGTGCAGGTGCTTTGATACATCGTCTATGGAAAAAAGGTCAGCAGAAGGCTGAGCAGCAGAGCCAGAAGCTCAAGCAGCAGATGACCAGCAACATCTCTCATGAACTCCGTACCCCTGTGACCAGCATCAGAGGATATCTTGAGACAATCATCGCATGTCCTGACATGTCGCCCGAGAAGAAACTGATGTTTGTCGAAAAGGCATATAACCAGACTCTCCGTCTTTCCGAACTGATTACGGACATGGCTCTGATAACCAAGATGGAGGAGCGTTCTGACAAGCTCCGCAAGGAGGAAATCGACCTTTACGATGTTGCGAATGAAGTGTTTGACGAGTTTGCCGAAAGGATCGCTGAGAAAGGAAACATCGTTGAAAACAGGTTGTCTGCAGGCACGGTCCTTATCGCCAACAGGTCGTTGGTATATACCATTGTCAGGAATCTGGTAGAGAATACCCTCAAGTATGCAGGTGACGGCGTCACAATGCATCTGGAATGCTATAGTACTATTGAAAAGTTCTGCTACATAACATATTACGATACTGGTTCAGGCGTACCGGAAGACCACCTCGAGAAGATCTTCGAGAGGTTCTACCGCATAGAAGAAGGCCGTGCCAGAGATGTAGGTGGCTCCGGCCTCGGCCTTTCTATCGTAAAGAATGCAGTCAAGTTCCACGGAGGAACGGTACGTGTGATCAACCGTCTCGAAGGAGGACTTCAGTTCTTCTTCTCTCTCCGTCGTCAGAACGACTAGTTTCCGTTTATTATATTCGAGTCATTGCTCAGGTTGACGAGTTTCGCATTTCCGTAATACGTCATCTTGCTGGCTCTTGATACATTGTGGCGCAATTCCGAGGTTGCGTGGACTTTTGCCTTGCTTGCTCCTGTAAGCTCCAGGTCTGCGTTTCTTACGATGAAGTCCTGTGCATCGATCGAGCTTGCTCCTGAACATTCATATTCAGCATTATCGGCTTTTCCTTTCATTATTGCTGACGAAGCTCCTGTACAAACGATCTCGCATTTGTCGAAGTTTCCCTCGCATATGAATTTGCTGGCTCCGCTTACGTCGGCATCCAGTTCAGCTGAATTGCTGTGGACCTCCACCTTTGCTGCACCGCTGATGTCCACTTCCATCTTTTTCATGAAATTGCCTGTGATGTATGCTGATGCTGCTCCGCTGCAATCTGCGTCCAAAGTCATGCCGTTGATCTGAAGAGAGTTTACCCCAGCTGCTCCTGAAAGGTCCATGTCAAGATTCTCTGTCTTGAATGTTCCTTCGAATGTAGCTTTTGCTGCTCCAGAGAGGTCGATTGACTTTATGTCCTTCATCTCCAGGTAGACCTGTACACGTGTCGCGTTCCTGCTCTTGTTCTTGAACATTTTCTGGATATCGTTCTTCACGAAGAGGTTGAGGCTCTTGGTCGTAGATGAGTACTTGATTTCAAGCAGATCTTCCATCTCGCTGTCATATACTACCTTGACCTTGTCTGATCTGCCATGAGTGACGTTGATTTCATAAGAGAATCCTGCATTGATGCTGGTGATCTCACCGAAATTGTAGACCTTTTCCTTCTCTTCTGCGTTTGCTGCGAGCATTGCTATAGCTGCCGCAGCCAGGGTGATAAATAACTTCTTCATATTCTTGTGTTTTAATTTATTACAGTTCTGCCATCAGACTTTGCAATGCCGTATATTTCTGATAGTAGTACTCATTGAGTATACGCTTCTTTTCTTTTGTACTTAGTTCATCAGGGAGCTGCTCTTCCAGAGGAATCACCTCGTCGGTTATGACGCTTACCATATTGCGGATAATCTCCGTTTCATCCGGATATTCAGTTTCGGCAATGTTCATGATCTTATTGGTCATCTCTGCAATTTTCGTATGGCATCTTTCAAGAGTTCTGGACATGTCTGGTTCCATGAAAAGTACCATGAATGCTGCGCATGCAGCCGCTATGCCGGAGAAAATTGTCCCTGCAACCTTGATGCGTCTTTTCCTTCTTTCTGAAGCCAGACGGTTCATGAACCTGTCCATGCTTCCGGCCGGAACGGGTTCCGAATCGAATGCGGAGCGGTTATCTGCAATATATCTTTCAAGTTCTGTCATGGTGTATTTTGTCTTATGGCAGTTGCCAGTTTCTGTCGTCCTCGCATGTAGAGGCTTCTTATTGTATTTTCGTTGTTTCCTGTTATCTGAGCAATTTCCTGATAATCATATCCTTCGAAAAGATGCAGCGAGACAATTGCCCTGTAATGGTCGGGGAGGGAAGCAAGAGCATTTCTTATGGTCCTGATGTCGTATTCAAGAGGCTCTGTTTCAGACTCTTCCAATATCGGATCTTCATAGTTTTCAAGAATGTCCTTCCATCTGTGCCGTTCCCTCAGTCTGTCGATGGATTTTCTGATGCATATGCTTGACAACCATTTCCCGATGTCAATGATCTCATGTTTCCGGCCGAACTTCCACAGCTGAAGGATTGTGTCATGCATTATCTCTTCTGCGTCCGAGCTGCATCCGACAATCCTGAGGCTTGTATTGTAAAGCCTTCTGGACATGGCGTCATATACCTTTTCTATGTCAATAGTGTCTTTCATCAGGTCTTGTTCCACCTATATGACGAATGGCGATGCGTTCTGTTGCAGAAAGAACAGATTTTTTT
>JAFYUS010000065.1 GCA_017549505.1 Bacteroidales bacterium | reverse complement strand
CAGTCTGCCCCATTTGGCCACTCTGGTATTCTCCCAAAATTCTTTAAGAACTTTTGAGCCGATGGAGGGAATCGAACCCACGACCCCGAGATTACAAATCACGTGCTCTGGCCAACTGAGCTACATCGGCAATGTTGTTTTTCCTTGTTTGGAAGGTTACTTCCTTAAAGGGATTGCAAAGGTAGACATTATTTTTAAATCTCCAAAACTTTTTCGTCTTTTTTGCATATTTTTTCCTTTTCTGATGCCAGAATCGAATAAATCGCCTCATTTGTAAGTCCGCATTCTTCCTTCAGTTCCTCCTGGGTGCCCTGACTTATGTATCTGTCAGGAATTCCTACGGCTCTTACTGGTACAGGATTTTCCATTTGTGCGATAAATTCTGATACTGCTCCGTAGAGTCCTCCCATTATACATCCGTCCTCTATGGTGATTACCCGTCCATATGATTCTGCGACCTCTTTCATAAGGTCCGTATCAAGCGGCTTTATATACCTTATATTATATATGGAAGGATTCCACCCTGTCTCTTCCTTGAGCTTGAGTGCGGCTTCGAGTGCGCGGTTTGCAGATGGACCGGCTGCTATGACTGCGATATCCGTACCTTCCAGGAGTAGCTCACCCTTTCCCGGTTCCATGGTTTCGAACTCTGTGCTCTTCCAGTCAGTTCCTTCTCCATATCCTCTCGGATACCTGATGATGAACGGACCTTCTTCGGCAAGGGAGGCGGTGTACATCATGTTCTTGAGTTCTGTCTCATCCTTTGGCGCGGCTATGACTGTGCCTGGAATGGTGCGGTATACAGCCATGTCGTAGCATCCGTGGTGGGTTGCGCCGTCTTCTCCGACTATTCCGCTTCTGTCCAGGCAGAGGACTACCGGCAGCCCCTGAAGTGCTACATCGTGGAATATCTGGTCGAATGCTCTATGCGAGAATGATGAATATATGTTGCAGAACGGTTTCATGCCTCCTGCTGCCAGTCCTGCGGAAAAAGTTACGGCGTGCTCTTCTTCGATACCTACGTCGTAGAATCTTCCGGGCATTTCCTTTGCCAGCAGGTTCATTCCGCATCCTGATGCCATGGCCGGGGTGATACCGACAACCTTGTCGTTTGTGCGTGCAAGTTCGAGAAGCACTTCTCCGAATACGTCCTGGTAACGGCTTTCGCCCTTCTTGCTCTTCTGTCTCATTCCTGTCTCAGGGTCGAAGATGCCCGGAGCGTGCCATGTGGTCTGGTCTTTCTCGGCAGGGGCATATCCCTTTCCCTTGGTCGTCATTGTATGGAGCAGGAGAGGCCCGTTCATTTCACGCAGTTTCTGCAGAGTCTCCACTACCTGGGCGATATCGTTTCCGTCGATAGGTCCGAAATATCGGAATCCCATGGCCTGGAAGAGGTCTCCTCCGCTGTTCTTTACAAGGTGTGACTTTGTCGTAGATACGAATCTCTGAATCCTTGTTCTCAGCCAGCTGTCACCGAGGCGGTCCCAAACACGTTTCTTTGCCTTGTTGTATCTCGGATCTGTCGTTATCTTGAGGAGATATTCGTGAAGGCCTCCGATGTTCTTGTCGATCGAGATGTTGTTGTCATTGAGGATGACCAGCATGTCGGTCTTGCTTGCTCCGGCGTTGTTCAGACCTTCCAGGGCAAGGCCTCCTGTCAGGGAGCCGTCGCCGATAAGGGCTACCGCCTTATCCGGACGGCCCTGCTGCTTCGCAGCTTCGGCAAAGCCGAGGGCGGCGGATATCGAAGTGGACGAGTGACCTGCGCCGAATGCGTCATATTCGCTTTCCGAGCGTTTCGGGAAGCCGCTGATTCCGTCCTTCATTCGGTTCTTTCTGAAGGCTTCGCGTCGTCCTGTGATTATCTTATGTGCGTATGCCTGGTGACCGACGTCGAATACGAGCTTGTCGTCAGGGGTGTTGTACACATAGTGAAGTCCCACCATGAGCTCGACTGCACCAAGGCTTGAGCCGAGGTGCCCCGGGTTGACGGCGCAGCATTCGATCATATAATGGCGTATTTCGGCACAGAGTTCCCTTAGTTCATCTATGCTGAATTTCTTTATGTCCGCAGGTGAATCCACCTTGTCCAGAAACTTATACGTCATATTTCCTTCTCCTATATTTACAAAGCAAAATCATGCGAAGTTACTAAAAAAACGCTATCTTCGCAAAGATTTATCGGAATCTGAAATAATCAACTATCAAATATCATGACTCAGACAATCAAGAAGTATCTTAATGACAGTTTCGCCGCAAGATGGGCGGCTCTGATCCTCATTGCCCTGGCAATGTTCTTCGCTTACATGTTCGTGGACGTAATGTCTCCTCTGCAGTCTCTCGTCGAGTCGACAAGAGGATGGAACAGTTCTGTCTTCGGAACATATGCGGCATCTGAATATATGCTCAATGTCTTCGGTTTCCTCATTCTTGCGGGAATCATCCTTGACAAGATGGGTGTACGTTTTACCGGTATCCTTTCGACATCGCTCATGGTGGTAGGTGCAGGAATCAAGTACATCGGTATCACAGACTGGTTCCAGGCTACAGAGTTCTGCAGCTGGCTCAACTCATGGTGGGTAGCTCTTCCAGGCAGCGCCAAGATGGCTTCTCTCGGATTCATGATCTTCGGCTGCGGCTGCGAGATGGCCGGTATTACTGTTTCAAAGGCTATCGCAAAGTGGTTTGAAGGTAAGGAGATGGCTCTTGCAATGGGTCTTGAGATGGCTATCGCGCGTCTCGGCGTGTTTGCTGTACTCTCGGCTTCTCCACGTCTTGCAGACAAGTTCGGCAACATCGAGGCCCCGATCCTCTTCTGCGTGATCCTTCTTCTGATCGGTCTCATCAACTTCATCGTGTTTTCTGTGATGGATGCGAAGCTTGACAGACAGAAAGGTCTTGTGGCAGGAGGCGATTCAGAGGAGGAATTCAAGGTAAGCGACCTTGGCAAGATATTCAGAAGCAAGATGTTCTGGATTGTGGCACTCCTCTGTGTACTTTATTACTCAGCAATTTTCCCGTTCCAGAGATATGCGACAAACTTCCTTGAAGTTACCCTTCAGATTCCGGCATCAGAGGCTGCGGACCTTTTCAGATGGTTCCCTATCCTCGCGATGGTGCTTACTCCGTTCCTTGGTGCCTTCCTTGACAACAAGGGCAAGGGTGCGACAATGCTCATGCTTGGTGCAATCATCATGATCGTGTGCCACCTCAGCTTCGCATTCCTCCTTCCGCTTTTCCCAAGCAAGGGTTTCGCTCTTCTTCTTGTGGTTGTACTCGGAGTTTCATTCTCCCTCGTGCCTGCAGCCCTCTGGCCATCGGTTCCTAAGATCATCGACCCGGTAATCCTCGGTAGTGCGTATTCGCTCATCTTCTGGATCCAGAACATCGGTCTCTGCCTCGTGCCTCTGCTCATCGGCGTAGTGCTAAACGCAACCGGCGGATATGTGGTTCCTATGTGCATATTCTCTTCATTCGGAGTTCTTGCATTCATCATGTCGTTCTTCCTTAAGGTCGAGGACAAGAAGAAGGGATACGGTCTCGAACTTCCTAATATAAAGAAATAATGTCAACCCTGAAAAAGACTCTCAGGGACAACAGATGGGCATGCTGGCTTGCGCTGGCATGCCTTGTTGTTCCTATGTTCGCGTCGTATTTCTTCGACGATATGTTCTCATCCCTTTCTGAGCTTTTCAAGAATCCTGAATTTCTTGAATTGGGCTGGGATATGGAGGATTACGGATTCTATGCAAGCGGCTATTCATTTCTGTGCATATGGGGCGGACTCATCGTCTGCGGCGCCCTTCTGGACAGGTTCGGAGTACGTCTGGTAGGTTCCATCTTCGTAGGAATGATGGTTCTCGGCGCAGGTCTTGTCACCTTTGCCATTTCTGCAGGATTCAAGCCTGAAACCTCTCTTTCGATTGCATACGCAGGCTGCATGCTCTTCGGCCTCGGAAGCGAGATCGCCGGTGTTTCGGTGACCCGTTCGATCGCGAAATGGTTCAAAGGAAGGAATATGGCGCTGGCCATGGGACTTCAGCTTGCCATTGCCCGTTTCGGTACTGCTACGGCAATACTCATTGCTCCGATGATCGTAAAGCAGAAGGCTTTGGGAGAAATGTACACCTTGGCGGAAACCAATCGTCCTGCATTGATCGGACTTGCAGTTCTTGCTGCGGGTGCAATCCTGTGGGCTGTCTTTGTGGCCATGGATGCGAAGTTTGACCGTCAGACCGGAGAGACCGACAAGGTCGAGACTGCTGAAGAGGACAAGTTCCGTTTCTCTGATATATGGAAGGTCCTGAGCAACCCTCGCTTCCTGATGATCGCAATTCTGTGTGTGACATTCTACTGCTGTGTGATCCGTTTCAAGAAGTTCGGTGTGTCCATACTTCTTCCGCTCTTCGGTGTGAATCTGGATATAGCTACGGTCCTTCTTGCCATGATACCTTTCTTCACCATCCTCTTCACCCCTCTCTTCGGAGCGTTGGTCGACAAGGTAGGAAAG
This sequence comes from Bacteroidales bacterium, assembly GCA_017549505.1. Classification (GTDB taxonomy): domain Bacteria; phylum Bacteroidota; class Bacteroidia; order Bacteroidales; family UBA932; genus Cryptobacteroides. Next base: position 11,749 of record JAFYUS010000065.1, on the reverse strand, counting down.
GCAACTACATGGATGATTGTCGGTTCTGCCCTTGTGCTCGTATCCCATCTGATCATCACATTCGCTCCTCAAGGCGTGCCTGCCTATGCGTATGTGGCTATCGCCATGCTCGGAGTAGGATATTCCCTTGTGCCTTCGGCGATGTGGCCGTCCGTTCCGAAAATCATTCCTGAGAAGAATCTCGGTACAGCATATTCCCTTATATATTGGGTCCAGAATCTAGGTATGTGGGCGGTTCCTATCTATGTCGGAAAGATATTCAAAAGGGAGATAACCCAGGCTGGTAACCATGCCCAGGAAGTGTCTGCTGCCCTTCAGGCCGAGTACGTGTTCATACTTCTGGGAGTCGTGGCCATAGCAGTGGCCGTGGTGCTTTTTCTGTCGTCTAAGAAACATCCGGCGCTCGGTCTGGACGAGCCGGCGAGGAAATAAGGAGTTTTGGATTTTTATTGCAATATTTTGATACAAATCCGCTAGTCCTCTTGCCTTATATTTTGTAATATTGTGGTTAGTAATTTACTAACCACAATATTATTTTTATGCACTTACCTAAATCGATTCTGACCGTTCTTCTTGCTGTCGGTCTTTTCGCTTCGTGCGATACGACCAAGGAGATTCCCCTTGTCTTCGACAAGGAAAACACAGCTTCTTCTTATTCTGCCCCTGAAATGCCGGGCATCAATGAACTTCCGGTAGTCGAGACTCTTCCCGATCCTTTCATGTTCTCGAACGGGAAAAACAAGGTTGAAAAATATTCCCAGTGGGAGCGCCGTCGTGCAGAGATCATGGCCGAGCTCCAGAATTATGAGATCGGATGGAAACCGGAGACTCCGCGCAAATGTGTCAAGGCAAGAATGAGCGGAGATACGCTCATCGTTGATGTAACCGTGAACGGAGAGACCCTGACAATCCATGCGAACATCCAGTATCCGGAAGGAGAAGGTCCTTTCCCTGCCATCATCGGCATCGGAAGGGGAGCGGGCAGCCTTCCTCAGCAGATCTTCCAGGAAAGAAACATCGCGATGATAAGCTTCCCTTTCTGGGAAGTAATGCAGCATACCCAGAAACGTGGCGAAGAGCCTCTTAACAGACTTTACCCTGACAATCTCGAGATGGGTAATTATGCGGCATGGCCTTGGGGTGTCAGCCGTCTTATCGACGGACTGGAGATCGTAGGCGAGGAAAGCCGCATCGATCTTAAGCATCTTGCAATCTCAGGCTGCTCCTTTGCCGGCAAGATGGCTCTCTGGTCAGGTGCGTTTGACGAGCGTATCGCCCTTACCATCGCTCAGGAACCTGGTGGCGGCGGAGCTGCAGCATGGCGCGTGTCGGAGACATTGGGCCATGTCGAGACTCTTGGCAACACCAATTTCGCATGGTTCAAGGAGAGCATGAGGCAGTATAGCGGAGAGAACGTGAACCGACTTCCAATGGACCACCATGAACTCTGTGCCCTTGTCGCACCGAGAGCCCTTCTCGTATTCGGAAATCCTGACTATGAGTGGCTGGCTGACGAGGCTGGTTACGTCTCATGTGTCGCTGCGCGCAAGGTGTGGGAGAAGTTCGGAATCGAGGACCGTATGGGCTATTCGTTCATTGACGGACATATGCACTGCATGCTTCCGCAGTCGCAGTGGCCTGAGCTCGAAGCCTTTGTGGATAAGTTCCTCCTTGGCAAGGATGTCCCTACCGATGTGCAGGTGGCTCCTATGTTCGAGGATGTCGATGTTGAAAAATGGATAAACTGGTAATCATATGAAAAGAATCATTCTGGCGTTAGGCGCCATTCTTTGTGCTGCGCATGCATTCGCGCAGGATCCTGATTTCCATATCTACCTCTGTTTCGGCCAGTCCAACATGGAGGGCAATGCGAGGATAGAGGCTCAGGATCTGGAGAACGTAAGCGACCGTTTCAAGATGATGGCGGTTGTGGACAATCCTCAGATGGGACGTGTAAAAGGCGAGTGGTATACTGCCGTACCTCCTCTCTGTCGTCCGGGAACCGGACTTACTCCGGCTGATTATTTCGGAAGGACTCTCGTTGAGACTCTTCCGGAGAATGTGAAGGTAGGTATCATAAATGTTGCCATCGGTGGATGCCATATCGAGACCTTCCTGCCTGACAGCATCGCGAATTATGTCGAGAAGAGGGCTCCGGGCTGGATGAAGGGAATGCTCGCCGCTTATGACAACGACCCATATGCAAGACTTATCGAGATGGCGAAGCTGGCCCAGAAGGACGGAGTCATCAAGGGTATCCTCGTCCATCAGGGTGAGTCGAATACCGGTGACCCGAGATGGCCGGGACAGCTCAAGAAGGTATATGACAATATCATCCGTGACCTGGATCTTCAGGGCGAGGTGGTTCCTCTTCTTGTAGGCGAGGTCGTGAACAGCGACAGGGGTGGAGTATGTGCATCGCACAATGATGTGATCGCACGAGTCCCTTCCGTGATACCGCAGGCTCATGTCATCAGTTCAAGCGGATGTACCAATGCCTTCGACCTGCTCCACTTTGACGCTGCAGGATATCGCGAACTCGGAAAACGATATGCCAACAAGATGCTTCAGCTCCTTGGTTATGATGTTCCTCAGCAGAGTTGGAGAGACGTGGTGTTCAATCCTCATGTCTTCCATCCAGGCGGCCGCATCACATTCAACTATGAGGCACCGAATGCGAAGAAGGTAGAACTTTCAGGCCAGTTCCTTGAGAAGAACATCCCTATGGTACGCAACAGCAGAGGTATCTGGAGCGCGACCGTAAAGCCTGCAGAGGCGGATATCTATCCTTACAATTTCGTTGTGGACGGAGTGTCGGCACAGGCACAGAACAATATGGACATCTTCCCTAACGAGAATTTCAAGGCAAGCCTTCTCGAGATTCCTGATCCTGATGCTCTCTATACTGTAAATGACGTTCCGCACGGAAAGGTTCAGTACTGCACATACAAGTCAGATGTGATGGGCGAATACCGTCAGATGCTTGTCTATACTCCTGCAGATTACGAAAAGGGCAATAAGAAATATCCTGTATTCTACCTTGTGAGCGGTACTACAGATACTGAAGAGACATGGTTCAAGGTCGGTAAGGTCAATGTCATTCTTGACAACCTTATCGCACAGGGTAAGGCTGTCCCTATGATTGTTGTGATGCCTTACGGCAACGTGTTCGGTTCGACACCTTCTCCGACAACTCTGGCTGCTGCGAAGATGTATCAGAAGTTCGAGGAAGAGCTTACAGAATGTGTCATGCCGTTCGTAGAGAAGAACTTCCGTACTAAGAACACCCGCGAGAACAGAGCCATAGGAGGCTTCTCACGCGGTGGCGGACAGTCACTCTTCACCGTTTATTCTAATTTCGACAAGTTCTCATGGCTCGCATCATACAGCGCTTATCTGACTCCGGAGGTAATGGATATATATTTCCCTGATCTCCAGAATGATATAAAGAGTCTTGACCTCATGTGGTTCGGTGTAGGAACTTCGGACTTCCTGTATCAGAATGTCCTCGATCATCAGAATTATTTCGACCAGAAGGGCATCTCATACGAAAAAATGTTTACAGAGGGCGGTCATACATGGATGAACGCACGTACATACCTGGCAGAAACACTTCAAAAATTCTTCAAATGAAAAAGATAGCTATTTTAGCCGCAATATTCGGCCTTGCCGGATGTGCGCAGCCTCAGGATGAGCAGAATCTTCCTGAAAACGTGATGGTTACAGGTACCAATCCGATAATCAGCAATCAGTTCGCAGCTGACCCTACAGCACGCGTGTTCAACGGTAAGTTATATATGTTCCCGTCTCACGACATACCTAGCGTGATCACCCATCATGACGGTTCTGCATGGTTCAGCATGGCAGACTATCATGTTTTCTCATCTGAGGACCTTACCACATGGACAGACCATGGCGTGATCGTGACTCAGGAAGATGTCCCTTGGGGTAGATCGGATGCATATTCGATGTGGGCTCCTGACTGTGTGGAGAGAAACGGAAAATACTATTTCTATTTCCCGGATGCATCGAAGAACGGTGGCTTTGCTGTCGGCGTGGCAATAGCCGACAAGCCTGAAGGACCATACGAGGTCCAGCCTGAGCCTATCAAGGGAATCAACGGTATCGACCCTTGCGTCCTCCAGGCATCTGATGGCAATGCTTATATCTTCTGGGGCAACGGACGTTGTGCCAAGCTTGCCGAGAATATGATCGAGCTTGCCGAGGATAATCCTAAGGAGGTCGTGAAGTGGGGACCACGTGAATTCGAAATGGTCGGCGTCAGCTGTCTTAAAGGACTTCCAAGCCGTCAGGCGGAAGGCCCTTTCGCATTCGAGTACAACGGCAACTATTACCTTACATATCCATACGTAAGAAACAATACCGAGGTGATAGGATATGCGATGAGCAAGAACCCTATGGGTCCTTACGAGTACAAGGGCATCATCATGGCCGAGCATGAGAACGGCTGCTGGACCAACCACCACAGCATCGTGAACTTCAAGGGCCAGTGGTACTTCTTCTACCATCACAATCCATATTCTCCTCATTTCGACAAGAACCGTTCTGCCCAGATCGAGAAGCTTTATTTCAATGAGGACGGAACAATCCAGGAGATCAAGCCTACAAAGCGTGGCGTAGGTCCTATCAAGGCTACTCAGAAGGTACAGCTCGACCGCTACAGCTGTATCGACGGAGCTGCCATCGAGTATCTTGACACCACAGACTACTTCAAGGGATGGAAGACCGTATTTGAGAAGGCAGGCGACAAGGTTTGCTTCAATGAGGTTGATTTCGGCAGGAAGGCACCGGCAGAAGTTACATTCTGCGTTGCTGCACCTAAGGGCGGTAAGGTAGCTGTGACTGCAGGAGAGACAGCCCAGTTCGATATCCCTGCTTCAGCTCAGTGGGCAGAAGTTACACTCCCTATGCCGTATAAGGCAAAGAAGATGCAGGATGTCAAGGTGGAACTCGTTGAGGGTGAAGATGTTGAAATAGATTGGATAAGATTCGAATAAAAGATGAACAGATTCATATCTATGCTTATAGCGGGCCTCAGCCTTATCGGCTGCGGCCCGAAGAATACCTTCGAATACGAAGGTAATCCGATCGTACGTGACAACTATACCGCAGATCCTGCTCCGATGGTAGCATCGGACGGTAGGCTATATGTCTTCTGCGGCCATGACGAATGCTTTGAGGACAGACCGGGATACGAAGGTCAGTATGGCTTCAATATTACCGAATGGCTCTGCTATTCGACCGAGGACATGCAGACATGGACGGATCACGGCGTCGTCATGAAACCGACTGACTTTTCGTGGGCGGTAGGTGAGGCATGGGCTTCCCAGGCTGTTGAAGGACCGGACGGAAAGTACTATTTCTATGTGTCGACCCAGTGCGGCGACCCTAACTGCAAGGCGGTGGGTGTAGCTGTAGCTGACAGACCGGAAGGTCCGTATGTGGATGCCATCGGCAAGCCTCTGATCCTTGATTCCATGACAGACAACGGTCCGCGCGGATGGTGGAACGACATCGATCCTACCGTGATGATCGATGATGACGGTACACCTTGGATGAGCTGGGGCAACGGAACATGCTTCCTTGTGAAACTTAAGAAGAACATGGTCGAGCTCGACGGCGAGATCATGGTACTTCCGATGGAGAACTACACGGAAGGTCCATGGCTCTACAAGCGCGATGGACATTATTATAATGTATATGCATCGATGGGCCCGGGAAGAGAGACAATTTCCTATGCCATGGCTGAAAATGTCGAGGGACCATGGACATTCATGGGTGAACTTTCAGGTATGGCGAAGGATAGCTTCACCATCCATCCGGGCGTAATCGACTATAAGGGCAAGTCATATCTGTTCTATCACAATTCGACTCTCTCTCTCGATGGATATGGTCCTGCTACCGGACGTCGCAGCATCTGTGTTGACGAGATGTTCTACAACGCTGACGGAACGATACGTCCTGTAGTTCAGACAAGAGCCGGTATCAAGACTCTGGTCCCTGCAGAAAAAGGTGCGTTCGAGACAAGAAAGTACAGGAACGTCTTCGTTGAGGCCGGATATTCTCCTGAAGAGGTGGACAGGAAGGTCAACGAGGTATTCGAAGAGGTTTTCTTCGGTCCCGATAAAGTTTATTTCGAAGTAGGAGACGATATGGCTTATGTATCGGACGTCAAGAATAACGATGTACGTACCGAGGGCATGTCATACGGAATGATGGTGGCAGTCCAGATGGACCGCAAGGATATCTTCGACAAGCTTTTCCGTTGGTGCAAGAAGTACATGCAGCATCAGGATGGTCCTCTTGAAGGATATTTTGCATGGAGCTGCAAGGTAGACGGTACACGCAACGCTCAGGGACCGGCATCAGACGGTGAGCTTTATTATGTGACCTCCCTTCTTTTCGCGTCTAACAGATGGGGTGACGATACAGGTATCGATTATAAGGCTGAGGCCCGTCATATCCTGGATTGCGCATTCGCCAAGGACGGTTCGAAGAGAGTGAACAACTTCATCAATACTGAGCACAAGCTCATAACCTTCACTCCGGATTCATGGGGTTATACATTCACAGACCCTTCTTATCATATTCCTGCATTCTACGAAGTGTGGGCGAGATGGGCTGACGACGGACGAGCTGAATTCTGGAACGAATGTGCCGCCGCTTCACGTGAATATCTCCATAAGGCGACCCATCCTCAGACAGGTCTCAACCCTGACCAGAGCAATTATGACGGAACGATCAGGTCTTTCCGCGGCCGCCATTTCGGCTCAGGAAACTTCCGTTATGACTCCTGGCGTGTCCCTATGAACATTGCCATGGACTATTCATGGTCATGCGCCGACAAGGAGTGGCAGAGGGAGTACGGAGAGAAGATCCAGAACTTCTTCTACAGCCAGGGCATAAACGACTTCGTGGACCAGTACCGTGTCGACGGAACTCTTCCTTCAGAGGATGAGATCCTTCCTGCAGGCACATGGACCAAGGCTCTCCGCCATTCGGTAGGTCTGGTATCTACAGTATCAGCTGCAACCCTTCTTACTGACCACGCGATCAACCGTGAGTTCGTCGATGCTCTCTGGGAGTCGAAGAACGTACCTTTCGAGGACGGTTACTTCGATGCGTATTATGACGGTCTTCTCCGCCTGTTCGCCTTCATGCACATGAGCGGCAAGTACCAGATCATCTTCCCTGAAAAATAAAGTGAAACCACATAAACAGATTACAAATGAAACTTATATTCCGCACATTGATTCTCGCGGCGACTCTTGCAGCCGCAGTATCTTTCTCTGCTGATGCAAAGAAGAAGGGTGAGGACCTTGTCGAGAAGTATCCTGCCCTTGCTCCTTATTTCAGCACACCTACAGCAGATGTGATGCAGCCGGACGAGCAGGGATTCATCCGCCGTTGGCTTCTTCTCGAACCTATCAGCAAGCCGAACCGTGGCAATACCGTATTCGTTGACAGCTATATCAGGAAGCACCTTGATACAGGTTGGAACAAGGGTGACTTCAAGCTCCCTAAGGATGGTGACAAGGTTACTATGGAAGTAGAATACCAGAAGCCTGTGGATATGTCGGCAGGACGTCCTAGGATGCCTTTCCAGGAACCGGAGGTTGAGATGGTGAAGGCAAAGCTTACATGGCATGCCCTTGACAGCAAGCTCTTCAATGTGAAGCTTTACCGTTATGCAGTAGGTACTGAGACAGGACGTTACGGTATCATCTGCCGTGCAGTTACAGTTATCGATGTGCCTGAAGATATCGAGAACGTGCGTCTTGCGGTAGGCTCTAATTCAGCTTCAATGTGGTGGATCGACGGTGAGGAAGTCCTTATCATGTCCGGCGACCGCCGTATGGTGATGGATGATGCCGCATCAAAGAGACTTACCCTCAAGAAGGGTCGTCACATCCTCACAGGTGCCGTAATAAACGGACCTGGCATGAGCGATTTCTGCGTACGTTTCATCGACGAGAATGGAAATCCTGTAATGAATTATAATATCCTCAATAAATAGAAATGGCCATGAAGACATCAATGAAACTCATCTCTCTGGCAGCATTTGCCCTTATCTCAGTTTCAGCCCTCGCACAGGAAGGTCAGCCTTGGATTCATGACCCTTCTACAATCATGGAGTGTGACGGCAAGTATTATACATTCGGTACAGGTGGCGGCGGACTCATCTCAGAGGACGGCTGGAACTGGTTCGGTGGCGCTGTACGTCCAGGCGGCGGTGCCGCTCCGGATGCAATCAAGATCGGGGACCGTTACCTTGTAGCTTATAGTGCTACAGGCGGTGGACTCGGTGGCGGACATGCCGGCCGCGTACTTACCATGTGGAACAAGACTCTCGATCCAAACTCTCCTGACTTCGCTTATACCGAAGCCATCGAGGTAGCACATTCTGAAATGGATGAGGACTGCGACGCTATCGATGCAGGTCTCTTCATGGACCCAAATACAGGTCGTCTGTGGTGTACTTACGGTACATATTTCGGATTCATCCGTGTTGTCGAGCTTGATCCGAAGACCGGTGCAAAGGTTGAAGGAACAGTTGATCCGAACATCGCGATCGACTGCGAAGCTACTACAATCATCTACCGCAACGGCTGGTACTACCTTCTCGGTACTCATGGAACCTGCTGCGACGGCGTCAACTCTACCTATAATATAGTAGCAGGCCGTTCACGCAACGTCACAGGACCATACCTTGACAATATGGGCCGTGATATGGTTGCCGGTGGTGGTAAGATGGTGATTGACGGAGATGACCGCCAGTTCGGAGCAGGCCATTTCGGCCGTTATATAGAGGATGAAGGAGTCGAGAAGATGTCTTTCCACTGGGAGGCAGACCTTGACCGCAGTGCCCGCAGCGTGCTCGCTATCCGACCTATCCTTTGGGTGAACGACTGGCCTGTAGCCGGTGAACTCTTCAAGAGCGGTACATACGAGATATCATCTGTGCGCAGAGGCTATGCACTCGAACTTGCCGTAGATTTCGTAAGACAGAACATCGCAAGACGCGGCGGATGGAGAATGGACCCTAACGAGCCTATTGTGGTACATCCTAACCAGACCCTTGATGATGTGATTGCAACATGGCCTGAAGGTGAGATTCCTGCACGCGTAGGTGACTGGATGAACCGTCCTCACCAGAGATGGACCATTACAGCTGTTCCTGAAGCTGGCGGATACCTCGGAGGACAGTATTACAAGATCCAGATCGAGGGTACAGACAAGACCCTTACCGCAACTGAAGATGTAGACCTGACAGTTGCTCCTGAGTACGCAGGTACTGATGCACAGCTCTGGAGAATCGAGCAGACCATCGACGGTTCTTACCGTATCATGCCTAAGGCTGTTCCTGGCCATGAAGGAGAATATGTTCTTACCTCAATCGCTGACAGTACTCCTACCCTCGCAAAGTGGGACTTCAGCAGCGACAACTGCAAGTGGAATTTCATTAAGAAATAGTCATGAGAAGGATTTTCATATCAGTACTTTGCCTGATCAGTGCATGTGCTGCTTATGCCCAGCCGGCAGGTGGATTCGGCGGCTGGCAGATGCCGAAGATCGACGTCCATTGTTCGGAGAAGTTCGCAGATCTGGACTATGTAGGTGACGGCCATGTCGGCCATCAGATGGATATCTATCTTCCGAAGGTAGAGAAGGAATCATATCCTGTAGCTATCCATATCTATGGAAGTGCTTGGTTCTCAAATAATTCTAAAGGAATGGCAGATCTGGGTACGATCGTGAATGCTCTGCTTGACGCAGGTTATGCAGTCGTTACCCCTAACCACCGTTCTTCGATGGACGCAAAGTTCCCTGCACAGATCCACGATATCAAGGCAGTTGTACGTTATGTGCGTGCAAATGCTGAGAAATACAAGTTCGATACTGATTTCATCGTGACTTCAGGTTTCTCTTCAGGAGCCCATCTCGCGTCTCTCGCAGCTACAAGCTGCGGAGTCGCAGAACTCGAAGGGTCTCTTGGTGCATATACTGAATACAGCAGCCTTGTTGATGCAGCATGCTGCTGGTCTGGCCCGACAGATCTCCACTACATGAGTTGCGGTACAGAGGAAGATACATGGAATCATGGTCCGGAAGAAGCGGTGATGGGATTCTCCTTCAAAGGAAATGAAGAACCTTTCAAGGCTCTCAACGCAACGACATACATAGATCCTTCCGATCCCCCTGTGGTTGTCTTCCATGGAACAGCTGACAATGTGGTCCCTCATTGCCAGGGAGTGCATTTCCATGAACTTCTCAGCAAGGCAGGTGTAATGACCGAGTTCCACAGCGTCGATGGCGGCGGACATGGAATGGGAATGTATGCTCCGGAAAATCTTGAGGCGATGGTTACCTTCCTTGAGAAGGCTCGTATAGCCAAAGCTGTAAAGGAGGATTTTGTTCCGTCTGCATCAAACCAGCCTGGAAAGCAGTATCCTATGGTAAACTCCGAGCGTATCGTACGCGCACAGCTCAATGCTCCTGATGCAGTTACCGTAAAGCTTGATATCGGTGGCGTGAAATACCCTATGAAGAGAAATGCCGAAGGTGTATGGACAGGAGATTCCGCTCCTCAGGATGAAGGATTCCACTATTATCAGTTCGAGGTCGACGGTGCATCAGTTCCTGATCCGGGCAGCTTGTATTATTATGGTGCAAGCCGTTGGGGCAGCGGTATCGAGGTTCCGGCACATGACCAGGACTTCTATGCATTGAAGAATGTCCCTCATGGAGATATCCGCGAGGTTCATTACTGGTCCCAGACCAATAACCAGATGCGTCATTGTTTCATCTATACACCTCCAGGATACGACAAGAACAGGAAGAAGAGATATCCGGTACTTTATCTCCAGCACGGAGGAGGTGAGAACGAGTACGGCTGGCCGGAGCAGGGTAAGACAGGTCTTATCATGGACAACCTTATCGCTGAGGGCAAGGCTGAGGAGTTCATCATCGTCATGGACAATGGTACATGGGCAAGGCCTCGTCCTGCTGCAGGCCAGATGCCTGCAAGACCTCAGGGCCAGAGAGGTCAGGGCATGGGCCTCCCGTCAAACTGGGCAGACGGTTTCATGAACACGCTGATCAACGACATCATCCCTATGGTAGATTCGAGATACCGTACAATTGCAGACCGCAAGCACAGGGCTATGGCAGGTCTTTCTATGGGAGGCATGCAGACCAAGGCAATCACGATGAAGAACCCAGACGTCTTCTCTGCCCTCGGCATCTTCAGCGGCGGTATCATAACTGCAGAGGAAGCAGCCCAGACAGAGGGCTTCAAGGAAGCATATAAGCTTGTCTTCCTCAGCTATGGCAGCCGTGAATTGGAGAATCCTCGTTACGGCGGTAATCAGAAAGAGATCATAGATGAGCTCAAAGCCTCAGGTGTTAATGCCCATTTCTATGTTTCTCCTGAAACTGCTCACGAATGGCAGACCTGGCGCCGCAGCCTCTATCAGTTCGCACAGCTTCTCTTCAAATAAATCATGAACATATAACAAGAGACTGACTAAAAAGTATTAGTCAGTCTCTTTTCTTATATATATGGTTACACCGGGAGGATGATAGAGATTGCGGAGGATTCCGTTCTGCAATCCCTACCATCCTCATTTTTGTGTCACCTTCGTGACATGATTAGACATTTTTATGTCACGGAAGTGTCAAAATAATGGGAAATAACCTGTTTTTGAATACCTCCGTAACACGAAAT
>JAFYUS010000064.1 GCA_017549505.1 Bacteroidales bacterium | reverse complement strand
GTAAAACAGTCTTTTCAATGAACTTCTCTTTTCCTCTTGCGAGGCCCGTTTTTCGAACGGGGATGCAAAGGTACGCTTTATTTTTTAATCTCCAAATCTTTTTGCAAAAATTTTTCAACTTTTTTCAAGCGCCAGTCTTTTAAAGAACTCTCTGCCTCTGTAGGCATCCCGTTTTTCGTTTGGGATTGCAAAGGTAGACAATTTTTCATTACCTCCAAATAAATCTGTAACCACAAAACACATAAAAAACGCCCGGATCACTGTAATATACTGGAACTCCGGACGTTATAGCACTGTTACATTTTTGTTAAAGCAACAATAGCTACTTTTACCGATTAATTTTGTATATTTGCATGATGTACCTATATATATTATATATATGAAAAGAATTATACTTACGATTTCGGCACTGCTGTTCATGACTGCCGTTTCCGGAGCACAGGACTCCCCTCTTTGGCTTAGAAAAAATGCAATATCACCTGACGGAGAGCAGATCGCTTTCACTTATAAAGGTAATATCTACGTTGTAGACACAGACGGAGGTCATGCAAGACAGATCACAACAAATCCCGCATATGACACCGACCCTATGTGGTCACCTGACGGAGGATCCATCATATTCGCTTCCTACAGGAACAAAAGCAAGGATATCTATAGTGTTCCTGCCAAAGGAGGAGCGCCGACAAGGCTTACATCCCATCCTGGAAATGAGACTCCGATGACAGTTCTTGAAAACGGAAACATAATCTTCAGCGCCAACATACAGCAGGATGCCCAGTATGGAGATTTCCCGGGAGGCACCCAGGTATATATGGTAGGCAAGGAAGGCGGCCGTCCTGAGATGGTCAGCGCCCTTCAGATATCGAATATGAGCGTCAGAGCTGATGGTACAGTCCTCTACGAAGACTACAAAGGTTACGAAGATCCTTTGAGAAAGCATCACACTTCATCTGTCACACGCGACATCTGGATGTATCAGCCATCAGCAGACAAGACAGGAGGATTCAGAATCGATGAAAACGGTACCTTCAAGAAAGTCTCGACCTTCAACGGTGAAGACAGAAACCCTGTATTCACAGCCGACGGTGACTCATACTACTATCTCTGCGAGCAGGACGGTACCCTTAATATATATAGTAACGGTACAACAGTAAACAATCCGAAACAGATTACCTTCCATAAAGGCAATCCTGTAAGATATCTTTCGATCTCCGACAACGGCACATTATGCTACTCTTACGACGGAGAGCTGTATACGATCAAGGACGGAGGACAGCCGGAAAAGGTAGCGATCCAGATCACTACTGACCAGATTGAAAAGGATATCGAAATCCAGACACTGACATCCGGAGCCACAAGAATGGCAATATCGCCGGAAGGCAAGGAAGTAGCCATAACCGTAAGAGGCGATGTGTTCGTAACATCGATTGACTACAAGACTACACAGAGAATAACAAATACCCCGGAACAGGAAAGAGGCCTCACATTCTCTAAAGACGGAAGGACTCTTTATTATGCAGCTGAACGTAACGGTCATTGGGGCATCTGGAAGACATCGCTGACAGAAAAGAATGACAAGATGTTCACCTACGCTGTCAAGATGGAGGAAGAGATGGTCACCAGACCAGGTGAAACATGCTTCCAGCCTCAGGTTTCTCCTGACGGTAAGCTTCTCGCATACTTGAAGGACAGGACCGCGATTGCCGTCATGGACCTCAAGAGCGGAAAGGAAAAGATCGTCCTCGACCGCATGGTGAACTATTCATACACAGATGGCGACCAGGCGTACGAGTGGAGTCCGGACAGCAGATACATTCTGTGCAACTACCAGGCGAATGGAGGATGGAACAATGAAGACATCGCTGTCATTGACGTCGAAAGCGGTGAAATCACCGACCTCACTGAAAGCGGATATACAGACGGTGGATTCAGGTGGGCCCTTAAAGGAAAGGCAATGACCTGGACATCCGACAAGGCCGGCTATCGCAGCCATGGAAGCTGGGGTGCGGAAAAGGACGTATACATCATGTTCTTCGACGGCAAGGCATATGCCGATTTCCTCAAGGACAAGGAGGACAGGGAAATCGACAAGATGATGAGCGATGAGAAGAAACCTAAGAAGGAAAAGAAGGACAGCGCCAAGGTGGAGAAGAAAGAGGAAAAGCTTGTTCTTGACCTTGATGACAGGAAGGACAGGATAGTCAAGCTGACCAGATTTTCAGGCAGACTGGGCGACCATTATCTCACACAGGACGGAAAGAAGCTTTACTATTCTGTACGTCTCGAAAGAAGTTCTGACCTTTGCGTACTCGATCTTGAAGACAACAGCGTAAAGGTACTCATCAAAGGTCTGACAGGTTCTTTCTATCCAAGTTCTGACGACAAATACATCTTCCTCCACACAGGCAGCGGAGTTTCAAGGATCAGCACAGCTTCAGGAAAAAGAGAAAGCATAGCATTCAGCGGCGAGTTCGAATACAAGCCTGCCAAGGAGCGCGAATATATATTCAACCATATCTGGAAGCAGGTAAGCGAGAAATTCTATGATCCTGAAATACATGGAATCGACTGGAAGGGATACAAGGAGACATATGCGAAGTTCCTCCCTCATATCGACAACAACTTCGACTTCCAGGAGATGCTCTCCGAACTGCTCGGCGAACTTAACGGTTCTCATACAGGCGCAAGATACTCATACAGGGGTGGAATGACAATAGGAACACTTGGCGCCTTCTATGACAATGACTACAAGGGTGACGGTCTGAAGATCAAGGAGATAATCAAAGGTGGAGCCCTTTATCTCCAGCATCCTGACATCGAAGCGGGAGACATCGTCACTGCAATCAACGGTGAAGAAATCAAGGCGGGAGAAGACTGGAGCCATATGTTGAGAGGCAAGGGTGGAAAGAAGATCCTGATCACTGTAAAGCAGAAAGGCAAGAAGGAAAAGGATCTCATGATCGAGCCTGGATATACCGATTACAGACAGTTATACAACAGATGGGTGGAACAGAGAGCCCAGATGGTAAAGAAACTTTCCGGAGGAAAGGTAGGTTATGTCCATGTAGAAGGCATGGATTCCGAAAGCTTCAGACGCGTGTACTCCGACCTTCTTGGAAAATACCGTGCTTGCGAGGCGGTAATCGTAGACACAAGACATAACGGCGGCGGATGGCTCCATGACGACCTTGCGACTCTTCTCGCAGGTACCGGATACATACGTTTCGAACCGAGAGGACAGTATATCGGCACAGAACCTTACAGCAAATGGACAAAGCCTTCATGCGTGCTCATCGGCGAGGACAACTACTCAGATGCATGCGGATTCCCATATGTATATAAGGCCCTCGGCATCGGCAAGCTGATCGGAGCGCCTGTACCTGGCACAATGACTGCAGTATGGTGGGAGACGCAGATCGACCCTAGTCTCGTGTTCGGTATACCTCAGGTAGGTGCCATTGGAGTAAAGGAAGGAAGGTATCTCGAGAACATGCAGATAGAACCGGACATCCTTGTATATAATGACCCTGCCTCAGTACTCCGTGGCGAGGACAAGCAGCTGGAGGCGGCTGTCGCAGAAATGATGAAGACAATTCAGAAATAAACAGATATGGACAAGAAAGTAGTAATCATACCTACTTACAACGAGAAGGAGAATATAGAAAAAATCATCCGGGCGGTATTTTCGCTCGAGGGCGGGTATCACATCCTCGTGATCGAGGATGGATCGCCGGACGGAACGGCCGGCATCGTGAAAGGTCTGCAGCAGGAATTTCCTGAAAGGCTCCACATGATCGAAAGAAAGGGTAAGCTTGGTCTTGGGACAGCATACATAACAGGATTCAAATGGTCTGTCGAGAATGGATATGACTATATATTTGAAATGGACGCGGACTTCTCGCACAATCCTAACGACGTGCCGAGACTTTATCAGGCATGCAAGGATGGAGCAGATCTTGCCATCGGCTCACGTTACTGTAACGGCATCAGCGTGATCAACTGGCCTATCGGAAGGGTCATCATGTCATATTATGCATCAGTCTACGTACGCACGGTGCTTGGCATGAAGGTATACGACACTACAGCTGGATTCAAGTGTTACTCAAGAAAGGTACTCGAGGCCATCGACCTTGACAAGGTAAAGATGAAGGGATACGGTTTCCAGATAGAGATGAAATACTCGACCTATAAGCTAGGATTCAAGATCAAGGAAGTTCCTATCATATTCGTGGACAGGACCGAGGGTACCTCAAAGATGAGCAGCGGAATCTTCGGAGAAGCATTCTGGGGTGTCATGGGACTGAAGATGAGAAAAATAAAGCCAAGAAAATAATGAGCACATATCTTCTGCACAAGGCAACAATCGTAACTTCTGAAAAGGAAGCGGTCGGAAGCATCATCATATCTGAAGGAAAGATAGCCGAAGTCATCTATATGGATGACGAAGGTTTTGATTACAAGGTATTCAGCGCGGTCAAGAAATACAGTGACATCCAGCGTATCGAACTGGAAGGCAAACATATCATCGCAGGAGGCATAGACGCCCATGTACATTTCCGCGAGCCAGGCCTGACTCATAAGGCAGACATGACGACAGAGTCACGCGCGGCTGTAGCCGGAGGCGTGACGACTGCGTTCGACATGCCGAACACAAGCCCTGCGACTGTGTCGGCAGGGGCGTTCGCAGGCAAGCTTTCGCTTGCAAAGGAAAAGTCGTGCATGAATCTGGGCTTCCACTTCGGTGCCACCAACAGAAATATAGAGGAAATCGAGGACATACTTGCCGGAAAGACAGATATTTCACCGGAAGATGTGATGGGAATAAAGGTGTTCATGGGATCGTCGACCGGAAACATGCTGGTGGATGAGAACAACACACTCGACCGTCTGTTCTCGATCAAGGGCAAGCCGGTCCTGGTTCATTGCGAGGATGAGGAGACAATCAGGACTAACCTTCAGGCTGCGACTGCTAAATACGGAGATGAGATCCCATTCAGCGAGCATGAAAACATACGCAGCAGAAAGGCGTGTATAAAATCAAGCATCAGAGCTCTTGAGAAAGCCATAAAGTATGGTACCACCTTGGTTCTGTGCCATATTTCTACCAAAGAGGAGGCAGAGATGGTCAGAGCGGCGAAGAGCAACAATCCGAATATCATCGCCGAGACTTCATGCAACTATCTCTGGTTCTGTAACGAGGATTACCCTCGTCTGGGAAGCAGGCTCAAATGCAACCCTTCAGTGAAGGGAGCTTCAGACAGAGAAGCCTTGAGAAATGCGCTGGCCGGCGGAATGATAGATACCATCGGATCCGACCATGCTCCGCACCTTCCTTCAGAAAAGGAAGGCATATATACAAAGGCACCTTCAGGACTTCCTTCGATCCAGCAGAGCCTTCCTGTCCTTCTTACGATAGCTGCCCAGGATGAAATCCCTTTGACAAGAATCGCAGCTGTATTTTCAGAGAACGCCTCTGATCTTTACAGGCTGAACAGAGGAAAGATCAAGGAAGGATACGAGGCTGATATCGTGATATTCGATTATGAAAAGGAATTTACAGTCAGAAACGAGGACCAGTTCAGCAAATGCGGATGGAGTCCTTATGACGGCGAGATCCTCAGAGGTAAAATCGAGACCGTATTCATAAACGGCAAGGTCGTTTACAAAGAAGACAAATTCATCTAACCTAACTGAAAAAACAAAACAATGTCACCAAAGGTACAGCCAAGCAAGACACTTGTCTACATAGCCTCTATGTTTGCTATACTGCTATGGGGAATGTCATATATCTGGACAGACAGACTGATCGGACAAGGAATACCGATATTCTACTTCGTATTCGTGAGAATATTCATGGCAGGTATAATACTGTTCCTTTTCAACACTGCCTATGCAAGAATCAAGAGGATACAGAAACAGGACCTGGGAAAGTTCCTGCTTCTGGCATTCTTCGAGCCTTTCATATATTTCATATGTGAGACATTCGGTCTGAAACTTACAGGCTCCCCTACCATAAGCGCGATGGTCATCGCCACTATCCCTATCTTCTCGATAGGTGCAGGCATAGCCTTCTTCAAGGAGAAGATAAGCATCCTGAACGTAGTCGGCATAGGCTTGTCGTTAGTAGGTATAGTACTTGTCGCTATGGCAAAAGGTGAGTTGGGAGAGCATTTCATATGGGGAATCGCCCTTCTCCTTATAGCGGTAATCGCAGAGGTAGGACACGCATCAATAACAAAAAGTCTGTCCGGAAACTACTCCAGCCAGACTATAGTCATGTACCAGTTCCTTATCGGTTCTGTCTATCTTCTACCTCTCTTCTTGTGGAAAGGTCTTGACGGGTTCGATTATGAAGTATACTTCGATGGTGATGTATGGTATCCGATCATCTGTCTTGCCGTACTCTGCTCAAGCCTTGCATTCTCACTCTGGGTCAGCACGATCAAGAATCTCGGCGTAGCCAAATCAAGCATCTTCTCAGCCCTCATTCCAGTTGCCTCAGCTATGATTGCGTGGGCGATAGGTCACGAAATGCTCAACGACAGGCAGTGGTTCGGTATCGCACTCTCCACATTGGGAGTCATCTTATCGCAATATACATCAAAGAAGGCGTAAGCCGATGCGCGCACGGTCGAGGTCAACCGAGATAACGGTTACCTTGACCTGCTGATGAAGCTTAAGGACCTTTGACGGATCGGCCATACCTTTGACGCCCATCTGGGAGGCATGGATGAGGCCGTTCTGTTTTATTCCTATGTCCACAAAGGCTCCGAAGGCAGTGATGTTGGTCACTATGCCAGGGAGTTCCATACCGGTCCTGAGATCCTCGATGGTCTTGATGTCATGTGCGAATTCAAAGGTCTGAGCGCTTTCGCGAGGGTCGCGGCCAGGTTTCTTGAGTTCCTGGATAATATCGTTTACAGTAGGAAGTCCGAATTCACCGTCCACATAGCGCGACGCATCTATGCGGGCGCATAGTTCGGGATTACCTATAAGTTCACGAGGGGTTACCTTAAGGTCCTTCGCCATCTTGTCTACAATATGGTATGCCTCGGGGTGCACTGCTGAATTGTCGAGTGGATTCTCTGCATCTGTTATACGAAGGAAGCCGGCACATTGTTCGAATGCCTTGCCTCCAAGACGTTTTACCTTGAGGAGTTCCTTACGTGACCTGTAGGCACCGTTTGCTGCACGGTACTCTACGATATTTTCAGCCAAAGCAGGACCGATTCCGGATACATAACTCAAGAGATAGCTGCTGGCTGTATTCAGATTCACTCCTACGCTGTTCACACAGCTTTCCACTGTATTGTCAAGGGTTTCCTTCAGGAGTCCCTGATCCACGTCGTGCTGGTACTGACCGACTCCCAGAGATTTAGGATCGATCTTCACAAGCTCGGCAAGCGGATCCATCAGTCTTCGGCCGATAGAAACCGCACCTCTTACCGTAACGTCATATTCAGGGAATTCAGCACGTGCGACTTCAGATGCAGAATATATCGATGCACCATCTTCGCTTACGGTAAATACCCGTGTTCCCTTTGGAAGAGGTACACGCTTGATGAATTCTTCTGTCTCACGGCTTGCAGTACCGTTTCCGATTGCGATTACTTCTATTCCGTATTTCTGCACCATTGCAGATACTGCCTGGATGGCCTTTATCTTTTCGTTTGCAGGAGGATGCGGGAAGATTGCTTCATTGTGAAGAAGATTGCCCTGCTCATCAAGGCAGACTACCTTGCAGCCGGTCCTGAAACCGGGGTCGATAGCAAGTACACGCCTTTGTCCTACAGGAGGAGCCAGGAGTAACTGGCGGAGGTTGTCGCCGAATATCCTTATCGATTCTATATCAGCCTTTTCCTTTGCTTCCTTGATCACCTCGTTTGAAATCGAAGGTTCAAGGAGGCGTTTGAACGAATCCTCGAAGGCCATGTGCATATGTTCAGCCAATGGCTGGGCAGGATAGCGTCTTTCCTGACAGAAGTCATAGTAGATCTTCTTGCCGCATTTCTCGGCATCTGCATCGATCTTGACTGTGATGAAGCCTTCTTCCTCAGCACGGAGAATGGCAAGAAGTCTGTGAGGCGCTATCCTTTCAAGAGATTCGGAATAGTCGAAATAGATCTTATATTTCATTGCTTCAGGACCGGTCGCCTTCTTGGTAGCCTTGGTCACGAGGCGTCTTGTCTTGAATATCTGTCTTACGGTCTCCCTTACAGAGGCTGTCTCACTAAGACGTTCAGCTATGATATCTCGTGCTCCTGCAAGAGCATCGTCCACTGATGCTACTTTATCGTTTACATATTTACGAGCTTCAGCAGCCGGATCAGTGAGAGCGACATTGTACATCTTGTCAGCAAGAGGTTCCAGACCCGCTTCCTTTGCTGCAGTAGCACGTGTACGTCTCTTAGGTTTGAAAGGCAGATACAGGTCTTCAAGTTCACGGGACTCCACTGTATTCTCGATACGGTTCTGCAGTTCAGGTGTCAAGGCACCTGCCTGTCCTATGGTTTCCAGAACTGTCGCCTTACGCTTCTCCATCTCAGCGAACACATCAGTCCAATGCCTGATCTCAGCAATGGCGACTTCATCAAGTCCTCCAGTCCTCTCCTTCCTATAACGGCTGATGAAAGGGATGGTGGCACCTTCCTCAAACAACTTGGCACAGTTCTCCACCTGCCAATCCCTAACCCCCACCCTCTCAGCAATACTCTTCAAATATATCTCTTTCATAATTCCTTACTCTCGCGTTTACGTCGACTGATTATATTGATATTCAGATCTTAAATAGATTGACATTTGTATGGAATTGGCATTTTCGCACCCCCGCGTAGGGGGAGGGGCCCACGAAGTGGGAGGGGGCCAATGGAATACTTTGTCAATCTATTGCCCTATACCAATAGAATCAGTCATGCGACACCTGTTTCAACTGATCACGATAAGCCGAAAAAATCTTAGACTTGGAAACAAAGCCGATATACGTCCTGTCATGATCCACAACCGGCAGATTCCACGCCTGCGTCTTCTCGAACTTGTTCATCACACTGTCCATCTTCTCGTCTATATACACATAGGCAGGAGCAGAAAGCATGAAATTATACACATGCATCTTCTCATACTTTTCCGGATGGAACATATCCTGACGGATATCCTCAAGCGACACATAGCCATGGAAATGATTCCGGTCATCGATAACCGGGAAGATGTTTCTCTTGGATGTCGCAACGACTTCCACAAGCTGTCCGAGCGAAGCATCTATCTTCACAGGGATGAAATCCGACTCGATCAGGTCACTGGTCTTGAGAAGGGTCAGCACAGCCTGGTCACTGTCGTGGGTAAGAAGCTCTCCCTTCTTGGCGATTCGCTTTGTATAGATCGAATACGGCTCTATGGTTCTGGTAGCCGCATATGAAACAGTAGATGTCAGAATAAGCGGAATAAGCAGTTCGTATCCTCCTGTCATATCCGCAATAAGGAAGATTGCGGTCAGAGGCGCCTGCATCACGCCGGACATCAGTCCGGCCATTCCGACAAGAACGAAGTTCTGTTCGGGAACCACAGCACCGCCTCCGATAAGGTTTATTGTCCTCGACACGAAGAATCCGGCAATGGCACCGATGAACAGAGTAGGTCCGAAAGTACCTCCCACTCCTCCACCGGCATTGGTGAATGACATGGAGAAGACTTTCAGGATAAGGATCAGAAGGAAGAATATCGGAATGGACCATTCACTGTGCATGAAGAATGCAAGAATCGTCTCCCCTTCCAGATCTATCATGCCTCCGTTCAGGAGGGTATGAAGATGCTCATATCCTTCACCGTACAAAGGAGGGAAAAGGAAGATCAGAAGTCCAAGTCCGAAAGCAGATATGGCCCATCTGATGTATGGTCCCTTGATGGATCTTATCTTGTCTTCAAGCCACAATGTCGTCCTTGTGAAATATACTGAACATGCCGCACTGAAAAGGCCGAGGATCAGATAGAACGGTATGTTATGCATCGTGAACTCGGATATCGTACATTCGAAGGCCGGCTGGTCTCCGAAGAAGATGTATGAGATCACAGTTGCTGAAATTGTCGAAAGAAGGAGCGGGAGGATGGATGTCATGGAGATGTTGAAAAGAAGAATCTCCAATGTGAACAGGACACCGGCCAGAGGGGCCTTGAAGATGCCGGCGACTGCACCAGCAGCGCCGCATCCAAGCAGGATGGTCATGTTCTTATAGGACAATCCCATGAATCTGGCGACGTTCGATCCTATAGCAGCTCCGGTATATACGATAGGAGCCTCGGCTCCCACGGATCCTCCGAATCCGATGGTCACGGATGATGCCAGCATCGACGACCACATGTTATGAGGCTTGATCTTTGACTCGTTCTTTGAAACGGCCTGAAGGACCTTTGTAACTCCATGACCTATGTTATCCTTGACCACATATCGCACAAAGAGCATAGCCAGTAACATACCGATACCCGGATAGATGAGGTATAATGCACTATATGCGACGCCGTCGAACCACGATGTTATGGAATGATGGATGAATTCGATGGCGGATTTCAGAAAGACTGCAGCAAGACCACAGGCTACACCGACAAAAAGGGAAAGTACTATCATCACGTCCCGTTCAGGCATGCTCGCGATGAAGCGTCTGAACGGAGATGATATATCCTTGAATTTGAACTTCTTTCCCATAGGTCACAAAAGTTTACAAATATAAACAAAAAAAGCCGACCTTGATGTTTTCAGGTCGGCTTTTATATGTTTTTGAGCGCTTACGCGTCTGCACCATCGTCTTCTGTCGAATACTGCGAGATGTTGTCATCTGGAAGGCTTTCTCCCTCGTTTGAGTCAGCATCATCATTATCCTCGCCGTCAAGCCAACGCTCGATATCCTCAAGGTCATCAGTCTTGACCTTTATCTTCACAAGGTAGATGGCATCCGGAATCTCAACCATTACAGCGTAAAACGAGGTTCCGTCCGGCTTGTCGTATTTTACAAGGTCGCCAAAATAGTCACTGTATCCTTTTGGATACTTCTCTGCAAATGCTGCCGCCAGCTCTTCTGACATGTTCTCGTAGCTGACAACTCCTCTCTTCTTAGTTGTTACTGACATATTATTAACTCTCTTTAATTCTATTGTACTTTTTCCGGTGCAAGTGTAGGACATTTTTTTTAATTGAGCAACATTTTCTTCGCATAATTCAACGTCACGCGGAATGTTTTCTTGCCGGAAGAAGGAGCATCATACATGGCATCTGTCATAATCTGCTCACAGATAGAACGTAAGCCTCTGGCACCGAGCTTGTTCTCGATGGCGGTGTCCACTATGAGGTCGAGCACCTCAGGATCTATCGTAAGCTTGATGCCATCCAGTTCGAACATCTTCTCATACTGACGCAGCAGAGCATTCTTCGGTTCCGTGAGGATCCTCTTCAGTGAATCTCTGTCAAGGTGGTCAAGGTATGTTATCACAGGAAGACGTCCGATGATCTCCGGTATGAGACCGTATGCCCTCAGGTCCTGAGCCTCGACATACTTCAGAAGATTGTTCTTGTCGATCTGTGGCTTGTTAGACGAACCGAATCCGATCACCTGAGTATTGAGACGCTGTGCAATCCTGCGCTCTATTCCTTCGAATGCACCTCCGCATATGAACAGGATATTCTGGGTGTTCACATGGAGGAATTCCTGCTCGGGGTGCTTGCGGCCTCCCTGAGGCGGAACATTCACGACGCTTCCTTCAAGAAGTTTAAGCATTGCCTGCTGGACTCCTTCTCCTGACACATCGCGGGTTATCGAAGGGTTATCACTCTTACGCGCGATCTTGTCGATCTCATCGATGAACACGATACCTCTCTCTGCCTTGGCTACATCATAATCGGCTTCCTGGAGCAGACGTGACAGGATACTCTCCACATCCTCACCAACATAACCGGCTTCTGTAAGCACTGTAGCATCTACGATTGTGAACGGAACATTGAGAAGCTTTGCTATTGTCTTGGCAAGCAATGTCTTACCTGTACCGGTAGGGCCCACCATCAGCACGTTAGACTTCTCGAGTTCGAGTTCATTATCCTTTGACAGGTTGTTATTGAGTCTCTTGTAATGGTTATATACAGCGACAGAGAGCAGTTTCTTGGCTCTGTCCTGGCCGATGACATACTGGTCGAGATATTCGTGGATATCCTTCGGCTTGTAATCGCTCTCAACCTTTTCCGGCACGGAAGAAGTCTTTGACGACCTGTCAAAATCGCGGATATAATCCTGGGCCATCCTGACACAATCCGCACATATGCAGGCATCAAGTCCCTGCAGCAGAAGCGAAACTTCCTTCTCGCTCCTGCCACAGAACATGCAGTATCCTCCAGACTGTTTTCTATCCTTGGCCATATGCTACCTGTTCTTCTTTCTGAGTATCTCGTCGATCATACCATACTCCAGAGCCTCCTGGGATGTCATCCAGAAGTCACGGTCTCCGTCAGCATAAATCCTTTCGATAGGCTGACCTGAATGCTCCGAGATTATTTCGTAAAGTTCCTTCTTTGTCTTTTCTATCTCCTGTGCAGCGATAAGTATATCAGAAGCCTGACCGCGCGCACCTCCAAGTGGCTGATGAATCATCACCCTTGAATGTGGAAGAGCGGATCTCTTTCCCTTTGCACCTGCACAAAGAAGTACAGAGCCCATTGAAGCTGCCATACCTGTACATATTGTAGCTACATCAGGTTCGATGAGCTGCATCGTGTCATAGATTCCAAGGCCAGACGATACTACACCGCCCGGAGTATTAAGATAAAGCGAGATATCGCTTGTGCTGTCATTAGACGCAAGGAAAAGAAGCTGTGCCTGGATGATGTTTGCAACGTCGTCATCGATAGGAACGCCAAGGAAGATGATCCTGTCCATCATAAGACGGCTGAATACATCCATCGATGCCACATTGAGCTTTCTCTCCTCAAGGATGGTAGGGTTGATGTATCCGTCGAGGACCGACTCATACCTGTGCATGGTCATGGAACTGATACGGTGTTCCAGACGTGCGTATTTTTCGAATTCCTTATTCATAATGGTATATCAATAAAAAAGCCGGCTACACGAGCCGGCCTTGTAAGTTATTTCAACTCGCGGAACTTCTCTACAGAGATTTTCTTCTTCTTGAGGGTAACTACCTCACGAACAGCATCGAAAGTCTTGTCATCCTCTACCTTGTCAAGGATTCTTCTTCCCTGATCCTCCTGTGAAAGGATGTTCTTTGCGAATGCCTCAAGCTGCTCATCAGGAACGTTGTTCATTCCATACATTGCGAACTGGTATGCAGCGAAGCCCTTTGCGCTTGCAAGAAGGTCAGCCTCCTCGATCTTCACCTCATACTTGTTCATAAGGAAACTACGTACCATCTGCCACTTGTAGTCAGCGATGAAGAACTCCCAATCCTTCTCGATGTCCTCCATAGTGAACTTGCCGTCGTTCACTACGTATACCCATCTCTTGAGGAACTTCTCTGCAACCTGTACATTCGCCTTCTCAAGGAGATATGCCTTGAGGTCCTTGCCGAAGCGGAAGTCAGCCTCCTGAGCGTACTCAGCGCGGATTCTCTCCTCAACCTTAGCGTCGAACTCCTCCTCAGTCTTCACACCGAAGATCTTCTCGAAAGTCTCTTCTGTAAGAGGTGCGTTCACGAAAGTCTTCACGTTCTTGACAGTCATCTTGAACATAGGGTCAAGATTTGCCATCTCCTCCTTGCTTACCTTAAGCATAGATGAACGGTCAGTCTCGTTCTCGAAAGCCTCGTTTACGTTCACATCAAGAACGTCACCTGCCTTTACGCCCACGAAAGAAGCTCTTACAGCCTCAGCGACATTGCGTACAGCTACATAAGTACCCTCTACCTTCATGTCACCCTGCTCGAAATCAACGATGATGAAGTCTTCCTCCTTTGCAGCCTCACCCTCTTCGAGAGAGCCGTACTGCTTGAGAAGGTTCTCTCTCATCTCCTTCTTTGCAGCCTCTGTCACTGTGATAGTATAGTAAGGAACCTCATCTTCCTTTGAAAGCTCGAATGAAACCTCAGGATTGAGGGCGATGTCGAACTTGAATGTGAAGTCGTTGCCTACTGTCCAGTCTGACTCAGGCTGATCCTCGCTTGGAAGCGGCTCGCCGAGAACGCGGAGATTGTTCTCCTGGATGAAGTTGTTGAGACCTGTCGCAACAACATCGTTCACTGAGTCTACAAGAGCTGACTGGCCATACATCTTCTCAACGAGAGACATAGGAACCATACCCTTGCGGAAGCCCTTGATTTCAGCCTTCTTTCTGTAATCGTTAAGCTTCTTCTTTCTGTTTTCAGCGTAATCCTCGCTTGTTACAGCGAGAGTAACTTCGAGATTGAGATCATCGATTCTGTTCTGTTCAATTTTCATATCTTTTATCTTTTAATCATTTTTCTTACAAATGGTTCCGGTATTCCGAAAGAGCCGGCAAAAATAATCATTATAAGCGAGAATTCAAAATATGATTCTCAGGCCTTTCTGCGTCTCTTCGGATATGCCACGCGGGTGTGGTACATCTGCATGAGGTACGACTTCATCGTTTCCTTGGCCGTCGCGATCTCCTTGAGTGAAACTTCAGACTCAACCAGCTGACCGTCAGCTATCTTGCCGTCCACTATCCTGTCCACAAGATCGGATATGTTCTCAGGAGAATAATCCTTCAGGGCCCTTGACGCAGCCTCCACGGCATCGCATAACATCAGTATGACCTGCTCCTTTGTTGTCGGCTTCACACCGTCATAGTAGAAATCCGCGACATCATCCGGATCGCCTCCGTTATTGAGATAGGTATTCAGGAAATATGCTGTAGGAGTTGTTCCATGGTGGGTCCTTATAAAGTCGCATATGATTTCCGGAAGGCCATACTTATGTGCCAGAGCGACTCCGTCGGATACATGCCTGATGATCTCATGCGCACTTTCCTTTGGCGAAAGGTCAGCATGGAACTTGACTCCCGGAGTCTCGTTTTCGGTAAAGCACTGCGGATTGGCGATCTTGCCGACATCGTGATAAAGGGCTGCAGTCCTGATAAGAGGGACGTTGGCATCCACCGAACGGGCAACCGCATCAGCGAGGTTCATGACCTGAAGGGAGTGTTGGAAAGTACCCGGAGCCTTGTCCGCAAGCATGCGCAGAAGAGGGTTGCTGGTATCGCTAAGATCAACAAGCTTGGATGTGGATACAAGACGGAAGATCTTCTCGAACAGGTAGACCAGAGGATATCCGGCGACAGAAAGTACAGCTCCGAACGCTATGTCGAGTATGGTCCTGTAGTCAGTGGTTGTCATTCCTTCGACAAGACGAAAGGCAAGCCACACCAGCACCATGACCACAAAAAGTATCAGGGCCGTGACGAACTGGAGCCAGCCTTTGTTGAAATATTCGAAGACAAGGATACCTACAGTTCCCGCCACGAGATAGATCACAAACAGCTCCATTCCGTTAGGAGCGAAGATCAGCATCGGCAGAAGCGAGATGAAGTATACCGAGAAGACCATCCTTCTGGCGAAGAATGCCAGCTGATAGAACACTATCAGAAGGAAAGGCATCATGTAGAAGAGACCCGGATCGATATTGACTACTACAGATGAAGCGACTGCTGAAAGGGTAAACACCATCAGCAGGTAAAGATACTTGTTGTACTCTACGAAAATACCGGCATTACAATAGTATATGGCCAGAAAGAGCAGGAGTACCAGGAAGAATGACAGAAGGATATTTCCGGTCCATTGGAGCGGACGTGGTCCCATGTAACCCACATTCGCATCGAACTCTGCCTTGTACGAATCCAGCATCTGCTCGATTTCGGCAGTCACCATCTCATCCTGAGAGACGATGACAAGTCCGGAACGGACAACTCCCTGGGTACGGGAAATATGGTCATAGCTTTCCTCATGGACCAGATCGGTGGTCTGCTGGTCAAAGACGAGATTTGTCGAGATGACCTTGCTCAGGCCGGTAGCGGCAAAAATGGAATCCACATCACGACCCACACAGGCATCGGCAACCTTCTCCTTGAGGATCCTGTATGCATTGTCCAGGGTATATACTTCACTTACAGGGACCTTGACAGCACGTCTGTCCTTCTGGACATATATGACACTGGTCTGTTCCTGAAGCGCAGAAGCGGAAAGGACACCGGTCGAGTAAATATGCGAGAGAGCATCCTCGGCCGCCTGTCTGACCACGTCAAGCGTATCGAAATTCATGGCGGACACCGCATCGGCCGCCTTTGAAGCCACCTTGGAATCATACCTGAAATATGGTATGACCCTTGAACCGGCATTCTCAAGTTCGAGCTGATACTGTTCGTCCGTCTTGAGTATAGGAAAATCAAACTGCGCTATAAGGGTCTCGTATTTCCATGGAGAGCCCTTCTTATAATCATAACTGAACCTCGAACTCCTCGGCATGAGGAACACGAGCAGGATGAATATAAGGATCAGCGGCAGATATACCTTGAACTTCCTCGGGAAATTTATCTTCTCCATAATAAAAGGCATAAGCCGCCCGAAGGCGGCAGATGTTATGCGTCGATATTTGCGTAATGAGCGTTCTGCTCGATGAACTCCCTGCGCGGCGGCACGTCGTCGCCCATCAGCATCGAGAATGTACGTTCAGCCTCTGCTGCATTCTCAATCGTGATCTGACGAAGAAGTCGCTTCTCAGGGTCCATTGTAGTACTCTGCAGCTGCTCTGCACTCATCTCTCCAAGACCTTTGTAACGCTGTACGAATACACCCTTCTCAGATCCCTTTCCAAGAAGAAGGGTCGCTTCCTTGCGCTGCTGCTCTGTCCAGCAGTAGATCTCTTCCTTACCTTTCTTGACGAGGTATAGAGGAGGAGTCGCAAGATAAACGTAACCGTTCTTGATCAGGTCGATCATATAGCGGAAGAAGAAGGTCAGGATAAGAGTCGCGATATGGCTACCGTCGACATCGGCATCGGTCATGATGATGACCTTATGGTAGCGGAGCTTGCTCAGATTGAGAGCCTTGCTGTCTTCTTCAGTTCCGACGGTAACGCCAAGAGCTGTATAGATGTTACGGATTTCTTCACTTTCGAACACCCTGTGTTCCATAGCCTTCTCCACATTGAGGATCTTACCTCGGAGAGGAAGGATAGCCTGTGTCATACGGTCACGGCCCTGTTTTGCGGTACCGCCCGCAGAGTCTCCCTCGACGAGGAAGAGCTCACACTCCTCAGGCTTTCTTGAAGAACAGTCAGCAAGCTTGCCCGGCATGCCGGCTCCAGACATGACTGTCTTTCTCTGCACCATCTCACGTGCCTTGCGGGCAGCGTGACGTGCAGTAGCTGCAAGGATCACCTTCTCCACGATCATTCTGGCCTCCTTCGGATTCTCCTCAAGATACTGTTCGAGCGCAGCGGCTGTCGCCTGCGAAACAGCTGAAACGACTTCGCCGTTTCCGAGCTTGGTCTTTGTCTGACCTTCGAACTGAGGCTCAGCGACCTTTACGGACACTACAGCTGTAAGACCTTCACGGAAGTCATCAGCGGCAAGATCGAACTTCAGCTTGGCAAGCATACCCTGCTTGTCTGCGTAGTTCTTGAGGGTTCTGGTAAGACCCATCTTGAATCCCTGGAGGTGGGTACCGCCTTCGATCGTGTTGATGTTGTTTACGTAAGAATATATCTTCTCCGTGTAGCTCGTATTGTACTGGAGAGCGATTTCGATAGGGATGATCTTGTCTGTCTCAAGATAGATAGGAGCCTCGATAAGTCTTTCAGCTCCACCGTCGAGATATTCGACGAATTCGCGGAGGCCGTCCTTCGAATAGAATACATCGCTTCTGTAGTGCGAAGTCTCGAGTTCAGTTCCATTCTCATCCACGTCAGGAATAAGGGTCCTCTTATCTGTAAGAGAAAGGTGGATACCTTTGTTAAGGTAAGCGAGCTCACGGAGACGTGCCGCGAGAGTATCATACTTGTAGATCTGCGTAACCTGGAAGATTTCCGGATCCGGATGGAATGTCACGATAGTACCTGTATCCTCGGCCTCACCCACAACCTCAACCGGCTTGTACGGCTTTCCCTGAGAGTACTCCTGTACGAAGATCTTGCCTTCGCGATGGATCTCTGCCTTAAGATAATCCGAAAGGGCATTCACGCAGGATACACCGACACCGTGGAGACCGCCGGAAACCTTGTAGCTGTCCTTGCTGAACTTACCGCCGGCATGAAGGACCGTCAGAACGACCTCGAGAGCCGAACGGTTCTCCTTCTCGTGCATACCGGTAGGGATACCTCGTCCGTTATCCTTAACGGTGATCGAATTATTTTCGTTGATTGTCACCTCAATATGTGAACAGTAACCGGCAAGAGCCTCGTCGATACTGTTGTCAACCACCTCATAGACAAGGTGATGGAGACCTCTTTCACCCACATCTCCGATATACATCGAAGGTCTCTTCCTAACGGCCTCAAGGCCCTCAAGGACCTGAATACTGTTCGCGGAGTACTGCTCCGCAGAAGTGCTGTTGATTACTTCTTCACTCATATATCAAATTACTTTTATTGTCTCATTTATTGTTCTAAAACAAACGGACAAATATAGTAATTTTTTCTTGGATAACCTACAATTTGAGGGACAATCCGAGAGTGAAATAAGGACCTTTTTCAATGTACAGAAGGTTACGCTGGATAGCCATGCCAAGAAGGTTACCGCCATGGAGCCAGAATGAGAGCGGACCGCTTGTAACATACTCTAGCCCAAGGCCAAGATCGGCATAACCGGGGATAGTGACCGAACGATGACCGCCGGTACGCTTACCCGAGAACTCACACGAAAGTTCCGCAAAGACCCTTTTCCTGTAATTATACCCGAACGCAACATCACCGGTCAAGGCTGCAGGTTTCAGGCACCTTTTATCCTCGTCAAACACACTACCGTAAGCGTCAGTATATGTGATGTTTCCATATGATGACAGACTCTCGGAACTCCACCTCCAGTCCAGGGAAGCGAACGCCTTCTGATAAGGAACATATTCAATACCGGCATAGATTCCGTTGAAGAACATTGACGGAACAGAGATGACAGATACAGCATCAAGAAGTCCGGATCCATAATTGGTATATCCTCCGGTGAGGACATAACTGAAATCCGAGCCTATGCGTCCTTCAAAGCCGGCCCGGGCAGTAACACGTTCTACCTCGGCCCCCATTTTCCAACCGAAGATCTCTTCATCCTTTTCCATCCAGTCAGGATTGGTCTTCACTATGCCCGGGAAGGACAGTACCGCATGATGATTCCTGTTCAGGATGGAAGAATATGAATTCATCCTGGCACCTCCGGTAGCCGATACGAACATCGCAAGATATTCCGGAATGACATTCAGCCTTATCCTGACATCAGGATAAAGGATCTGATTCTTTGATGCGGCGTCAAATACTGCAAGAGTCGTGTCAGCCATATACGCTGCAATCTTTACACCCAGGTCAGCCTGGAGCAGACCTTTACGGTATACGTATCCGGCCTTTATATGGAAATCAGCTGCAGCTGCATCGACATATCCCTTATATCCGTCCAACGACAGGGCCGCATCAAAAAGGAAAGCCTTTCCCTCCTTC
Organism: Bacteroidales bacterium; assembly: GCA_017549505.1. Lineage (GTDB taxonomy): Bacteria > Bacteroidota > Bacteroidia > Bacteroidales > UBA932 > Cryptobacteroides. The sequence continues at coordinate 76,832 of JAFYUS010000064.1, read as the reverse complement.
ACCCCCTTTCGGGCCATGAATCCGACATCAAAATTAGTCTCATTCACATTACGCTCTGTACCGGACGTATTGGTTGCATCATCGGCGGCATATCTGAAATCAGTCGAAAGGTCATAGACAAAATCCGAGAGGCCCGAATCCTTCGAGCTCACATCAAACGAAGCATTGACTGAATTATAGCCACGCCTGTGAAGTTTATCATTCTGATGGAGACCAAGATAACCGACATCAAGTCCAAGCATGCCCTTGTCCCAATCATATTTCATCGCAACGCCTGCCCTGGAGTCAAGGTCATAGCCTTTCCACACTCCATCTGCAGCATCCACCACCAGGCCATCACCGGATACGACTTCGCTATAATTTCCGATGAATGAGCGATGGCGGGCATAGACATCCACATCAAAGTCATCATCCCTCATCTTTGGTGACCAGACGACATCCAGCTCCGGATGGAGCTGATATCCGGCGCCGGCCCTGAGGTAAAGCTTCCCTTCCCTGTCGGAAGAAACCGAAGGTTTCATCGACAGGAGGTATGGGTTGAACTCGTATGAACCTTTATACGGGCGGTCGAAGACCGAATAGTCGAAATCAAGGTCGAAACGCATCAGACTGTCAGGTACCGCCATCTCCAGGGACGGCTTGTGCACTTCGATAAGCTTTCCCTCATAGGCGCGGTCCACGATGACCGTAGGGTCCAGGTCCTGCGCCGAGGCTGCATGACAAGCGGCAAGCAAAGCCGCAACGCTTAAAACACGATATATGGTATTCATTCCGATCATCTTAATTCTGTTCCTGCTGAGATATGATTGATTCCATCTTCTTCAGACGCATGGTCACGTCGTCGATGACATCGTCATCGGGACCTGACGGCTCGTATCCGTCCCTGACGCTCTCGAACGTGGCCTTCGCCTGTTCGAATTCCTCCCTCTCGGCGAATGAATCGCCGAGGACTATGAAGCTCTTGGCGAGCCAGTAGACCTGGTCGGAACCTGCGTCTGCAAAGGCATAGACCTTTGTCTCGACCTCTTCGAAGGCACCACGGTCGTAGCTGTCCTGGATCACCATGTAGGCAGCTTCAGCTCCGTATGGACCTGAAACATCCTTGGACAGGTCGGCGAGGACCTTGAAGGCCTCCGTCCTTCGGCTGGTCGCAAGGTATGACTTTGCCTTTATATAATCGGCTTCGGCCTTGAGCTTGCTGTCGGAACGGGTGTCATGAAGCACATGCTCGGCGCTTTCAAGAGCCTTCGCCCATTCATGTCCGCGATATGCGGACCTCATCATACCGGTCATCGCAACGAACTTGTTGTTGTCCAGAAGAGCTGACGAGAAGAGAGATGAATATCCGCCGTATGCATCGTCCCACTTCTCGAGCTTGTATGAAATGTTGGAGAAATTCAGCATCGACAGTTCGACAAACGAACCCTCACCACCCTCGATGACCTTCCTGTATGAATCACATGCCTGTTCGAACTTGCCCAGACTCTTGTATGACTCCGCCATGTAGAAGTCGGCCTTATAGCCGTATCTGCCGTCCGGATACTTATCAAGGTATGACTGGAGGGATACGAGGGCACGGTCGTAGTTTTCCGCGAGGAAAACCCTTTCGGCAGAGCCGAAGATCATGTCTTCCTTCTCATCGGCAGTCTTGGTAGCTCCCTTACCGATGGTCTCGATATATGCGATATATTCTTCCGGTTCATCCTTTGTCTGGTATATGGATTCAATTGCTGCAAGGGCATCCTCCGCATATCCTGACATCGGCATCTTCTCCACAACGGTCTTGTAATATCCCAATGCATCGTTGAACTGGGACTGGTTCCTTGAAATCGATCCCATCTCGATGTAGGCCTGTGCGACGAAGGTGGTATCCTTTACAGTCTGTGCAAGCTTGTTGAAGCACATGAAGGCGTTGTCATCCTCTTCTCGGACGGCATATGTACGTCCGAGCTCGAACAGAGCCTCCGGATAGAACTTCGCCGACGGCGAAGCGTCCATGACTCTGGAGAGCAGTTCAATCTTCTTTGAAGGATTACTGTTCAGTCCATGGGCAAGCGCCGCCTGATAGTACGGATATATGTCATTTACATTGTAATAATCCCTGAGGACCTGGTCGTAGGCCGAAGCCGCCGAAGCGTAGTCGGCGCGGATGAAATGGCAGTCGGCACGTCTTTCCATCGCGTCCTTCCTGTATTTCACGGAACTCTCTCCAAGATACTCCGTAAACCATTTTGCCGCTGCAGAATAGTTGTTCTCCTTGAAGTAGCAGTATGCGATGCTATATGAAATCTGATACGATTCCGCGCGTCCATAAAGGGCTGATGTATTGTAGAGATCGGTGAATATCTCACGAGCCTCCTTGTACTGGTCGTTCCTGTAGTAGGACTCCGCAAGCCAGAAACGGGTCAGCTGATTGAGACGGCTACCCTTTTCCGTATAGAATGCAGCCACCTTGAGACATGGGATGGCCTTTCTGTACGAACCGTTGGAGATCAGCTGATTCGCTCTGAGATAATTGGCCTTCAGGTAATTGGCTCTCATATCGTCGTCCAGGTCATCGATCTTGTCATATGCATCGATAGCTGTCTCGTAATCCCTGTCATGAAGGGCGGCGACAGCGATGTAGCTGTTGATTCTGTCACCCTTTTGACGGCTTGAATAGCGGTCGAGGTAGTCCTGGAAGACTGAAGTGTCGCTGTTAAGGTCGAAGGCAAGTTTGGCCCAGTTGAAGAAGGCATCTTCCGAGATGTTCCTGTCATATGAAGAGGACGACGCATCCTTGAATGCAGCCATCGCTGCAACCTTGTTCTTTGTCTGGATGTACGAATAACCCATATGATAATCAGCGATCTGACCGATGGAGTCACGTCTCTCCCCCATCATGGAATATGCATCGATGGCACCCTTGTAATCTTCCGTAGCATAGAGCACGGAGCCTTGGAAGAACCAGTCAGTACGGGACTTAGGCTGGCCGCCGCCTTGAGAGTTCAGCTCCAGGTAGCGGCGGGCATTGTCTGCATCGCCGGTAACCAGCCATGACTCGGAGATTATCCTGGCAAGATGGGGCTTGCGCTCGTCAGAAACGGCATTGTACATGCTGTCGGCGTGTTCCGTCACATATCCATGGTCTCCCAGCATGAAGCGGCTTTCCATGATGTAGTAGCTGGACATCTGGGAGAAACGGCTGTCCTTACGGGACAGTTCAAACCACTTTATCGCCTCATCGAAATCCCTCTGCACATAGTTGATGTAGCCAAGGGCATATCTGGAAGGCATGGTATAATCCGATGACTCCGTCTTCTCCACTTCAGAGAAGTTTGCCTTGGCAGATTCAAGGTCCCTGTTCTCCAGGTCACAATAGGCCTTCAGGAACAGGTATTCCAGGCGCTGGCTCTTGCGGAGGCTCCTGCGGTTTATCTTCCCCAGCACTTCTCCGGCAGCCTTGTAATCCTGGCTGTTGAAAAGATTCATTGCATGGTGCCACCTTATCTGAGGCACATGGACCGAATGGGGGTATCGGCTGATGAAAGACTCCATCACACGCTCATATCCGCTGTCACCGGAACGCACCTGGCTCAGGACGGAAAAACCTTCCGGATCGGAAGACATGGTCCTCTCCGAGAGGTCGTCCATGACGGTACGCGAACGGCTGAACATGGAATTGTCGTATAATCTGACGGCATCGCGTAGCTCCTGATGCCCTATAGTATTCTGCGCGCTCACACGGCATACGTTCGCCGATATAAGAAGCAGGGCAGATATTGCCAATGAAAGAAATCTCATCCTTATATTTTCGTTTCTCTTTATAATAATTTACAAAATTAACCATTTTCCACTATATTTGTGTGTTTATAACTCATTTTTTGGACATGGAAGAAAAGACTCCCATCATTTCATTCAGAAACGCCGACATCATAAACGGAGAAGCTACCGTGATCTATGACTTCAACATGGATGTATATCCCGGAGACTTCGTCTACATCGTAGGAAAGGTAGGTACCGGAAAGACTTCCATAATCAGGACCATCATAGCGGAAAACCCACTTCACAAGGGTCAGGGACAGGCTTGCGGATTCAAGCTCAACGGCATCAGGGACAAGGAGATACCTTACCTGAGAAGAAAGATGGGCGTTGTGTTCCAGGACTTCCAGCTCCTGATGGACAGAAGCGTCGAGGAGAACCTTCTTTTCGTCCTCAGGGCCACAGGATGGAACGATGAGGAAAAGATGGGCAAAAGGATTTCTTCAGTCCTGCAGGCAGTAGGCATGGAGCTCAAGGCCCACAAGATGCCTCACCAGCTCTCCGGAGGAGAGCAGCAGCGCATCGCGATAGCGCGCTCGCTGCTCAATGACCCTCAGGTCATCATAGCGGATGAGCCTACAGGAAATCTTGACAACGAGACCGCTGACGGCATCATGAAGCTACTGACCGGCATCAATAAGGAGAAAGGAACAGCGATAGTGATGGTCACCCACAACAGACAGATATTCGAAAAGTATCCCGGCAGGGTGATGGTCTGCAAGGACGAGACCTGCAACGAGCAGGAGGCAGACGAAGTCATCGACCTGGAACTGACTATCTGACAGGGTCGTCATCCTAAGGAGCGAAGCGACGCAAGGATTTCATTACATGGAAATTAAAGAACTATACCACAAAGTGACGGAATGGTTCTCGGCCAATATGGAAGTTGCCGAGACAGAACTTCATTATGACACCCCGTTCCACCTTCTTATCGCGGTGATTCTATCCGCACAATGCACAGACAAGAGGGTCAACATACATACTCCTCAGATATTTGCCCGCTTTCCGGAGCCTTCCGACCTGGCGGCAGCGTCATTTGAAGAGGTGTATGAACTCATAAAATCGATATCATTCCCAAACAACAAGGCAAAGCATCTGATAGGAATGGCCTCACGTCTGGTCTCGGATTTCGGAGGCGAGGTTCCTTCTGAGCCTTCACTTCTGGAGACCTTGCCTGGAGTAGGACGCAAGACAGCCAATGTCATAGCATCTGTAATCTATGACAAGCCGGTCATCGCAGTCGACACCCACGTTTTCCGTGTCTCACGCCGCATAGGTCTGTCAGACGGCTCGACTGTCGAAGCCGTCGAGAAAGACCTGACGGCAGGCTTCGCGCCGGAACTAAGGCCGAAGGCCCATCACTGGCTGATACTTCACGGACGATATGTCTGCACTGCACGAAAACCTAAATGTGCAGAATGCGGACTGCAGGACCTCTGCAGGGAATACCGTGAAAACAACGTCAGGATATGATTGATATCCCCTTTACAAACCCTTTCAGATACAGCCCGCATCCTCTTGTGAGGAAAGCGGCCAGAGAGGTTATGGAAAGGCTGGACGGCATGATCACTTCCGGTCTCCTGCCGGAGGAAGTGGCGAAAGGATTTACTGATGGCAAGATGCTGGGGGTGCTGGTATGTCATTCTGGGGAACGAAGCACAGAACGTCATTCCGAGGAGCGAAGAACAGAACGTCATTCCGAGGAGCGAAGCGACGTGGGAATCTCCACCCTAGCCGCCTTCTCCGGCAACGTCGGAGGGCAAAGCCATATCGAAGGATTCGTACCTCCGGTCTTCGATCTTATGGAAGACGGCGGTTACTACCGCGTCCATGAAGCTGAAATCACAGCAGTCAATAAAGAGATTGAGGAGACAGAACTCCTTGAAAATGAGCCTCTTGAACTCAGGCTGAAGGAAGCCCGAATAAATATGGAAGCCGAAATTTTCCTTCTGAAGACAAAAAAGAAGGAATGCTCCAGCATTGCAGAAAGCCAGTTTGCAAACGGAGAGATCAAGAGGGCAAAGGACCGCTGGAAGAATACTATTTCAGAACTGGAAACACAATTATCGGAAGTCCGCGACAGAATAAAGTCCTTGAAGAGACTTCGTGCCGGCAAGTCCGACAAACTTCAGAGATGGATCTTTGAACAGTACATTGTACATAATGCTGCCGGCGAAAAGGCCAGCATCCTTGATATATTTCAGAAGCAGGGGTTAATGCCGCCGGGAGGAACCGGCGACTGCGCCGCTCCAAAACTGCTGAACTACGCATATGCAAACGGACTTCGGCCGCTTGCCATGGGAGAATTCTGGTACGGCAAGTCGCCTGCGACAGCCGTACGTACACATGGACATTTCTATCCTTCCTGTACTTCTAAATGCGGTCCGCTCCTGTCATACATGATGCAGGGGATGGACGTTTCAGGATATGGAATGTTCCAAGGACCCCCGCCTGCTTCGCAGGCACCCCCTAGCCGAGGGTGGCATGTCCTTTCCACATTTCCATATCCTGAAACGTCTGCAACATCAGGCAACATATGTAACATTTCGCTTAATGCAGCTGTAATATATGAAGATGAGGAGATTGTGGTGGCTTGCAAGCCGTCGGGAATGCCGTCGGTACCGGGGCTTGACGGAAGGGAGTCGCTGCAGGAATGGCTGCAGAAGGAATTGCAGATTCCAGTCATTTCTGTCCACCGTCTTGACATGGACACATCGGGGATAATCGTATTCGCAAAGAATTCCCATGCCGAGATTTGTCTTAAGAAACAGTTCGAAGAGCATTCCGTAAGGAAGACCTACATGGCAAGACTCTCTCCTGCCGATACCCACAGGTTCGCTGGAGATGTACCTTTGCTGAAAGCCGGAAACAAAGGGATTATCGAGCAGCCTTTAAGCCCGGACTACGACGAACGTCCTCGACAGAAGGTTGATCCGGCTCAAGGAAAGAACTCGCTGACAGAATATGAAGTCACAGCAGTCAATGAAGACGGCACTATAGACATCCTGTTTTACCCTCACACCGGCCGCACCCACCAGCTCCGCGTCCACTCTGCACACCTCAGCGGTCTCGGCCGCCCGATTCTGGGCGACCTTCTATATGGTGGCAGCGGCACCGTATGGACCGAAACATCGGAATGTTCCGGAAACCCGGCATGCACCCGTCTCCACCTCCATGCCCACAGCATAACCTTCCTTCACCCCATCACCGGCAAAACTCTCACCTTCAGCACTCCCCTCGCCTCCGAAGCGTAAAACAGAACTTACTGAGCACCAATACCTTACAGAAACTGCGTGCCGCCAAAGGGGAGCACGAGGTTTGCATAAAAGGCTAGTATTCAAACTGTTACTTATCACGGTGGTACACAAAAAAATCGGCCCGCAGTATCCTGTGGGCCGATCTTACCGTATGTCTTGGAAGAATTACTTCTTCTTTGCGTATCTCTGATAGAACTTGTCAACGCGACCTGCAGTGTCGACGAGCTTCATCTTACCAGTGTAGAATGGATGAGAAGTGTTAGAAATCTCAAGCTTTACTACAGGGTACTCAACGCCCTCGATCTCGATGGTCTCCTTTGTGTTCGCGCATGAGCGAGTGATGAACACTACATCGTTTGACATATCCTTGAAAGCTACAAGACGGTAGGTTTCGGGATGTATACCTTTCTTCATAACGTTATAAAAATTTTAGTTAACTATTTTTGCGCGGCAAATGTACAGCTTTCCTTCCAAAGTTCCAACACTTTTCTGAATTATTTTGGTAATGATATATCAGTTTACACTAATACGATGATTTGGAGTAGTACCTGTAACAGATACTCTATAAGATAGCACCATGGCAGGCATATACGTCAGCCGGCAATTGCCCCAAGATGTGTGCAAGCAAACGTCTCATGACTACTCGGGATCATAAAAGGTTACAGATTTCACGATGTCCTCGATGAGCGACAAGGACTTGGGAACATGGGAACCTGCAGGCATGGTGACATTCAATCTGAAGGATGCCCCTTTATGGATGGTCATATAACTGACAAGAACATTTTCAGATGTCGCCCGTTCCAGCCCTGTGGCTGCAAGATACCCGCGGCCGTTGATGACGTGGATTCCGGGCTTGACAGACGGCCTTTTCCCTAACTTGCCGTTCATCACATAGCAGAATTCCTCTTCAAACTCCTTGAGGGAGGCATTTTCTGAAGTATAGACTGTCTGAACCTGCACTGACGCCTGGAAATCGGCAAATGCCATCGTAAATTCCGACTTGTTCCTGTCTCTTTGCTTCCATGCTATGCCCTGGCACGATTCAGGAACCTTCAGGCTTATACCGGCTACAGGTATATCAACCTGCTCACTCCATTCATAGGCTGTCGTTTCAGCAACCTCCTCCAAAGCCTCATCCTCGAACCATCCGGAATCTTCGGCAACCTGATAGAAATAAAATCCTGCCGAAAGGAAATACAGGCACATTGTTACAATGCCTGCTTTCCTCCACACCCCGACCGCATCAGGAAGATCATAGAAATCCTTTGCCATGCGGGCTGTCTTGACAATATCCACAATCGGACATATGGCAAAAAAAAGCACAAGGAGCTGCATCTCAAGATCACGAAGGAAGGAAATCGCTTCAGGAATACTCACAGAAAAAAGGACGATGGAGGCAAAAGTTGTCCCAAGAAGACCATTAAGCAGCGACTCTCCCCTCTTCACATACTCTTCCGCCCTTTCCTCACCCAATTCCTTTCTTACCTGATCTATATGACGGGGAAACCAGATTTCAATCTTTTTCTTTGCCTGTTCTAAATCAGAGATTTTCATACCTTTAAGCATTAAATACGTAAATATATGGAAATACCATTGATTTTCATAGATAACTATTAAACCCCATTCCTACTTCGAGCATCTAAACAAATTGGAACGAAGTGCACAGGCATAGCCCATTATTTTATTCTATAAGGAAGATCATCATAAAGCGTGAACTTCTTCGCCTTGCGGATCCATTTCTGCTCCTCGACCTTGACATGCTCCCTCATTTCCTCAAAGGAGACCTCGCCGTTGATGTAGTCCAGAAGCACCTGGTCGGAGAGCTTGGCTTCAAAGCCTTCTTCCAAGGTAAACTCCGAATAACGTTCCTTGAAATATCTCATCAGCTGGAGGGTATGGATGAATGAATGGTATTCTATACCCGGTTCGAGCATGATCTGGTATCCGAAACATTTCTTTCCTTCGTACCTTCCGCAGGAAGGAGTGAAGGAACACGGACGGAGTCTTACGCCGTCCGATACGGGCACATGTTCGAAAGACGAAGTCTTCACGAACGGCGCACCGATATATTCATATGGACGCGCGGTACCTATGGCCGGAGAAATGTTGGTGTTGTTCCAAAGTCCTCCACCGCTGTACATATCGCATGTGAACAGGCCCGGTATGTCTGAGGCAGGGGCGATGGTCCATGGCATGAGCTGCTTGTTGGAATCGGTCGCAAGGGCGGAGATTACATGGAGGGCGAACTTGGCGCCAATCTCATGATAATAGAGATTGGTCAGTTCGCCGAGGGTAAGACCGTGACGATGAGCGACCTTAGGCACATATGCTTCCTGCTGGGACGAGGGCATGGTACCTTCGACCACCCTGCCTGCAGGGTTGATATGGTCGACGATATAGAGCGACGGAGCTTCTTCCTTCATGGACTTGAGGGTATCCATGAGACGGAAGACATCCTTTGTGTAGTTGAAGTAACGGGAACCCACATCCTGAATCTCCACCACTACCGCATTGAGTTCCTTAAGCACGTCTACACTGAACTCGATATGGTTGGTCAGAGGAGTCAGCTCGGTATCGCGAGGCGAGAACACGGTATGGAGATTGCCACGCTCGCTGAATATCTCGTACATGTATCGTCCCTTTTCCGTATCCCAGCAGTTCTGGGTACAGAAACAGCCGACCCTGCCTTCAAGCAGGGCCTTGTCAAGCTGATCTTCAAGGGATGTTGTCCTGAAAGAAAACATTATCCTATGATGTTTTTAGCAATGTCGATGATCTGCTGAGCGAGTGCGTCAGCAGCTTCTTTTGTAGAAGCCTCGGCATATATACGGATGATAGGCTCGGTATTCGAGCGGCGCAGGTGTACCCACTCCTTGCGCGCCTCGAACGAAATCTTCACACCGTCGATAGTATTGATGTCTTCAGCAGCGTATATAGTCTTGATCTCATTAAGGATCTTATCGATAAGAGCGCTGTCAGAAAGCTCGATCTTGTTCTTTGCAATCACATACTGAGGATATGTAGCGAGAAGCTCTGATACCTTCATCTTCTTGTATGCAAGGTTGGTAAGGAAGAGTGCGACTCCGACCATCGCGTCACGACCGTAATGAAGAGCCGGATAGATGACACCACCGTTACCCTCACCGCCGATCAGTGCGCAGCAGTCCTTCATCTTTGTAGTAACGTTCACCTCACCTACTGCAGCTGCAAAATACTCTCCGCCATACTGCTCGGTAACGTCACGAAGAGCTCTTGACGAAGAAAGGTTTGACGATGTAGTCATTGCATATGGAGCTGCAATCTCGTCCATTGACTTACCTGTCTGGAGGGCCTCATTGTATACACGTGAAAGAAGGTAGTCTGCAACGCTTACAAGGGTATATTCCTCACCGAAAGGCTTTCCGTCCTCACATATAAGGGCAAGACGGTCAACGTCAGGGTCAACTGAAATACCGAGATCTGCCTTGTTTGCCACCACAGCCTCTGAAAGTTCAACGAGGTTTGCAGGAAGCGGCTCAGGGTTGTGTGCAAACTGACCAGTAGGCTCGCAGTTCACGCAGACGCATTCCACTCCGAGACGTTCGAGAAGTCTCGGCATGATGATGCCACCTACTGAGTTCACGGCATCGAGAGCAACCTTGAAATGGGCATTGCGCACAGCCTCTGCATCTACTGCCGGCAGAGCGAGGACTGCATCAAGATGCTCGTCCGTGAAATCTCTTTCCTCGATATCGCCGAGAGAATCTACATCGGCGAATGTAAAGTTCTCCTGCTCAGCACACTCAAGGATTGCAGCGCCTTCCTCAGCGTTGAGGAACTCTCCCTTCTCATTAAGAAGCTTGAGGGCGTTCCACTGCTTAGGATTATGGGAAGCTGTGAGGATGATACCTCCGTCAGCATTTTCAAACACTACAGCCATCTCTGTGGTAGGAGTAGAAGCAAAGCCTGCCTTCACAACATCGACACCGCATGCTACGAGGGTACCGCACACAAGCTGCTCTACCATATCGCCTGAAAGACGTGCATCCTTTCCGACTACAACCTTATATCTCTCGCCTTCTGCCTTAGGACGGCGCTCCTTCATCTTTTCGCAATATGCATATGTGAATTTCACAACATCAAGCGGGGTCAGAGCCTCACCTGGATTTCCGCCGATTGTTCCGCGGATACCTGAAATTGATTTGATCAGTGTCATATCTATCTTGATTAAATATTCCTTATCATGGTGTCATCCCTGATAACATTACTAAATCATGCAAAATTAAAGTTTTATGACTGCAATTACAAATTAAATATTACTTTTGCAGCCCAAAACAGAAACAACGATGAAGGCAATCTGGACAATACTTCTGCTTATAGCATCCAATGTATTCATGACATTTGCATGGTACGGCCACTTGAAGCTCCAGGAAATGAAGATTTCCACAAGCTGGCCGCTTATACTGGTAATCCTCTTCTCATGGGGAGTGGCATTCCTTGAGTACTGCGCTCAGGTACCGGCAAACAGGATCGGTTATGTAGAGAACGGCGGTCCGTTCAATCTGATGCAGCTCAAGATCATCCAGGAAGTGATATCACTCACTGTCTTCACAGTATTGGTCACTGTAATGTTCAAAGGACAATCCCTGCAGTGGAACCATTTTGCAGCCTTCTTTTGCCTGATCATGGCGGTATTTTTCGTGTTTTTGAAATAAATTTTGAAAAAAGTTGCAGAAAAATTTGGATTGTAACGAAAAAGCACTACCTTTGCAATCCCAAACGATAAAACGGTCGGTTCGTATAACGGTTAGTACTCAAGATTCTCAATCTTGCAATAGGGGTTCGATTCCCCTACCGACTACCAGAGAGACTCTTTCGAGAGTCTCTTTTTTTTGTTTTGTCTTATCTATATACCGGGTTGGGGATATGGGATATAATTGGGCTCAACGTAAAATTCCAGTTGTTTTGCATTAGTCACCTCGTGACACGATTTGACGTTTCTATGTCACGGAAGTGTCCAAAAGAGTTCAAATATGATGTGCGCCCCTTTTGTTGGACGGTTTTACTTCCTATATGATTTTGTAGTCGTGGCACTCAGCAGGCGGAGCAGCCCTTGGGCTGAGCTGCGCAGCTTGCTGAGAACCGCTGGCTGGCGTATTTGCCAGCGGTGGTGCCTTGCAACACGTTATTTAACTTGCTTTAACTAGGTGCTGCGGTGAAAAATGCACAAACTGTATAGTCACCCCGTGACATGATTTGACGTTTCTATGTCACGGAAGTGTTCAAAAGTGCCCGAATAACCTGTTTTTGAATACCTCCGTAACATGAATCCCTCATATTGTGTCACGGAAGTTCGGATGAATCAAAAATGCCAACCTACTTTTCCAGTCGATCCATAAAACACTAGTGATACACCCTGTGGCTAGGGCTCCTCAAGGCAATAGCCCTAGCCACAGTTTATTTACGAAATATCCTAATAATCAAATACTTACAAACACACCCGTGGCTAGGGGTGTTCAGGATGATAGTCCTGGCCACAGCTGATTTACAAAACATCTTAATAATCAAACACTTACAAATACACACTGTGGCTAGGGGTGATAAACATAGTAGTCCTAGCCACTGTTAGGGCTGAGAAATCTTTAAAATTGCATATCCAGTCTCGACAGACCAGTGCGACATAAGACACTTATAATCAACCATTTAGTCGATATGCCTGCAGTCAAAGTGCAGCAGGCATATCGACTAAGAGATTGGTTATCAACTAGTTGAAGCGCACAACATATAAAATCTGGAAAGTAATATCAGGACCAGGCAAGACTTCGGGGCATAGGATTCATATTTATATCTGTAGATTCACTATATTTGTACCATGCGGAAGATTATCATAGCATCGGATTCGTTCAAGGGGTCGCTCACATCCCTGGAGGTAGCTCGTGCGGCAGAGGAAGGTGTGAAGATGGTGGAAGACACAAAAGCAGAGGAAGGTGTGAAGATGGTGGAAGATGCTAAAGAAGTGGAAAACACCGAAAAGACGAAGAAAGACAGCTGGGGCTACGAGACGTGCGACGACAGAGATAACAGGGAGTGCGACGACAGGGATAACAGGGAATGTGACGATAGGGATAGCAGGGAATGTGACGATAGGGATAGCAGGGAGTGTGAGATCAGGAGCATCGAGATTGCGGATGGAGGAGAAGGGACGGGGGCAACGTTGACAAGAGTGTTGGGAGGGGATATCGTCAAGGCAATAGTGTCAGATCCGCTTGGAAGAAAGATTGAAGCGACATATGGCATTGCTACCATTTCCGGACAGAAGACAGCAATCATGGAAATGGCGCAGGCTTCGGGACTGACCTTACTGAAACCTTCAGAGCGCAATCCCCTGCTCACCTCAACATATGGAACTGGCGAAATGATTCTGGATGCCCTGAACAGAGGTTGCAGGAAATTTCTCATAGGAATCGGAGGAAGCGCCACCAACGACGGAGGTACCGGAATGCTGGAGGCGTTAGGTTTCAAGTTCATCGACAGCAACGGCCGGCCAATGACCGGCATGTGCGGAGGCACCATCAACAAAATCGCCCGAATCGTCCCACCCGCATCACATCCGGAATCAACTCTACAGAACCAGGGGGACATGACGGAACCAGGAATAGCACGTATGGGCATTCGGAACCAGGGGGACATGACGGAATCGAGGAAGGAAATACAGGAAGGGACGGAGGAGATCTGGGAAAAGTTATCTGAAGCGGAATTCATCATAGCATGCGATGTCGACACGCCGTTCTGTAGACCGAATTGGCACAAAGAGGCAGAAGGGACTGAAGGGGCTGAAGAGGTAAGGAAGAGAGATGGGTATGAAGGGGCGGCGGAGGTCTTCGGGCCGCAGAAGGGGGCAACGCCGGAAGAGGTCGTGCTGCTGGAAGATGGGATGCAGAACCTTAACGATATAATCAAAAGGGATTACGGTATAGACCTTTCATCAATCAAGGGAACAGGCGCCGCCGGAGGACTCGGCGGAGCGTTCCATGCCTTCCTGAACGGAAGGCTTCAAAGTGGCATCGGGATGGTACTCGATGCGATCGGATTTGAAAAGCAGATAAAGGATGCGGACCTGATCATCACCGGAGAAGGAAGGATCGACAGCCAGACCTGCAAAGGAAAGGTGATTTCCGGAATCACCTCAGTCGCCGCAAAGTACGGAGTACCCGTCATAGCCATCGCAGGCATAGTGGACATGGGCGAAAATGAAATCGAAGAGGCTGGACTCAAGGCGGCATTTCCGATCGGGCCAAGACCGCAAAACGAAAGCGACCTCGAGTACGCCATGCGTCCTGAGGTCGCCTCAAAGAATATTTCAGATACAGTGGCTAAAGCACTGGCATCACTTTTTCCATCCTCGTTCCACGGGAACCTTTGATAAGCACGGTTGCGCCGTCCACAGGATTCTCTGTCAGCCACTGAGTAAGGGCATCTGAGGTCTCAAAGCAAAGTATACCGTCTACACCCGCACAAGCTGCCGCAAACTCCTTTCCTACCAGGCAAACCAGAGACAGATTCATCGACATGAGTCTGTCAACGACTTCCTTATGAAGTTTCTGAGAATCTTCGCCAAGTTCAAGCATATCTCCAAGCATGACAACCTTACGGTCGGCAACCACTGAATCCAGATTCTTCAGAGCCACTTCCATGCTGGAAGGATTTGCATTATAGGCATCAACAATCAAGACATTCTTCTCAGTCCTTGTCATCTGCGAACGATTATTTGAAGGAACATAAGCCTCAACAGCCTTTATCGCTTCATCCATAGAAACACCGAACTGTGCACCGACAGCGATTGCAGCAACCACATTATCAGCATTGTATGAACCTACCAGATTGGTATTGATCACGCCATGCACCGGATGTGAAAGTCTCAAGTAAGGGTAATCTGCATCCGATGGAAGGACTGTAAATCCCTGATATTCGACGCCATACGGAAGGACAAGAGAATAAGGACGCTCCGGATCGCTCTGGAGGTTTCGTTCAGAAGCCATCCTGCATAGATATGGGTTATCCACATTAAGGAAGACCTTGTCAGAAGTCCTCCTGAGGTAATCATAGAGTTCTCCCTTTGTTGCCATCACGCCTTCGAAACTTCCGAATCCGAGAAGATGCGCCTTTCCCACATTCGTAATCAGTCCGAAGTTAGGAAGGGCGATATCCACAAGTTCCTTGATATCACCAGGATGGCTGGCACCCATCTCCACTACTGCAATCTGAGTATCAGAATTGATTTTCAGAAGTGTAAGAGGAACACCGATACTGTTATTAAGGTTGCCTTCAGTCGCTGTGACATTGTATCTGACAGAAAGCACAGCACGGATGAGTTCCTTTGTGGTGGTCTTTCCATTTGTACCGGTAAGGGCAACTACGGTAAGAGGTTTTCCATCAACGAAGGTCATGGACCTGTGCCATCTGGCCAGCTCCTGAAGAGTCTTCAAGGTATCCTCCACTACAACCAGCCGGGCTGCCACATCGGCAGGCAGACGGCCTTCGGCCGCTGCAGCTGCCGCTTCTGACGAGGCGTTCACCACTGCATATGCAGCTCCAGCTTCCAAAGCCTTCAGAGCATATTCATTTCCATCAAAGTTCTCCCCTTTGAGGGCAAAGAACATCTCCCCACCCTTAAGAGTGCGGGTATCGGTTGTCACCGACCCGCACTCCTTAAACTTATAATAAATATTAATAATTTGCATTATACCACCTAATTTCTCATGAAACATTGTGATTCATTGTAGGTCGTGACGATAAATTATCGGAACATGTAATGGACATGCCACCCCCGGCTAGGGGGGTGCCTGCCAAAGGCAGGCGGGGGTCCATGAAATGTTTCGATGATTTATCGTCCTGTGCTTCCGAATCCACCTGTTCCACGTTCTGTTTCATCGAGAACTTCAACCTCGTCCCATTCTATCTTTTCATAACGTGCGACAACCATCTGGGCTATCCTCTCGCCGGGATTGATGACGAACGGCTCGTTGGAAAGATTCACGAGGATAACCTTCACCTCTCCACGATAGTCGGCGTCAATGGTACCCGGAGAATTAAGGACGGATATTCCGTGCTTTGCAGCGAGACCGCTTCTCGGTCTCACCTGGGCCTCGGTGCCATCCGGAAGAGCGATGTAAAGTCCCGTAGGGACCATCGCTCTTTCGAGCGGACCGAGAGTTATCGGTTCATCGATATTTGCCTTCAGGTCCATTCCGGCAGACTTTTCAGTCGCATATGCCGGAGTGGCCCAGGCTGATTTATTTACTATCTGTACTTTCATGCTAGTCAATGTTCGGCTGATCGAAGAGAACTGTCTCTGTACATGTCACCTTCTGGCTGAGATCACCTACCGAAAGGATGAAGTCACCTTCCTCGAGTCTCCACTTGCCATAGTAGTCTGCAAAGGCAAGATCCTTGGCAGCTACCTCAAACTCTACAGTCACTGTCTGACCAGGCTCGATGCTTACCTTATCGAAAGCACGGAGACGACGCACGTCTGGAGTCTGGCTTGCGTAGAGGTCAGATGAGAAGAGAAGCACGCTCTCCTTACCCTCTCTTGCACCTACGTTGGTTACGTCAACTGTTACCTTGAGAACGTCATCAACTCCGAACTCGGTAGCAGATACTGTCATGTTCGAATACTTGTATGCAGTGTAGCTGAGTCCGTGTCCGAAAGGCCACTGGCTGTCTACATCAGCACTGTAGTTGTATGCACCTGACATTGTTCCCTGCTGCTCGGCCGGCTTGTAGTCGTATGTAGTATGCTTGCTGATGTACTTAGGATATGTGAAAGGAAGCTTACCGCTGAAGTTCTCCTCACCGCTGATAAGAGCTGCAAGAGCATCACCACCATAGTTACCAGGAAGAAGTACATCAACGACAGCTGTTGCAAGAGGCTCGATGTCATTGATGATACGTGGACGGCCCTCGTTGAGGATGAGGATGATAGGACGACCTGTTGCAGCAAGAGCCTTCACGAGCTCCTTCTGATTTGCAGAAAGGTTCATATCCACATCGTTACCAGGAGTCTCACAATATGTATTTTCACCGATACATGCGATGATCACATCAGACTGACGTGCAGCTTTCACTGCTTCCTTCACGCTTGTCTGCTCATCGAAAGTCCAGTTTGTTCCCATGAGGTCATACTCTACGCCAGGAACATATTTGAGATTCGGGAATTTCTGTGCAAGAGCTTCATAGATGGTGTTGTACTTGTCAGTAAAGTGTGGCCATGAAGCGGCGTTACCCTGCCATGTATATGACCATCCACCATTAAGGGTTCTGATCGAGTTTGCATTAGGACCTGTAAGGAGAATGCGGAGATCCTTCTTCAAAGGAAGGATGCCGTTGTTCTTGAGGAGAACCTGTGATTCTACAGCAGCCTCATATGCCATACGGACATGCTTCTCGCTTCCGAAATCAGGATAGTCAGCCTCCTTTGTATCAGGCTGGTCGAAGAGACCGAGACGGAATTTCAGACGGAGTACGCGACGCGCTGCGTCGTCGATACGTGACATAGGAACCTCACCTTCCTCGACAAGTTCCTTAAGGTCGATGGCGAACTGACAGTTGTATGGAACCATCGACATGTCGATACCTGCATTGATAGAGATCTTCACAGCTTCCTTAAGAGTAGAAGCGACACGCTCGCGTGTATAAAGGTTCACGATATCAGCCCAGTCTGTGACGATCATACCGTCCCAATTGAGTTCTTCCTTCACCCACTGGGTAAGGAGCTCGGTATTGCAGTGGAAAGGCATGCCGTTATTGCTGCCGGAATTGACCATGATAGAGAGGGCACCTGCCTGCATAGCCTCCTTGAAAGGTTCGAAATGCTTCTCTCGAAGTTCTGAAGCCGCGATTGACGAAGGTGTACGGTCCTGTCCTGAAACAGGTACGCCATAACCCATGAAATGCTTTGCACATGCTGCAATATGGTATGGGCCTACGTTGTTAGGATCGTCACCCTGCATACCACGGACCTCTGCCACAGCCATTTCAGCATTCACATATACATCTTCGCCGAAGCTTTCCCACATTCTTGACCATGAAGGGTTTCTTCCAAGGTCCATTGTAGGAGAGAAAGTCCAAGGCACGTCAGCTGCACGGCTTTCGTATGCAGTAACCATACCCATGTTGTACGCATGCTGACGGTTGAAAGACGCAGCGAGGTTGATTTCCTGAGGGAAAAGTACTCCGCCGAGAACATACGATGTTCCGTGGATGTGGTCGAGACCGTAGAGAGTAGGGATACCCATTTCCTCGATCGAGATACGGTTGATTTCGCCTACAAGCTTGTTGTACAGTTCAGGAGTCTGTGCATGACCATCAGGTACATTGAGGATCGAACCCACCTTGTAGGTACGGATGATCGAATCACCTGCAGGGGTCAGTTCACCGCCTCTTGAGATGGCATCAACGGAAATCTGAGTCATCTGGCCGATCTTTTCTTCAAGGGTCATTCCCTTGAGAACCTTCTCTACCTTTGCCTCAAGAGCGGCATCATAAGGGATAGCTGGCTCCACCTCAGGTGAACTGCAGCACGAAGCGGCAACGAATGCTGCACACGCTCCAAGAATAAATCTGTTCAGTTTCATATAGTTATATAATTTAGTTTCTTACCAAAACGCACAAATATACTAAACTTGCCCGATATATCAAAAATCAGTAAAGCATGACGTTTCCGAACCAGTCCACCCCGAACATCCTGAAAGGATCTATTGCCTTGTCAATCACCACGGCTGCTTCCAGCCTGGTGATCGTACGGGCAGCATCGTAGTCGGAAAGACCGGCATTCTCCCACCATGAAGAGGCATTTCCCGGGACAGGGACTCCAAGTCTCCTTATGACCTCGATGAACTGTCCCACCTTGACAGTTCCCTCATCAAACGGAAGGACTCCGTTATAATATCCTTCCGGATAAATCTCCTCTGCGAGGAGGGGGTCGTCTGCTCGGAACCATGTCTGGTTCGCCCAGCCGACATTGCGGCCTTCGCCGCGGAGGATGCCGGTCGCCCCTATCTTCTGGAGAGCCTTGAAATGTCTGTGGTCCTTAGGGAGATCAAGGTATGGCATGATATAGCATCCTGCATCGAGCAGTGCGGACTGAACCTTTCTCACTCCCACCCTGTCAACATTGCGGTTCTCCTTGCAGGAAATCGCCGCCAAGGCACCGGCGGCCTGACCAAGCTGCATGACGACAGGCTGGAGACGGGTAGCTCCGTTGATAAGATTTGACACAGACACAGACTTTTCTGCCACTATAAGATCCTTTACATCATCCTGTTCCGGTATCAGGACGCCCATAGGCACATTGAACGATGGAATCGGATAGAATTCCAGGTCCGGGAGTGACTGCCACTGCGGGTGGCGGAAATGGTGATGGTCGACGGCATAATCGCCCACGGCTATACCTGTCCTGTAGTATGGACTATGATATTCATATGGCTTCGCGGCGGCATCGAGAGTCAGGAAAGCCTTTCCTACAATACGTCTCGACTCCCTGTGGTAAGGGAAGAAAGGCAGCTTATCCTCTGTCGGGAACTCATCATCGGCTAGTCCGAGGTTCTTCATTCCCAGTTCAGTCTGGATATAGTAAAGGAAGCAAAGGGTAAAGTTCTTCGCCTGCGCATAGGCCGCCTCGCGCTCCTGACGGTTCATCTCTATCGTATTGACATAGAAATCATTGCCATAGATCGGCCAGTTGATCATATACTTCCCGCCAGGTGTCCGGCCGTAGGTGATCATCATATCGGGGCTCCACAAGGCCTGTCCGGTTTCCATCACGGTATTCCGAGGACCTGACGAGCAGTTGTAGAAAACCGAAGGGTCATAGCCTTCCGGTCTGTCTATCGTCATATCCGCCTCCGGACCATAATCCTTCAGCATAGCCACATAGGTCAGGTCCTGGATGATGTCATTGGCCTGCGCCGGAGCTATGGATTCGCCTGTATCAGACGATGCTTCCATTCCGATCCTGTACTCCACTCCGCATGCCTTCGCCACATCTCCAAGCTCGGTTCCGTCGATGAGTACATCCGCTATGACGACATACTTCCTGCCGGTCGGGCCCCGAAGCACGACTTTCCAGTCGTCTTCGCCCTCCGGCGAGACGCTCGACATGACTGTCTCGCGTCTGAGATCCAGAAACTCCCCGCATGAGGCCGCCATATTGCTCAGAATCTCCTGTCCCACATGGGGTTCGAAATTGATATTGCTTACCCAGCCGGTCTTGAGCGCCTCCCAACCGCCGTACCTTGCCGCCAACGAATCAGCGAACTCGCCGAATATGCCGCTCTGCAGACGGTAATTACCGTCGATGCAGCTGACACCGGCTGAAGTCAGCATTCCGCCGACCCATGGGATTTCCTCAACCACCATCGTATGTACTCCCATCCTCGCCGACTGTATGCCGGCAGATATGCCGCTCGCTCCACCACCGACGACCAGGACATCGACATGTTCGGGTTTCGAACATGATCCGATGAACAGCATGGCTCCGATCACTGCACATTCCAGAAGCAGGGTGTCAAAAATTCTCTTCATATCATCTATACATTTATTATTCGGAATCATCGTCATTGCGGAGTCCCACATCCAGACCAAGACGGCTCTGGAACTCCTTCGGCGTAATGCCGAATTCTTCCTTGAAATACTTGGAGAAGAACCTAGGCGAATTGAAACCTGTCTTATATGCAACTTCCGACACGTACATTCCACTCTGTTCCAGCAGCTGACGGCCTCTCTTCAAACGTAGCAGACGTATGAACTGCAAAGGCTTCTTTCCTGTAATATGGAGAAGCTTCTTGTACAGCTGCGAACGATGGACACCCATCTCGGCACTGAGTTCCTCTACACTGAATTCAGGATCCTCCATATGCTTCTCCACTACTGCTATCGCCTTGGCTATGAAGATCTCATCCAAGGATGTCACGGTTATCTCTGACGGTTCTATATTTATTTCAGTAGAAAAGCGCTGATGGTGCTGTCTGTTCCTGTCTATGATATTATGAATACGCTGCCTGAGGATGGTTATGCTGAACGGCTTTGTCATATAATCATCAGCTCCAGCCTCAAGACCTTCCAGTTCATCGTTGCTCAAACTCTTGGCAGTCAAAAGGATGACAGGTATATGGGAATTTATGATATCATTCTTTATACGTCGGCACAGCTCTATTCCGTCGATTTCCGGCATCATGACATCACTTACTATGATATCTACATCATTACTTGATACCACTTCAAGAGCTTCAGCACCATTCCTCGCAGACAAAACGTCATAATCTGCTGAAAGAGCATCACTTATGTACTCCAGCATATCCTTATTGTCATCCACGACAAGAATAGTGGTCTCGTGTTTTTTCACCTGCTCGACAGAGGCAACAGTCTCTTCCACCTCCGCTGCCTGCTGTTTCTTCAAAGGGATCGTAAACCTGAACAATGTTCCCTTGCCGTCAGGGTTATCCACAACGGTAATCTCACCTCCCTGCAGACGGACATATTCCCTTACGATATGCAGTCCCACGCCACTTCCCAACTCTGACTGCTTCCTGCTGTCAGGGACCTGGTAGAAACGGTCAAAGATATGTTCCTTATCTACATCGCTGATTCCTATGCCGGAATCCTTGACAGAAACAACGACCTCGCCATCGCAGATTCCGGTCTGTACATGTATATATCCTCCTGACTCGGTAAACTTGAATGCATTGGACAAAAGATTCATGAGAATCTTCGCCACCTTGTCCCTATCGAACATTGTATCTATACGGTCTTCCAGCGGAATGAACATCATCCTGATGTCCTCCTTTTCCGCCTTTATGCGGAACGACGAGAATATGTCGTTCACATATGAGACGATATCTCCATACGAAAGCATCAGTTTCTCCTTGCCGAACTCCAGACGCCTGAAGTCAAGTATCTGATTTACAAGAGACAACAGATGTTCCGCATTGCGATGAATCATCTTGAGGACGGAACGATGTTCAGGTCTCTCCGTCAGATTCATGATTTCCGCTATCGGATCGATGATCAAAGACAGAGGAGTACGGAGATCATGACTTATATTCGTAAAGAAACGAAGTTTCAGTTCATTCATTCTTGTCTCCTGTTCCTGCTGGAGCCGAAGATCACGGAGCCTCTGATCGTATGCTCTCTTGTTTCTGTAATGAATCCATACTCCAATAAAAAGGGCACAAGTCGACATCAGGTATATCAGGTACGCCCACCATGATTTCCATAAAGGAGGCATGACCCGTATCTCCAGAAGCTGGGTAACAGAAGAAGTCTTTGTACATGTCATCAGTCTGAAGGTTCCGGCCGGAAGATTCGAAAGCACAATCGTCCCATCCTTGACCGGAAGCCATCTGTCTGAAAGGCCTTTCAGACAATAGTAGTCAGTCTCAGACGTCCAGTCTGAAACATCAAACTTCGAACATTCGACGATGAGATTATTTTCATTGTATTTCAGATCAAGCCGTCTGGTGTAGATGATATCGCTGTCGATTATCGTACGGCCATTAAAATTCTGGCCCGGTGATATGACCTTGTCGTTGATGGTGACAGCACTTATTACAAGTCTTTCCTCCCTGTCATTGACTTCTGACCGTTCGAGAAAAAGTCCTGTATCGAGATACTGGTAGCCATCCGTAGTGCCGATCCACATGCCTCCATCCGGATCAACGGTAAGTGCTCTATAGTTATAATGAGTGTTCAGTCCTTCAGGATTGATGTCGAACTCCTCGAAGTGCAGTCCCCCTTCCGCTTCAGCATCATGTCTCAAAAGGAAAAGGGAAGATGACGATACAGCCCAGATATTTCCCTCAGAATCTTCTGTAACAGCCATCAGAGGAGTATTTTCAAGGGCGCCCGGTATACCCGGGATCATCTCTCCCGACGGAGATATGACAGTCAGTCCGGGACTCACATCACCTCCGGCAACCCAGATGTATCCTTGTCTGTCGACACATATATCCACAACATATCCTTCATACAATTTACTGACAATATAGTCATCATCGATCATATAACAGCCTTCTGAAGATGCTACATAAACATCATCCGCGAAATATTCCATATCGCAACCATACAGAATGCTTCCGTCCACTTCAGTCTGCGCACCGGTTGCAGGGTCCAATCTCCATACACCTTTCCTTGACAGGGTGACCCATATGTACCCGTCCTTATCTTCAGAAATTGCAAAAGGAGACATTCCTTCAAAATACACTTTCCTTTTTCCGTCCGGCTGTATCTTCACAAGTCCGTTCACATAAAGACCGGTCCATAGGTTTCCTTCCCTATCCTGGTAGACATCAACTGCAGAACCTTCGTCCAACACCTGTATCCTCTTGTCTCCATTTATATGATAAACTCCCCTGTCTTCAATACCTATCCACATTCCGGAGTCTTGTGACTGAACAAACGACAATACGTCAGTCAGGGTCTCATCCTTTTCCTCATCTATGATCAGGACCGGCTTGAAGTCTGTATACTCAGGATTCCAGACAGATAAACCACCTTTGGTATATGCGATCCATATCGTCCCGCTATCTTCTTCATGATACAATCTTTCTATCCTGTCACTAAGCAGGCTGTTGGGATCCGTTGACGAATGGCGGATACGGCGTATCATGCCCCCCTGGTCATTGTATACGAATATTCCTCTGTCATGGGTGCTGACCCAAAGATTCCTCTGTCCGTCGATGACCATATCAGTAATTTCGGAAGGAGTCTCAAACAAAACATCATAAACACCTGATTTATAGTCATATCTGAACATCCTTTCTGCATTCCATAGCCATACGTCATTGAATTCATCGACCAGAATATCCCTGTATACGCCTTGACTCTGCTCTTGAGAAAGTACCGCATGTTTCTTGATTGTCTTGTCCTCAAGAGATACCATGGCAAGTTCCTTCTCCGTCAAGACCGCAAGCATTGACCCGTTATCCCTGACCTTCATGATCTTATCCGCCAGCACCAGGGAATCCACTGTAGATTTACTTTCATCAATGATGTATAGTCTGTTATCCTTCCATATCCAGCAGAAGCCGTTCTCATTCACATCCGCCCAGAACTCCCTATATACATTTATACCTTTTTCAGCGAATGACACCTCGGGGGTGGGATCAAAGAAATTATCCTTCGGCCCATACGAAACCATCTCATTATAGACGGTCTTCAGCCATAGACGGCCGTCCGAATCCCCGCTTATATCCATTATGAAGTTCTTGACGCCCGGGAAAGAACGCTCATAGTCTCTGGGCGAACGGCTCTCAAGCTGAGGAAGGCTCACCAGACCCGACAAGGTACCGAACCACATGGTACCATCCACATCACAGTACATGGAGCGGATACAGTAACCTTTCGTATTTATATGACGAAGATGAAGTTCATTCTGTGCATGCAGCGACAGGAAATCAAATATCAAAAGAAGAATGGCAACTATTTTCTTACACATATCCGGTATATATTCCATTTAAGCAAAGATAGGATTAAAATCGATAAGACAGTCCATCGGCAAGATATAGTTATGGTACATTTTGTTGCAGGACTGTGTCTTATTTTTGAGCTGAGGGATTCTTTTGACAAGTTTAATTTAAATAACTCAACTTTATATATTAAATTAGCGGATAAGATTATATGATCCGTTATGAAAAAGTACCTGTTTATCCTATTATTAAGTCTCGCAGCGACTGCCCTGCAGGGGCAGGACATGCGCGAGCGACAGAATTTCGATTCTAACTGGCAGTTCGCATTCGGAGATGCATCCGATCCTGCCAAGGACTTCGGATGCGGAACCGAATATTTCAACTACTTCACCAAGGCTGCGTCCATCCATAACGAAGGACCGTATGTGATGAAGTTCGACGCCTCGGCATGGAAGACTGTCGATCTTCCTCACGACTGGGTGGTGGACCTTCCGTTTGCCGAAGAAGCCAGTCACAGTCACGGTTACAAACAGGTAGGATATGAATATCCCCAGACCAGCGTGGGCTGGTACAGAAAGGTCTTCACAGTACCTGCCGAAGATTATGGAAAGCACATATGGCTGCAGTTCGACGGCATATTCCGCGACGCTCAGATCTGGGTCAACGGCTTCTACCTCGGCCACGAGAAGAGCGGATATGCGACACAGACATATGACATCTCGGAGTACCTCAACTATGGGGAAGAGAACCTGGTCTGCGTACGGGCAGATGCCACCTTCGAAGAAGGATGGTTCTATGAAGGAGCAGGTATATACAGACATGTGTGGTTCAACAAGGCATCAAAGGTACATGTAGCTCCTTTCGGCACATTCGTATACTCTGAGTTCGCGGTGCCATACAGCCTCAGAGGCAACGCCGGAGAGGACTTCAGCCATGCATCGGTGCAGATAGAGACCACCGTACAGAATATGGGAGTGCAGCCTCAGACCTACACCTTGAAGCATACCCTTATCGATGCTGAAGGTAAGGCGGCAGGAAGCTGCGAAGCAGACGGAGCGATGGTTGCCGGCAAGGACAGCCACAAGAGCAAGGCATCGATTCCGGTTGAAAACCCTCATCTCTGGAGCTGCGAGGACCCATATCTGTATAAGGTAGTTACGGAAGTCTTTGTCGATGGCGCGCTTACTGACACATACGAGACCACAACCGGTATAAGACACATCAGATTTGACAATGACCACGGATTCTTCCTCAACGGCGAGCCTGTCAAGCTGAAAGGAGTCAACATCCACCAGGATCATGCAGGAGTCGGCAGCGGAATACCTGACGGTCTCCAGGAATGGAGACTTCTCCAGCTGAAGAAATTCGGCTGCAACGCCTACCGTTCAAGCCACAACCCGATGACCCCTGAGATGCTCGACGCATGTGACCGGCTCGGCTTCCTAGTCATAGAGGAGAACAGACTTACAGGAATCAATAAGGAACATATCGACCTGCTGGAGAGGATGATAAGACGCGACAGGAATCACCCTTGCATAATCCTCTGGAGCGCAGGAAACGAAGAATGGGGTATCGAATGGAAAGACCTCGGACGACGCATCGCAGAATCGATGCGTGAGTACTGCCACCGCTTCGATCCGACCCGTCTGATGACGGTCGCATCAAGCAGCGGCCCGACAATCATAGAGCCTGCTGACGTCGCAGGATACAACTACATACTTCAGAACCCGGTCGAGAAACACCGTGCCGACTACCCTGAGCGTTGTGCCCTCGGCTCGGAAGAGACGACAGGCTGCGGCACACGCGGCGTCTACTTCGAGACGCCTGTGGGCCGCGGACGCAACGCTGTGGAAGCAGGAGACGGAAGGATGGTATCCCTGAACCGCTATAAGCATGGACCGGACAGCGTGTACAACTGCATCGAAAGAGGATGGAAGTTCTACGCAGAAAGACCATATCTTGCAGGTGTCTTCTATTGGACCGGATTTGATTACAGAGGTGAGCCGAACCCTATGGTATTCCCTGCTACAAGCTCGGAATTCGGTATCCTCGACTACTGCGGATTCCCTAAGGATGAAGCCTTCTATCTTAAGTCATGGTGGACAGATGAGCCTGTACTGCACATTCTCCCGCACTGGAATCTTGACGGTCATGAAGGTGAAAAGGTATCGGTATGGGTCTACAGCAACTGCGACGAAGTGCAGCTCGTGGTCAACGGCAAGAAGCTCGCACGCAAGAAGATGCCGGTAAACGGACACCTTGAATGGGAGGCCACATACAAGCCGGGATATATAAAGGCAATCGGTTACCGTTCAGGAAAGAAGGTCATGGAGACAAAGATCGAGACCGCAGGAAAAGCGGTCGACGCCGTATGGACATACGAGACTGTCGGAGACATCACAGTCGCCAATGTGCGGATGGTAGATGACAAAGGAAGGTTTGTACCTACTGCGTGCGAAGAAATGGTATTCACAGCACCTGAGGGCATGAGCATCCTCGGATGGGGCAACGGAGACCCTGCCTTCCAGCACGTAGAAAGGCCTGTTGAAGGCGAGGATTCAATGAAGATCGTTACTTTTAACGGTTTAGCCCAGGTAATTCTTCGCAATTATTAAATAATTTTAATAAATATAGCTATCTTTGTAAAATCTTAAATAAAATATTCAAAACGATATGCACAAGACGATAACCGTACTGCTGACAGTCCTTGCATTGTCACTTACAGCTGACCTTTCAGCTAAGAAAGCAAAGGAAATCATCGAGACTCCGGCATCTGACAGCCGTATCGAGTTCACAGGAAGAACCCAGGTGAACGGCGCAGAAGTTTCATACGACTGGAGCGGAGTCTACTTCAGAGTGAAGTTCAACGGCCCTTACCTTGCCATGAAATGCTCCGACACAAAGAACTGCTGGTTCAACCAGTGGACAGACAAGGAGATGAGCCCGAAAGCCGACAAAGTATTCATGGTGGGAGCCAAGGATACCGTAATCGTTCTCGCTGAAGGACTCGGCAAAGGTGAGCACGAGGTCATCCTCCAGAAGAGGACCGAGGGCGAGCAGGGTCGTTTCACAGTACATTCATTCCTGACCGAAGGCGAGATCCTGCAGGCTGACGGACGCAAGGAAAGGCACATCGAGTTCATCGGTGACTCATACACTTGCGGATACGGTACAGAAAGCCAGGACAGGGACGATCCGTTCCTCGCCGAAACCGAGAACTGTAACCTCACCTACGCGGCGATAGCATCAAGATATTTCGGAGCGGACTTCAACCTTGTAAGCCACTCAGGTCAGGGCATCTGCCGCAACTACGACGACTACGGCCAGGGTTACAACATGCCTGACAGATACAGCCAGACTTTCGACGAGTCGAAAGAGGTCATCTGGAACGCTTCAGATGCACCATATCGTCCTGACCTTGTAGTCATCTACCTGTGCACAAACGACTTCTCCACTGCGCGCCAGCCGCATGAAACAATATTTGCCGGAAGGTACATCGAACTTCTCAAGAAGGTCAAGGCAAACTACGGCGCAGACATGCCGATCCTCTGCCTTGCATCAAACGTGACTCCTTTCAGCTTCGACTACATCCGTAATGCATGTATGATGAGCGGCTTGAGCAATCTCACATATGTCGGCCTTACCAAGGGAATCCACAATGAGACTGACGAGCTTGGAGCAAGCTGGCATCCTAACTACAAGGGTCATATCAAGGTGGCCAGCAGCGTGATACCATACATATCTACGCTTACCGGCTGGGACATGGAGGAGAAACCTTATAAATAAATAATATACCGGCAGGTGGGTTGGAAAACTAAATCCCTCCCACTTCGTGGGCCCCTCCCATTCACGGGGCCATGGGCGGCCACGGTTTTCCAACCCACCTGCCGGTAAATAATGATTAATTATGAAGAAGATATTATTATTTATTTTGGCTGTAGGAGCAGCTGTAGGAGTGAAAGCGGAGAGGGTCAAGGGTACTGTGAAGGACTCGGAAGGCAAGGCGGTTGCCGGAGTCGTGGTATCGGACGGACTGAATACAGTCCAGACAGATGAGAAGGGAAGATTTGAGATGGATGCGGATGATGACAGCAGATTTGTGTTCATTTCGACTCCATCAGGTTACATATCATCTACCCTCAAGGGCAAGAACCTTTTCTATAAGGAGATAAAGAAAAAGGTCAAGAGCTACGATTTCGTCGTGGAAAAGAATGCCAAGGATGACACCAACCACAACGTCATCGTAATCGCAGACCCACAGATCAGCGACAGGGATGAACTTCCTGAACTCGCCAACCATGCCGAGGATATCGCTGCATATGTCGAGGAAATTGACGGAGAATATACATTCGGACTCTGCCTTGGAGACATCGTAGGATGGGACCACAGCATCTATCCTGAATATAACAAGGTGATGGACAAGACCGGTATCGATTACAGGTATGTCATCGGAAACCACGACATGACCAACTACGGCCGCTCGTATGAGACTTCGATGACCAACTATGAAGACATGTTCGGTCCTTGCTGGTATTCGTTCAACGTAGGAAAGGTACATTACATCGTCCTCAACGACAACTTCTTCCTCGGCCGTGACTGGTATTACATAGGATATCTTGACGAGCGACAGCTCGCATGGCTTGAGAAAGACCTTTCTTATGTACCGAAGGGATCAAAGGTTGTTGTATCGATGCACATCCCTACCACATTGGACAAGTCTGACCGCGACACATTCTCATATGATGTGATCGTTGACAACCTCTGCAACAAGACAGCCCTCTACGATATGCTCAAGCCATATGAGACTCTGATTCTTTCAGGTCACATGCACACTGCAGACTACGAGCAGATCGCACCAAACATCACAGAAATCAACGTTGCAGGCCTCTGCGGCGCATGGTGGTGCGGCGAAGTATGCATCGACGGTTCTCCTGCAGGCTTCAAGCATTTCGACATGGACGGAGAGAAGAGCACATGGATCTACAAGGGATGCGGGCATCCTCTGGACTATCAGATGAAGGTATATGTCGACGACCCTACATTCCCTGGTGAGGTCGTAGCGAACGTTTGGGACTATGACCCTACATGGAAAGTCGAGTACTTCGAGGACGGAGTCAAGGTCTGCGACATGGAGAGATTCATGGACAAGGATCCTCTTGCAAGAGAACTTTACAAGGACCAGTCAAAACTCAAGAGAAACTGGGTATATGCTGCAAGAACAGAAAACATGTTCAGGGCAAAGAAGTCCGAGGACGCAAAGAAGCTTGAGGTACGTGTGACAGACCGTTTCGGCAGAGTATACACAAAGGCAATCGAAAGATAATGGCTTCACTATCCAACAAAAGAATAATAACCATCGACATCCTGCGTGGCATAACGATATTCGCGATGATCCTATGCGCGAATATCGGTTATAACTCGGACCTGCCTGCATGGATGTTCCATGGTCAGACTCCCCCTCCGACCTATGCATTCAACCCTGACGTTGCTGGAATCACATGGGTGGACCTCGTCTTCCCTTTCTTCCTCTTCACTATGGGAGCTGCATTTCCTCTTGCCATGCGCAAGAGGTTGGAGAACGGGGTCAGCAGATGGGAAGTCGCAGGAAGTCTGTTCCGCAGATGGCTTACCCTGACCATCTTTGCCATCGTGCTCGGCAACGCCTATTCTATCGGCGCCAGCCCTCGTCCTTACTTTGTCAAGGGTCTGTTCCAGATTGTCCTGTGGGGTGTAATGTTCATGTCTCTTGTAAGGCTGAAGGACGAGAAGAAATGCCGTCTGATCAATAACGCAGGCATGTTCCTGCTTGTCGTGATGGCTTTTGTCGGAACGGATTACATGGGACTGACACTCAGCAGATGGAGCAGCGACGTGATCATCATGATCCTTGCAAACGTTGCGATCTTCGGAGGTCTTCTCTGGATGTTCACTAAAGACAGCATCCGTCTGCGCTGGCTTGTGCTTCTGTTCATCATTGCGCTCAAGGCTTTGAGCTCGTACACTCCGGAAGTTCTTTCATGGGTACCTGCCATGGGCAGCATCGGATGGTTCTTCTCGTGGGGATATCTCCAGTACCTTGTCATCGCCCTTGCCGGCTCAATAGTCGGCGACAAGCTTCTCGAACACTCAAGATCCGGAGAGACCGTTCAGATAGACAGCCACCATATTGCAGCAGGAGTCATTGCCCTCGTTGCTATGCTTGTTCAGCTCTGGGGACTCTTTACAAGACATCTTGTAGCTGACCTTGTAATTTCCGCTGTACTTTGTGCTGTATTTGTCGTACTTACATGGAAGAGACGCAACATCATGACATGGCTCGGCTACTTCGGTTTTGGATTCATGCTTGTCGGCATCCTCTTCGACCCTATCGACGGAGGTATCACAAAAGACTATTGCAACCTGTCGTACATGCTCACTACCACAGGCATGACAGCCCTTACCGGAGCCTTCGTCCTCGCATTGGAACTCAAATGGCAGATAAAGGGACGTGGTCTGAGCGGATGCGGTCAGAACCCTATGCTTGCATATACCGTCACCAGCTTCTTCACAGGTCCGGTCCTGACACTGTGCGGAATCACCGCCTGGCTTGACGCAATAAGCGTCGGCTCGCCTTTCTGGGGCGTTATAAGAGGCCTGGTCTTCACCCTTCTGATGGTCGCCGTTACCTGCTTCTTCACCCGCAGGAAACTCTTCTGGAGAAGCTAGCAGCTTAAAGGTCCGCATTAAAAACGACTGACTGTTATACCAGTGACCCCCTCCCTCTTCGAGGGGTCCCCCTAGCCGGGGGTGGCATGTCACTTATATAACAGTCAGTCGTTTTTAATCTAGTAACTTAAAGTGTTTCGAGAATCTGCCAGATCTGGTAGAGTCCTCTTGGGACGTGGAAGCATCCCTTCCACTTTCCACCCTTGAGGGTAAGAAGAACTTCACCGCGACGGTTCAGGTAGCCGTACCACTCAGGGTACTCGGCATCCTTGAAATGCGTCCACATGTAATCGTGGAGTTTCTTGAACCACTCAAGGCACTGCTCGTTGCCGGTCAGCTGGTATCCCTTGATCATACAGATTGCAGACTCAAGATGTACCCACCAGAGTTTCTGGTCCCACTCGAGCTTCTGCATAGGAGCCTTCTTGATGTCCTGGAAGTAGAAGATTCCGCCGTATTCCTTATCCCATCCGAAGTCGATTACACTGAGGGCGATCTCTACGCACTTGTCGATGAGTGCCTTGTCGTTTCTGCGGATACCGAGGTTCATCATGAACCAGAGAGCCTCGAGGTCATGACCCGGGTTGATCTCTCGTCCTTCGAAGCAGTCGATAGGGGTTCCGTCAGGAGAAACGTTCTCAAGCATGACTCCATATTCAGGATGATAGAACACATTGAGGATTTCGCTGAGACACTCGTCGATGGTCTGGTCAAGCATGCTCTTGTCCTCAAGGATGTTCTCCACCTCAAGAGCCATGTTGCAGATGATCATCGGAAGGGCGAAGCCCTTCATCGGACGTGTTCCCGGATATGACTTCTCCCAACGTCCCTTAGGGTCGTTGCGACGGTCAAGGATCCTCTGGAATGTCTTCAGGGCAATCTCCTTATACTCCTCGCTGCCTGTAGCTTCAGCCAGCTGGGCGAAAGCCATGCAGGCAAAGGTGTTCGAGAAGATGTTGTATGGCTGGATTATCGGCTGGCCCTCACGGGTTACAGAGAAATAGAAGTCGTAGTTACCGTCGTGCGCATACTTCTTAAGGAACTCCGCTCCCTGAACAGCACAGTCAAGCCACTCCTGCTTCTTTTCAACCTTGTTATAGAGCATAGCGAACATCCAGACTTCCCTACCCTGCAACCAGATGAACTTGTCCGTATCGAACACGCTTCCGTCACGGTCGAGGCAGCTGAAATATCCGCCGTACTCGAGATCC
Organism: Bacteroidales bacterium; assembly: GCA_017549505.1. Taxonomy (GTDB): domain Bacteria; phylum Bacteroidota; class Bacteroidia; order Bacteroidales; family UBA932; genus Cryptobacteroides. The sequence continues at coordinate 44,414 of JAFYUS010000064.1, read as the reverse complement.
TGCGACTTCTCCAGCCAGAAAGGAAGGACACTGTCCAAGAGTTCACTTTTATATTGCTCTGCAAGTTTCTTAAAATCCATATTTTCTTGTTTAACGATTCAGATTGATCGTACAAAAATAAAAAATAAATTCATGCAGTCGGAATTTTTCCGACTGCATGTCAATAGTATATTACTGGATTGCTACGCAACCGATTGTACCGTAGTTGCTGTCAACATAAACCATAAGGAGTGTGTCAGCTGTTGGGACAAGAAGAACGTCGCTGTATGTACCGCCAGCGGTCCATGAGTTGTTCACACCTGCTCCCCAATCCCAATCAGCATCTCCGTCACCTGCATGCTTGTATACAAACTTTGCTGCTGCAGGATCATTTACGTCAAGAAGAACTGCATCAGCAGCATCATAATCGAAGTGGCAACCCATTACGATAGCAGCGTACTTGTTCTCTTTCCATGTTGCAGTTGCGATACAGTTGTAGTTCTCCATCCATGATGAACCTGTAACGTATGTAGGTGCCCATGTTGTACCGCCACCAGCTACGAATGTAGAAGTATACTGAAGGTTGTAGTCTCCACCGTAACCGATATAGAAGAATCCGTCAGCCATAGTTGCACCAAGAGGAGCAAAGCAGAGAGAAGGAACATTCCAGTTAGTATATGGAGGGTTTGTCCATTTCCAGTCACCTACTACGCCATCAACTACTTCCCAAGCGAGACATGCTCCACCTGCACCGTCAGTTACAACCGCTGTGATAACTGCATCATCCTTTACATTACCCTTCACGCGGATATTACCAGCTCCTACGCAATAGTAATTGCCTGCATTCCAGCTGAAAATTGGCTCTGGTACAGGATTGAAAGGATCAGCCACATAATAAAGAGTCACATCACCAGCTCCGTCCAATGCATCTGAACCGATAAGAACATTACCTGCATCGTCAACAAGCACATTATGGGCAGCGAAGCCAGCCGGCATATCGATAGTAGATACTACAGCACCGTCAGCCGGATTAAGGAGATAAACCTTGGTTGTGTTTGCGAGAAGGATATAATCACCATACTTGGCGAGCTTAACTCTCTGAGTTGGATCATAACCCTCGATATCCTTTACTTCTGCAGACCATACCTTATTTGCATGACCTGTCTGGAAGACTGCTACCTTGAATGCCATGTCAGCAGCTGCTTCATCCTTCGGAACGAAAGAAACATATGCAGATCTTGAAGCCATATCGGCATTTGCAGCAACGTTAAGAACGATTTCCTCAGTCTTGACCTCAGCCTTTGTCTCAGCTGCAAGGGTAATCCAGTCACACTCCGGAGTCACAACGAATTCCATGCTTGTCGCTACTGGAATAGTAAGAGCAGTTGCATCGAAACCAACATAGATTTCATCTTCCTCAGTAGTGAATACACCTGACCTGAACTTGAGAGTCTTGAAGATAGTTCTCTCTACACCGTCAGTAACGAATACAGTACACTCGAAATCTGCGCCTACAAGAGAAGAAATCTTGATCACACCATTGTTTGCATCAGTTGCAGTAACTGAAGCGACTCCTGATGTACAGATAGCTGCAACACGGTTCTTCTCAGTACCACCTGTGATCACATAAGAGAACTCAAGTGTCTCTTCACCGTATACAACCACTTCAGGAATATCAAATGTGATGTCGATCACCTGTACGAGAGGAATGACGATTTCAGTACCGTCAGCAAGTGTGAAGGTAACAGCATCAGCAGCAACAGCAACGTTCTTGATTGTACAAGCTACATCCGGTCCGATGAGAGCCCATTCCTTACCGTCAGCAGAGATGTACCACTGACCGTTCTCTGTCTTGAGCTTAGGCTGGCCCATACCTGCAGGAACCTTGTTGCCGGCAGCATCAAGAAGCCACTCGCCACCGAGAGTCCAGTAATAGATTCCGTCAACATCCTTTGTTGCACCGATTTCAGGAGCGTTCGCGCCGTCCTTACCATCCTTTACAGTAACCTTCTTACCGTCTGTGAATTCAATCTCATAACCTCCGGTAACTTCAGTCACAGCCTTCACGTATACCTTCTGCTCAAGAGCGGATACGATGCTTGAAACCGAGTTGACCTGTGATGTGAGCTCAGTCAGCTTTGCTTCGAGAGAATCGAGCTTCTCCCAAACCTTTGTGTCATCATAGCATGAGATAGCCAATGCAGCTACCAGCGCCATAGACAGAACTTTAAAGATTCTTTTCATGGTAATTAATTTTAAATGTGGATATAAAAGTGTTTTACATTATTGCCAGACATGTAAATGTTCCGTAGTTGCTGTCAGCACCTACCATCAGCAGGGCGTCTTCTGTAGGAACGAGGAGGATATCGCTGTATATACCGGTTCCGTTCCACCAGAGATTTGCCCACGCATCATCACGCTCAACATCAGAAGTACACTCATAATTGTATACGTAAGATGCAGCGGCAGGATCATTCACATTGAGAAGGATCAGACCGGCATCGTCATAGTTGAAGTGGCAGCCCTGGAGTATCGCTGCATAGCTGTTACCCTTCCACTCTGCAGTCGATATACAGTTGTAGTTCTCCTGCCATGTAGATCCGGTAACATAAGACATGGTCCATGAAGTACTCTGAACATAGTGCGGAGCTTCGCCTTCTGCAACTTCTGCCCTGACAGGATTCTTGACTACCGATGAGGTATAATAGAGATTATAATCTCCACCATAACCGATATAGAAAAGACCGTCAGACAATGATGATCCGGCAGGATAACAGCACAACGAAGCGACGTCCCATGCTGTATAAGGGACATTCGTCCAGTTCCACTCTCCGCATACGCCGTCAACGACCTCCCATATCAGGACTGCTCCGTCTTCAATATTCTCACCGTCCTGACCATCTGAAATAACTGCAGTTATGACAGCATCGTCCTTGATGTTACCCTTGACACGGAAGTTTCCGGTAATGGAGCCGTAATAGTTTCCTGTATTATAAGTCAGAACAACCTCAGGTGCCGGATTCATAGGATCAGCAACATGATACAATACAATTTCCTGATCTACGGTGCCATCGGCAGCTATAAGGAGATTTCCTGCATCATCAACCATGAGGCTGTGCGCAGCAACACCGGCAGGCATCTGGACTGTGCTTACTACAGCGCCTGTAGTAGGATCGATCATGAATACCTTGGTTGTGTTTGCAAGGAGGATCTTGCCATCATAAGCGGCAAGTCTCAGCTTCTGGGCAGGATCATAACCTTCTATTGCAGCAATCTGCTGAGACCACATGAGGAAGGCATGACCATACTGACGGACAACAACCTCAGTTATCATATCCGAATATGCGGCATCCTTAGGAGTGAACAAGAGAACAAGCGATCTCTCGGTCCATTCAGGATTTTCAGTAACGGTAAATGTATATGTATTACCTGAAACTGTATGTGAGATCCATTTGTCTGCAGCATCAAGATCCACATACTCGCCGTCCACATACTTCTTGTATGCCATTTCGAACTCTACATTTGAATCAACAGTCAGATCGAACGACTGAGCGAGGCATGTCACCCTCTTGTCAAGTTCAGAAACTTCAAGCTTGGCACCTGCAGACTTCTGACTCATCTTGACAACCTTCGAATATTCGACGTACTTCGCGCTCTTAGGAGATATCCTCACCTCTGTCTCGCGAGCCTTCATACCATCATTCGGGATGGCAGTGAATGTATATTCATCACCCGAAACAGTCATGGTCAACCAGTCGTTCTCCGCCAGATTGACGTAATAATCCACGTTGGAAGCGACAGTCATCTTATACTCGCCGCCTGCAGGATCGAATATCTTGTCTTCAGCAGGATCGATATTGAATTCAAGAACCCATGCATCCTGTCTCACGACGATCTCTTCCTTGAAAGGATCGGCTGAGAAAGTGATCTTTCCTGTTCTTGCAGCTCCTGCATTAGGTGCTACTGCAAATGTGAATGTATCTTCATGGAGACCCTTGGACTTCACCTCTGTAATCCAGTCCACATCAGAAGTCACCTTAAGATCAAGGTTATGAGTGACCTTGAAATCCAGATTCTGGCCCTGATATGGAATATCGTACTCCCTTTCAGCAGTAAGGACGAGTACATCCTTCTGGAGCTGGGTCACTTCAACTTCCCGGGTCAGGTCCATTGCCTTGATGACTACCTTTGCGGTACGGTTATCAGTTCCTTTGTTCTCGATACAGAGGAGTTCCATGACATTGTCACCAGCCTTTCCTTTTGAAGGGGTGAGCACACACCATGGTTCTGTACCTTCCGGTTCAATGACTTTGGCAGTCCAGTCTACATTTGTGGTGAACTCGATCTGAAGTTTTCCTTCTGCTGGAGTCATCACAAGGTCACCCGCATCTGTAAGCACAGTCAGCTCTGGAGTGATGACCTCTTCCGGTGCGCAGGAGATGGCCGCCATTGCTATCGCAAAGAATAAAGCGATTCTTTTCATAATAAGACTTATTTGTAGATATTGTTTGTTTCTTACTGTTCAGTAGTTACTGTAGAGATGTACTGGTCGAATGCAATCTTTATGTCATCCCAGTAATCATACATCTTGATGTGGCAGAGATCGAAGAAGAACATACCCTCTGTCGACGAGTTTATGCATGCATCGACAATCTGAGGCATAAGGGCTCCCTGTCCTCCGTTTGCGAAACCGGTCGAGTTACCGATATCCGGTCCTCCGATGAAAGGTACCTCACCGGCAAAGAGAGTCTGAGCTCTCTTGCAGAATCCCTGCATTGTCCATTCTCCGTTTCCGTAGATGGAAGAAGTCGAAGCATAGGCACCTATGATCATGATGTCACAATGGTCGGCATATCCGTATTCGTTGTAATCAGGGGTTGCCCACTTATAATATGAAGATGTCTCATACTTAGGGCTTGCCCAATTCACACCAGAGTAATAATAACTTGAATACCAAGCTCCTACGTAAGCTCCGAAACGGATATCAGGGTTGACTGAATGTACTCTTTCAGAAGCCTTCTCGATGAAATCATGGATGACCTTCGCACGGAACTCCATCCACTTCTTCTGCATGTCCGTACCGTTTCCGGTCAGTTTGTCTGCTCCCGGAGAGAAGATGTCTGCCGGCCATTTATCAACCTTACGGCCGATATATGCCTCGAACTTTGCACGCGAAGCCTCCGAGAAATCACTCATCAGTTCGTAATCGTCATAACGGCAACGGTCGAGGATTATACCTTTCACATCATATGCAGCAAGATCCTCAAGTATTCCGAGAAGATAAGAGACGACTTCATCATTCGCCGGATTCAGGAACTTTGTTCCGGTACCCAGGTCCATGCAGCTCTTCAAGCCACCTACCATATTTATGACAGATGCCCAGTCCTTGCTGATCGTTCCGTCAAAAAGAGGTCCATGTGAACCGAGACCATACGGACATTCCTTACCACCTACCATTGTATTGATAGCTGCATAGACATCAAGTCCGTTTGCCTTTCCTGCGTCGATGAATGCCTGAAGATAATCAAACGAAGCTGTCCTCTTAAGCCATACATAACCATTGTCAGTCCAGGCATCTACCCTATCAAGACCAGCTTCTACATCTGACTGGAAGAGAAGACCTGCCGTAGTAGGACGTACTTCGACAATCACTCCTGTAAATCCTGTCTCCTTGATACGGGCCATATCTGAAGATATCCTGTCTGCATCATTTGCATAGTCCTCAAAATTGGCTGCAGCATCTATCCATACGAGACGGGCCTTTCCGACATGTTCCGGGTCCGGTTCTGGTTCCGGCTCCGGCTCGGGCTCTGGTTCAGGTTCCGGTTCTGGTTCAGGCTCTGGTTCAGGCTCAGGTTCAGGCTGAGTCTGATCCCACTCAGGATTCCACGGATACTCCCTTGCATCATCGCATGCAACAAATGCAAAGAGAGTAACAGTTAATATGATTCTTATTATATACTTCATAATCTAAATCATTTGAACATCAAAAGACTCGCTACGGCCCTCTGTGAACCGTCTGACACCTTTATGGTTTCATTTCCATTTACAAGCATGCATGAAGATCCACCGCCGTCAAGGTTGATGGCCTCGACACATCCGAGACCGAGAAGTACATCGGCAACATCTGCCGTTGTAAGTCCGTATACTCCGGATGTCATCTCACGTCCTTCGCAAACAAAGAAGATCATCCTGCCATCTGCGGTCACACCTACTGCTGTACGAGGCTGGTTGCTGTCAGGGTCGATACCCGAAGTGCCGTCGAAAAGTTCCTGCACATACGAATCAGTGAACTGACCTTCATTGATAAGCACTGGGCCACCTCCGATAGCAGTCATTGCATTGAACTCGCATCCGCCTTCAGGATAATCAGCAGAAGGCTGCTTGAGCGGTGCCTTGCTCCATGAATTGTCCGCAGGTACCGGATACATGAAATGGTTGTTCCATGTAGCGTAAGTCCAACATGCATCCAATGTTCCGTCGGCATACTGGACAAAAGCGGCTCTGGTAGGATAGTACATGGTCTTCCAATCCTCAGAGGCATAGTTGATATTGTATGCCAGGATTTCAGAATCCTTGACAGCCAGGCTTGAAGTATACCTCTTGCTGCCGGAATAGTAGAAATAACCGCCGTTTATCACAACCGGGCATGAAGTTTCCGAATACACTTCGGAAGGAGTCATGAACGGATCGGCTGTCTCGGCAGACCTGTCTGATCTGACGCTCCATATATCCCACTCGGCAGAGGTCATGTCAGCAACTGCAACATAGGCAATCGCTTTCTTTCCCTGAAGCTCTTCCGGAGACCTGTATACCTTCAGATATGACGGCAGTACTCCGTATTCTGCGGATACGTCGGTCCAATCTGCAAACGGTCCGGATTCCGGCTCCGGTTCTGGTTCTGGTTCTGGCTCTGGCTCAGGTTCTGGCTCAGGTTCTGGCTCGGGTTCTGGCTCGGGTTCTGGTTCTGGCTCAGGTTCCGGTTCCGGCTCGGGCTCCGGTTCCGGCTCCTGATCCTGATCCGGCTGAGTCTGATCCCAGTCAGGATTCCATGGATACTCACGGGCGTCTCCGCAAGATGCGAAGACTCCCATAAGTCCAAGGCATATTAATATTTTAACAAAAGTTTTCATTATACTATTTCTTCACGCAGTCAGCAGAGTAACCTCCGATCATGCCGGCATAATGGTCATAGTAGTAGATGAAGACCTTGAAACCGTCAGCTGAAGGAGCCATGATAACGTCTCCAGAAGACTGGGTAAGGTTATCTGCCGCATTCGTAGCATTGAAATATATCAGCCAGCTGTTGTATGTGACAATTGACGAAGAGTTCTGATAATTGCCTGTCAAGCCAGACGGATCTGCAAGATCGTACACCCAGAGGCTAGGCTGCTTGTCCCATGCAGGGAAATGATGGAGCACAAGGAGTGTAAGATAATTTGCGTTATTGAATGTCTTGCTCTCGAGACAGTTAGGGTTCAGAAGCCATGCATTGTCCATGTCATCTGTAACGATCTGCTGACCTGCTGTAAGATCAGGCTTGACCCACTGCATTCCGTTGATGGTATAAGAAGCATACATCCATCCGTTCTCACCTGCCTGAGCAGAAGAAGGAACGAGTCCTGCAGAGTTCTCAGGATATGAACCCCATGAGATGCCGGCAGAAGCGAGATCATATACCTTGGCATCAACAACCTGTCCACCTTCAACTGTAAACTCTACGAACTGGCTTGCAGTAGTCACGCCGGCAACTCCTTCATAAGAAACAGTGATACGTGCTTCAGTGTCAATGTTTCCGCAGACCTTTATCTTGGCACCCATTGGGAGGGATACCTCGCTGTCATACGAGTAGAAGAGGGTCGGAGCTTCTGTAACGGACTTCGTCCTGTAGATATTGAATGTTCCGGCTGCATCAAGATGGTTGCAAAGGAGCATGTTGCCGCCTTCGTCACTTGTCACGGCTCCGATTGTAAGGCCACCGGTAGCGATCTCACCGATCTTCGAACCGTTTCGTCCGTCAAGGTACATAGGAGCCGATCCGTCTCCGTGGCTGACAACAAGATATCCGCCGACATAAGCGAGTGACGAGTTGACAGGAGTAATGTACGCAGGTGCACCAAGACGGCTGACAGGGTCGATGTTGAACATTTCCTTGATGCTCTCGGCATTGAAACCATATGGGATCTTCTCCGGATCCCTCTTGATCACCTTGAAGTCTCCGACAGTAACGCCGTCATGGGCAAGAATGGAAATGGTCTGCTCCTGGTTCCAATCCTTCGGGGTATCGAACCTGTAGAGGTCAGTAGGCTTGCCTTCCTCATCAAGAACAGGATCTGCATCCACGACGCTTGCATGATACCAAGGAGTAACCTCTGCGACAAGGCCGTCGATATCATCGATAGTAAAGAGATATACGCACTTGTTGTCATTGTCCACAAAGCCTTCAAGCACCACCTCCATTGTCTCAGGATCCAGGAGATTCATGCCGAGCATATTTGTAGTCTTTGACTTGACTCTCTCACCTGTAATGATGATAGGCTTGCTCTCGCCCTGTGCGTTGGTATATGTGAACGTGTGTTCCTGATACAGGTCAAGGACTGTAAGAGGCGGATCGATGCTGCAGTTCTCGGCAAGTTCAGCTCTTACTCTGACATTCGCCATGTAAAGAGTCGTAACATCATCGGTCTCTTCCGGGTAATACCAAGGAATAGGAATGACATATCTTTCCATATCCGGATCGGTAACCTGTAGTTTACCCAACTCCATCTCTGTGTACTTGCCCCAGGTGAAGTATGCTGTCAGGCTGGTGATTCCCTGACGGTCAGCCGTCGGCTCGACAAACTGCGGATCCTGACATGCGGACGCAGACAAGAGCAGCGCGGCAGCTATAAAATAATATACTTTTTTCATCTTCATCAGCTTTTATCTTTATTTCCACTCAGGATACTGATCCACTGCGCCATTATTGCTCAACTCGCCTGAAGGCATAGGGAAACGGTACATCTTCTCAGGGAAGTTTCTGTTCTGGTCATCTACGGATACATATGTGTATGTAAACGTACCGTCGCTGTTCTTCTCGATCTTGAGACCATGCTGCTGGTAGCCGGTCAATCCTTCAGGATAGTTCTTGTGAGCGACCTTCCAACGACGGAGATCCCAATACCAGAGGCCTTCGTACGCAAGCTCGACCTTGCGCTCCTGACGGATAGCAGCCCAAAGCTCGTTACCTTCCTTGTTTTCATAAGGAAGTCCTACACGTGCACGGATCGCCTTTACAGCTTCATTGGCAGAAGCGATGTCAGGGGTCGAGGACTTATAGCATGCTTCGGCCTTATTAAGGAGAACCTCAGCATAACGCATGACCATAAGAGGCTGGATACCACCGGAATATGCAATCACATCATGAGTCTCGTCAACCATCTTGCGGAGATAATAACCTGTGGTTGTACGTCCCTTAGGCTCACGCTCAAGATTCCATGTACACCAGCCGTCGGCACCTCCTACGAAAGGTTCGATCGTACGGTTCTTCCAAGTCGCTCCATTGTAGAGGATTGTAGCGTGGAAACGAGGTTCCAGTTCTGCGTATGGAGGAGTATCGGTAGTAGTACCATGCCATGGGTTCCAGTCAGGGAATCCGCCCTTAGCGTACTCATAAGACTCTACCATTTCCTGGGTAGGAGTACCATATCCGCCGCCTGTCTCGCCGTGAAGGCTGAAGTCACCGCCTGGAGTGTAGTAGAAATCATAGCTGTGGGTAACGTCATTCGCTCTGTCGAACTGATACTGGATGATAGCTTCCTTATTACCGGCACCGGCTGCCTTGGCATAACCGTCTACGTAGCTTGCCTCAAGAGCATATCCAAGTTTCTCCACTTCAGCGGCAGCTGTAATAACTACATCGTAACGCTCCGCATAAAGCATGGCTCTTGTCATGAATGCCCATGCCATACCTTTGTTGAGACGGCCTTTTGCAGTCTCCCTTGCAGGGAGGTTCTGAGCTGCAAAGTTGAGATCTTCATAGATGAAGTCCCATCCTTCCTTCTCTGTGCTGATGGCCTTGTCCTTGGCATATGCCTGAAGGTCCTCGTCGTAAATGATGATTTCCTTATAACGTTTCATAAGGTCAAAGTACAGGAAGGCACGCATGAACTTGATCTCGCCCTCAAGACGAATCTTGTCATCATCCGACATCTGGCCATATCTCTTCAGACAGTCGAGAGCCTTGTTGCACTTTGCGATTCCCTGATACCATGAGCCCCAGTATCCGAGATATGCATCGACATATCCTGCAGAAAGAGTCTGGTCGACACCGTAGGCGATTTCGCTTGGTATATAGCAGAGAGAGTTGTAGTTATATGAACCATACTTAAGCTGTTCGGTCAGCGCTTCTGTCTGTCCTGCAACGCACTGGTTCATCAAGACATCATACACATAAGAGTAGATGTAGTTCACATGATACTCCGCATTCTCGGTAGTCTCCCAGATAAGCTTGTCTGAGACACTGTCTGTCGGAGTCATGTCAAGATAAGAGGTGCAAGAGAAAGATCCCAAGGAAATTCCTAATGCGAGTATTGCTTTAAATATATTCTTCATAGCCAAATCCTTAGAATGTTAATGTCACACCACCCATGAGAAGTCGCTGCTGAGGGTAATATCCGTTGTTCACACCTGGAGACTCAGGGTCGATACCTTCTGGAAGAGCATCGATAGTGAAGATGTTCTGACCTTCAACGAAGAATCTCAATGCTTCGATATTGATCTTGTTCGTCCATTTCTGAGGGATGGTATATCCAAGCTGTGCTGACTTGAGACGGAGGTATGTTCCGTCACGGAGCCAGAATGTAGATGCAAGACCGTTGTCGCCACCGTGTCCCGGAGTTCCGAGAGTGATACGTGGGAATGTTCCTTCAGGGTTGTAGATGCTGTATGCATTCTCTACAAGGAAGAGAGGAGAGTTGGCGTTCTCCTTGAAAGTCTGTGTCCAGATGGTATTGTCGTCGTATCCGTTGTAGTATGTACCTGTGAGGGATACGTCGAAGAGTGCACCACCTGTAAACTGTGCGTTGAAGTCGAGGCCGTTCCATGCGAAGTCGAGGTTGAGACCGAAGGTAAGTTCAGGACGGTTGGTACGTCCGATGAATCCCTTGTCGTCACCGTCGATCTTGCCGTCACCGTTGAGGTCGACGTACCTGATGTCACCCACATTCGGACGAGTACCGTACCATGCAGAATTGTCGATTTCCTCCTCCGAACGATAGAGACCGTCCGCAGTCCATGCCATGACAGCACCGAGAGGCTTGCCGACAACCTTCTGGTTCTCAGGGATATTAGGCTGGTCACCATAGATGATCCAACGGCTGCGTGCATATGTGACTGTTCCGCTTACACCATACTGGAAAGGCTTGCCGGCTGCCATGAAATGGTTTCTGTGAGACACCATCACATCGATACCTTTTGTATCATAGGCATTATGGTTTGTCGCAGACATAAAGTAACCTCCCATTGAAGGCGGATAGTCGGATCCCATGTATGTAAGGAGGTCGAAGTTGTAACGGTAGAATGCATCAGCCTCTACAGCGAGCTTGTCTCCCCACATCTTCATGTCGACACCGACATTGTATGAAAGAGACTTTTCCCAAGTAAGGTCAGGGTTTGCAAGACCTGAGTCAGCATAACCCGGAGTCACGATGTTTCCTTTGTTATAATCGCCGTAGATGATCTGCTGGTAGTACTTGCTGTATGTATTGAGGAACTCGAATGCTCCGATCGAGTCATTACCAAGAAGAGCTACTGATCCTCTGATCTTCAAGTCGTCAAGATTTGCAAAACCCTGCATCCAAGGTTCCTTGGCGAGATTCCATGCAACTGCAGCTGAAGGGAAGAATCCCCAACGAGTCGTACGCATACCGGCAAACTTGTATGAACCGTCGTAACGGCCTGTGAATTCAGCGAGATATCTCTCATCCCAGTTGTATCGTGCACGGAACACATATCCTGCAGAACGGGATGCACTGCTCCATCCACCTATCGGGCTGTCTGCTGGCTGTCCGTATCCAAGTTCAGGAAGAGCAGCAAACGGTATCAGCTTCGCATATGCAGAATGGGCATTCGACTGGCTGTCACTGATCTCCATGAGAGCGAGGCCTTCAACGAAATGCTTGCCGAAAGTATTTGAATATGAAACACCTGCCTGACCGGTAAGATACTGGTAATAAGAGGTTCCCTCACCGAGATTCACTCCATCACCCTTACCTCTCGGGTCTGCTACCTGAGACCAGCTTCCGGCCGAGTACATCATAAGGTCGAACGGAGTATTGAGGTTCTTGTTCATTGATGCACCGTAGTCGAATGCACCTGAAACCTTGAACTGGAGTCCCTTCACCCATGGAACATCATATGAGAGGGACATGTTTGCCGACACATCCATTCCGCGGGTCTTCTTGTAGCCGGACTCGTAGATAGCTGCAAGCGGGCTCTGAGGAAGACCTGTATTCTTCTTCTGTGAAGCAGTCCAGAATCCGTTGTACTTTTCAGGAAGATACGGATGCATCTGGATTGTCTGGTTGGCGATGGAGAGCCATCCTGTCTCCGAACCCATATCGGATCCACCGGTACCGAAACCAGGGGTATTACGGTTTGAGAACACTCCTGAAAGTCCCATTGTGAACTTGAAGTTCTTTGCAAGCTGAGACTCTATGTTTGCACGGATGTTATATCTGTCGTAATTGTAGTTGTCGATATTACCCTTCTGTCCGAGATAACCGAAAGATGCGAAGTACTTGGAAGTATCTGTACCACCCTGGACAGTTACATTATGCTTCTGGGTAAAACCTGTTCCGAAGACCTTGTCGATATAGTTTACATTATCCCATCCGTCAGTCGGATCGTCGTTGAGCATGAGCTCCACCTGATCCTTGGTAAAGTAAGGCACATACTCCGACTCATTGGCGATGGCACCTGAAGAGAGCTGGTCCATCATCTGGGCAACATTGTAGTAATATGCGAACTGCGGACCGTCCATGAACTCAGGGAAGTTGGCGTTCATGGATGCTCCGAATGTAGCATTATATGTGATCTTAGGTTTTCCCTGGGTACCCTTCTTTGTTGTAACGATGATGATACCGTTGGAAGCCTGAAGACCATATACCGCTGCTGACGCACCGTCCTTGAGCACTGAAATGCTCTCGATATCGAACGGGTCGATATCGTTGATATTGTCAACAGGGAATCCATCCACTACATACTTGACAGCACCCTGCGAACCGCGGATGCGGATAGAAGCCTGGTCGAGGCCTGGCTCACCGGATTCCTGTACGGAAGACACACCGGTAAGTCTACCAGCAAGAAGCTGAGACACGTTAGTCGAAGGAGCCTTGAGGAGCTCATCTCCCTTCATTGCAGAGACTGCACTTGTGAGGGATGACTTCTTCTGGGTACCGTAACCGACCACGATAGTCTCTTCGAGGAAGGTTGCGTCCTCGGTCATCGTGACGTCAAGTTTTGAAAGGCTGCCTGTACACTCGAAGGTCTGGTCGCCCATACCGAGGCTTGTGAAAAGGATCACATCACCTTTCTTCAATCCGGAAAGACTGTAGTTTCCGGCCTCATCTGTCATGGTACCGTTGGAAGTACCGCTGACCATGACGGCTACTCCCGGAAGCGGGAGGCCGTCGATGTCGGTCACCTTACCTCTTACGGAAGGCTGTGCATAAGCAGAAGCCCCCCCCATGAGGAAAATGAACGCGACGAGCAGATTTCTATAAATCGCTTTCATGTATTGAATGTTAGTTGTTAATTATTCCGCATCTTTCATCGCCTGCTCCAGAACGTCCCAGAGCTTGTGCTTGTTGAGGTGGACGATATCGAAGATCATGACGCCGTCAGTACTCTTAAGAGCCTGAGTAACAGCAGGTCCGAACGGAGTGAAGTCTCCGAGGTACTGCTCGACATAGATCGAACCGATCACAGGGACAACTCCCTTGGTGATCTCCTTTGCGATCTCTGCACCGCCTTCGACGCTGTAGCAGTATGTGAGGCTGTTGTCCATGCCGGCCTCGCTTCGCTGGCCGGTGACGCCTGTGGCCTTGTCAACGTCATCCTTTGTGATCAGGGTATAGTAAAGACCTGTCATATAGATGTCAAGCATCTCTGCATAACCGGTCTTGTGGTAGTCTTCTGTAGCCCAGGCCTTATATTCAGGTACCTGGAAAGGATCATAATCCTTGCTTGCCCAGTTCACTCCGAGCTGCCAGTATGTAGGGTACCATGCACCTGTATAGTCGCCGATGATGAGGTCCGGGTTGATCTCCTTGAGAGCGGCGTGAGCCCGCTCTACGAAATCATGGATCACGGTAGCACGCCACTCGACCCACTTCTTTCCGTACTTGCCCGGAACCCAGTTGTCACGGAGGTTGCTGTTTTCGTCATACCAGCTGAGGATGTCCTCAGGGTAGTTCTCTACTGTCACGCCTGCGTACTCCTCGAACTGCTTCTTCGAGAGTTCGCTGAAGTCGGCAGTGATGCCGTCATAACGGACTCTATCGAAGATAAGTCCGTCTACTTCAGGATATTTGCGTGCAAACTCCTTGAGTACCTCGATCTGATAATCCTGAACCTCAGGGTTTGAAGGGTTCATCATGCAGTTGTAGTTCGACTTGATCTCTGAGATCGGAGTGAGCTTGCCGTTGTGGTAGCAGATGGACTGCCATGCGGCCTTGTCCATGTACACGATGCCACGGTCAAAATAGTTATGTCCGCCGGCGAATACGTTGAGAGAGCCGAAGACCTTGAGGCCCATCTCGTGACCGTACTCGATGAAATAGCCGAGCATGTCGTAGTCACGCGGTCTCTCGACTCCTTCCCAGTCGCCCATGTATGGAGCGATCTCGCTGTCATAAAGAACCTCGCCCATGATCGACTTCACGTCGACAACCACATTGCCGAATCCGAGGTCCTTGCACTTAGCAAGATAGAACTGGATCGAATCAGGATGGGAAAGGGTCGCATAATTGGCTTCGCAGTCAAACCACATGTAGTTATGGTTAACCTCCTTAACCTCTGATTTACAAGAGATTAAGGCAAGTGATGCAATAATTGCGGTCAGTATAAGTCTCATTACTATACAATTTGGATTATAATATTCACGCAAAATTATTAAATATTTAAAAAATAACAACGTGTTTTCACGTTTTTATTAAATAATTTTAAAAACATACCCCATATTTTTAAACAACGTTTACCAGAAATAATCCTTAAAGTCGCAGCAACGAGACTAAATTAAAGCGATAACGACCAAGATTCATAGAAATTTCAGTATATTTGTCTGATTTTTCTTAAAAATAATTAATAACCACATATTATGGCAGACCGCAGAGATTTTCTCAAGACCATGGCAATAGGCGGAGCTTCAGCTCTGGTAGCGCCATCGCTCTTATCATCATGCACCGCAAACACAGGATCGACTTCGAGCCTCTCCGAAGGAGGGCTCATCGTTCCTCATGACAACGGACTCCGCATTACCGGAACCTTCCTCGACGAGATATCGCACGACATCCCGCACCAGAACTGGGGCGAAAAGGAATGGGACCAGGACTTCGCATATATGAAGGCCATCGGAATCGACACAGTGATCGACATCCGTTGCGGATATAGAAAGTTCATCACTTATCCGTCGCCGTACCTCCTGAAGAAGGGATGCTACATGCCTTCGGTCGACCTGATCGACATGTTCTGCCGCCTTGCGCAGAAACATGGAATGAAGTTCTACCTCGGTCTTTATGATTCGGGAGTATACTGGGACACAAAGGACATGAGCCACGAGATCGAGGACAACAAGTTCGTCATCGACGAAGTGTGGAAGATGTACGGAGAGAAGTATGACAGCTTCGGAGGCTGGTACCTCAGTACGGAGATCAGCCGTGACACCATCGGAGCCGTCGACGCATTCCATGCGATGGGCGCACAGTGCAAGGAGGTGTCGGGCGGAATGCCGGTATTCATCTCGCCGTGGATCGACGGCAAGAAGGCGGTGAGTGCGGCAGGCGCGGCGCTGACGAAGGAAGACGCCGTATCCATTGAGGCGCATGAAAGGGAATGGAGTCAGATATTCTCAGGTATCCATGATGTTGTCGACGCAGTCGCATTCCAGGATGGTCACATCGACTATGACGAGCTGGATGCTTTCTTCAGCGTCAACAAGAAGATGGCGGACAAGTACGGCATGCAGTGCTGGACCAACGCAGAGACATTCGACCGCGACATGCCTATCAAGTTCCTCCCTATCAAGTTCGACAAACTCCGTCTGAAGCTGGAGGCTGCAAAGAGATGTGGATATGACAAGGCGATCACCTTCGAGTTCCCGCACTTCCTCAGTCCGCAGTCGGTGTACGGCGCTGCCGGTAATCTATATAATAGGTATAAGGAGTATTTCAATATTAAATAATACAGATTGCCACGGTTTCTGCGAAACCTCGCAATGACGTGGAGACACGAAACTAAAGACAACAAACTGCATGTCATTGCGACCTACAACTTACACGTCATTGCGAGGAGCGAAGCGACGTGGCAATCTCAAAAACTGTAATTATGAAACAAAAGAACACATTAGGGTACGTGATATTTATGGCGGTGGTAGCTGCCATCGGAGGTATTCTGTTCGGTTATGACACTGCGGTCATTTCGGGAACTACTTCCATCGTGAAGAACCAGTTCGCACTTACTGACATGATGGAAGGCTGGTATGTGGGATGTGCGCTTATCGGATCGATCTGCGGTGTGCTCGTTGCAGGTTCGCTCAGCGACTATCTGGGACGTAAGCTGACGATGCTCATCTCGGCAGCGCTCTTCAGCATCTCTGCCATCGGATGTGCTGTCTGCGGAAGTTTCGACGGACTGGTTGCGTTCCGTATCATCGGCGGCGTCGGCATCGGTATCGTATCGATCGTTTCACCTATATATATATCAGAGGTATCGCCGGCAAAGATCCGCGGAACACTCGTATCGCTGTATCAGCTTGCCGTGACCATCGGATTCCTCCTGGCATATCTGATGAACTGGGTGATCGACGCGAACGGAAGCCTTTCTGTTGCAGGCAACCTCTGGACAAACATGTGGAACTGCGAGATGTGGAGAGGAATGCTCGGAAGCGAAACTCTTCCTGCACTGCTCTTCTTCATTATCATCTTCTTCATCCCTGAGAGCCCTAAGTGGTTGATAGTAAACGGTAAGATTGACAAGGCATCTCGCGTTCTCAACAAGATCTACGCTTCCCAGGCAGAAGTTCAGGAGGAGATAGACGTAACTTGCAAGTCTCTCGAGGGAGAGAACAAGGGAAAATGGTCAGACCTTCTCAAGCCAGGCATCCTCGTAGCTGTGATCGCAGGAAGCGCCATCGCCATCCTCGGACAGTTCATGGGAGTCAATGCAGTGCTTTACTATGGTCCTAAGATCTTCTCAGATGCAGGATTCGACAATCCGATGTTCTCTACCGTACTTGTAGGAGTCGTGAATATGGTGACTACCGTACTTGCAGTATTCATCATCGACAGAGTGGGTCGTAAGCAGCTCATCTACTGGGGAGTAAGCGGCATGATCATCTGCCTCCTCGCGATCGGAACCTACTTCGCATGGGGACCGGCTCTCGGACTCGGCAACGCCTTCATGCTTACATTCTTCCTTGCTTATGTATTCTGCTGCGCCATCTCGATTTCAGCCATCGTGTTCGTGCTTCTTTCGGAGATGTATCCGAACAGCGTGCGCGGACGCGCGATGTCAATCGCCGGATTCGCGCTCTGGATCGGCACATACCTGATCGGACAGCTGACACCGGTACTTCTCGGCTGGAGCCAGGCAGGTACATTCTTCATCTTCGCCGCATGCTGCGTACCTTACATGCTCATCATGTGGAAGGTCGTTCCTGAAACTACCGGAAAGACCCTTGAGGAGATCGAAGCATACTGGACAAACAGAAAGAAATAAACTTAAACTCAACTGAACTATGTCAAACTCATTCCTAGGCAGAATAGACGGCAAGAATTCCGTCTTGAAAAAGCAGATTCTCAAGCTCTGCATAAACGAAGGAGACTTCAGTCTTGCAGACCTGAGCAAGGAACTCAATACCAGTATCCCGACCATCACGAAGTTGGTCGGGGAACTGATTGAGGACGGATTCCTCAGGGAGGTCGGCAAGATCGACACCAACGGAGGACGCCGCCCCAGCGTCTACGGTCTCAACCCTTCCGCAGGATATTTCGTAGGAGTAGATATCAGACGAAAATACTTCAACTACGCAGTCACAGACTTCAAAGGGACCTTGATAGATTTCCATGAAGAAGTAGATTTCATCGTGCAGAATTCCGAGGAATCGTTCCGGGAATTATGTCGCAATCTGAAGACACTTCTGAAGGAAGGCGGCATAGATCCGGAAATGGTACTTGCATACGGATTCAATCTCACAGGACGCGTGAACAATGAGACAGGATACTGCTTCACATACTTCCTCGGAGAGGACAAGCCGATAGCATCTGTCCTTTCGGACGAGATGGGAAAGCCGGCTTTCATCGACAATGACTCCCGTGCCATGACATACGGAGAGTACATCTGCGGCATAGCGAATGATGAAAAGAACATGCTTTTCATCAACATCAGCTGGGGTCTTGGTATGGGAATGATCCTTGACGGCAAGCTTTCATACGGAAAGTCAGGATTTTCAGGAGAGGTCGGACACTTCACCTTCCTGAACAACAACCAGGTCTGCCATTGCGGCAAGACAGGATGTCTCGAGACAGGCGCTTCAGGACTGGCCATCTACAGGATCTTCATGGAGAAGCTCAAGGCCGGAAGGAATTCGATTCTTTCCGAAAAATACAATAAGGGAGAAGAAATCCACCTCGAGGAGATCATCGACGCCGTCCAGGAAGAGGATGTGCTTGCCATCGAAACCATCGAGGAGATAGGTACGACCCTAGGAATGGCCATAGCCGGACTGATCAACATCTTCAACCCTGAACTCATCGTACTGGGAGGAAGCGTTGCCAAAACCAAGGAGTTCCTCCTGCTTCCTGTCCGCAGCTCCATCCAGAA
The DNA here is from genome assembly GCA_017549505.1 of Bacteroidales bacterium. Classification (GTDB taxonomy): domain Bacteria; phylum Bacteroidota; class Bacteroidia; order Bacteroidales; family UBA932; genus Cryptobacteroides. The sequence continues at coordinate 25,355 of JAFYUS010000064.1, read as the reverse complement.
GCACTCGCTCAACATCATCAACAGCGACACAACCATCAAATTCTCCAAGTTGGGAGACAAAGCCGGCACGATCGGCTCCTGCATGCTCTCCCGCAGCAAGCTGCTCGGGCTGCTCTGATTTTCAGCGCAAAACACAAATCACTATAATTCAATTACTTACAGAAAGTGCGTGCTGCCAATGGGGAGCACGCACTTTCTATAAACACTTACTTATCAATTAGTTAGAGAATACGGGATTATTGAAAAATCAGGGACATGTCGCGGGTAAGGGCGTTTTGAGCTGTATTTTCCGGGATGAAACGCCATTGTCCGATCACTGACGGGTTGCCGATGACTGACGGGTCTATTTGTTTGTGGGTCAGGAGGTAGTCGTAAAGGAGGTTGCGGATTTCCGGGTAGTAGCCGGTCACTCGTTCATCAATACGGCCGGTGTCGATGCCGGCCAATTTCATGAGGCCGCCTCCGCCGCTGGCGCGGTATGAGGTCATGGCGACCTTGTATTCGGCGGCGGCGTCGAAGTCTGCGCCGGAGGCGAGCGACTTCACGACGACGCGCTCTCCGAAAGGTTTCGTAACATCAACGTCGTACAGCAGTCCGCCTGCAGAATCGAAATTGTAGGTTGCACCGCCGAAGGACCAGCGTGTACTTCCGGTGCGAGGGTCCGCCCTCTTGTAGATCTTCAGCAGATGTTCTTCATTGCCATCTAGGGTATTGATCCAGCCGTCGTAGGAATGTTCGAGGTATCTCTTGATTTCGGCGCCAATCATCTTTACCACAAAGAGCTGATTTTCATACGGATAGATTGTAAAGAGATCATTATAAAGCAGCGTACCCGCCTTGATCTCTCCGTTGAAGGTCAGAGGAGCTGCAAAGGAAATCTGAGCATCAGTCGCCTCAAGGCAGAGTGTATGGATGAGGTTCAGGTAATCTGACATTCCTGCATACGCGTCACGAGTGCGAAGATCTGTCTTCAGATGGCCTACCTCCTTCAGGGTGAACGCCTTGACAGCCTCATAGTCAGGACGGAACATAGCCTGCATTTCCTGGTCCACCTTGTTCTTGTCAAGACTCAGAAGATCTACAGAAAGGTCCTTCCCTACTACTTTGCCACCCTCTACCTTGACTGTCACAGTTCCCATTCCTAGGTAATTGCAATGGCTGCCTGCGTTAAGCAGGCAGATATCATCGCCGCGACGTACCGTCGGGCGATGGTCATGTGCACACACGACAAAGTCAACGCCTTCAAGATTCTTGAACAGGTCAAGTCCCTGGTTTTCAAGTATCTCGCCATTTCCCTGGCCAGTACCTGCATGAACAGCTACAACAACCACATCCGACTTCTCCTTAGCCTTGATACGGTCCACTGTCTTCTGCGCAAAATCAGGCAGCAATGACTCGAACTCCATTCCTTCCCACAAGAGCGGCGACAGCCAGCTCTTGATGTTCGGATTCGTGAATCCGATGATGGTGATCCTAAGTCCATGTCTCTTAAGTGTCACATATTCATCGAAATACGGCTTTCCGTCGGATGTGCGGATGGCATTGGCGGCAAGCAAAGGTACATCCATCGTTTCGACCAGACGGTCGTAAACCGGATGTCCGGTCTCGATGTCGTGGTTTCCGACCACGACGGCATCGTAACCGATGTACTCTACCATCCTGGCGAAAAGATGTTTCGAAGTAGTGTCTATATAATTGTAGTAATATGCAGCGTTATCGCCCTGGAGGCAGTCACCGTCATCCAGCAGGATTATGTTTTCTGCCCCTTCGGCAGTACGTAGACTGTCCACATACCAGGCTACAGACATAAGGGACGGCGCTGTTCCGCCTGAGACATACAATGAGTCGAAATAATGTCCATGGACATCGTTAGTGGTAAGGATGCTGAAGGTGTATTCTCCGTCCTTCGGGCCGCATGACGAGACCAGCAGGGTCAGAGCGGCGATAAATGATATGGTGATTCTGTTCATATTCCAGTGATAAAGACTTGTAGTCCGTAAGTTACAAAACAATGTTTTACAGGCGGTCGAGGTTGAAGGCTATGGTCACTACCTGCTGAGTGCCGGAGTAATGTGATCCGTGGAAATGGAAGAGGGCGCGGACCTTGATATCAAGGAGGTCGCTTACATATGGGTTCCAGAAGAGTTCGAAGCGGTCGTACATTCCGAAGCCCTCCGAGCCGTCGTCATGCACCCTGTAGAAAGGATCTCCGAAATAGAGACGGGTGCCATACTTGTATCCCCCGGCATCAGTGCGGTTGTAATACGGCATCATGTCGCGGCCGTAGAAGATGCTGTTTCGCAGGCCGATGTTCCATTTGCGGAGTTCGAAATCGAATTCAGCTCCGTATGGACGGGTGTACTGTCCTATGTTCCTGCGGTCGTTCTGGAGAGCCTGCAGCCAGCCCAGACGGAAGGTCAGAGTCTGAAAATCAGTGTATTGCGCCAGATCGAGACGGGCGTATGGATTGATAAGGATATTGTCAACCACTCCTCTGACTTCATAGCAGCCGGCGAAATGGTAGACATATCCGGAGTAGCCTAAGGTCAGGAAGTCTGTGAGGTGTCCTTCACCGCTGGAGTAGATCATGAAACGCTCCCTCTCTGTCTGACCTATCTGGCCCATCCAGTCGCATCCTATCTCAAAGTAGGACTTCGGGAGACGGAACTTCACGAGGAGACCTTCGAGGTTGTTGTCGTAGAACTTCAGGGAATCGGAGAAGAAGGCTTCCGAATACTTGCCTTCAGTCTTCTTCCTCGAGAATATGCCGGCGTATAGTTCCAGATCGAGTTTACCACAATCTTTGTCAAGTCTATAATATAAGGTAGGCTCCTTCAGAAGCTCCTTAGGCGTTGCCAGAGGTGAACCGAAATCCTTCATCACATCGATTCCGGCCATGACGCTGTGCCTTGTCCCCTCTTCCTGCTGTATGGTCAGACCTACCGTAGGAGTCAGCCTTGCTCCGAAGATGGTCATCGATTCCGAAAATGCGCTTTTGTAGAACTCCCTGTTGTCGAAGTTCATGTCGAAATCTACCTCATAGACTGCTTTGACGGGGTCCTTCGGCTTTGCCTGGGCAGTTGCAAGTGCAGACAGGGCTGTTGCCAGGAGACATAGTATTCTGGTTTTCATCGGTCAAGTCGTTAAAAGTCGTCCAAAGGTAATATTTTTAGTCGTCATTCTGATACAAGAACATGCGAAGTAGTTGATTTGATGGACGATTTTATATAAGTTTGCAGCATGTTGAAGCTACAGACCCCTGTTACCGACCTCAAGTGCAAGGTCGGGATTTCGTATGATGACAAGATAATGATGTTGGGAAGCTGCTTTTCGGATAACATCGGAAGACAGCTGGCAGATTTCGGATTTGACGTATGTGTCAATCCGTTCGGAACACTTTATAATCCCATCTCCATACTGCAAAGCATAGAGCTGCTTGTATCCGACCGCCTGTTCGGACCGTCTGACTGCGTGCAGATAGGCGCCGGAGATGAACGCTGGTGCTCTTTCTACCATCATACATCCTTTGCACGGGCAACTCAGGAGGAGTTTCTGGCTCATGCGAATGAAGCTCTCAGCGCTGCACGCAGGTTCTTTGCAACGTGCAACAAGGTCATCCTTACGTTCGGCACTGCCTGGTGTTTCAGGAATGTCGCTACAGGTACTGTGGTTTCCAACTGTCTCAAGAGACCTGCGTCGGAGTTTGTCAGGGAGAGATTGTCTGCTTCTGAAGTCACATCTGCGCTCGATAGGATCGCCGGACTAAGCAACGACGGCAACTCCGTTCAGCATCTTAAGCAGTTCATCTTCACAATCAGCCCGATACGGCACTTCAAGGACGGAGCCCACGGCAACCAGCTCAGCAAGGCCGCCCTCCTGCTAGGCGTCGACGACTTCCTCAACGGCAGCGCTTCAGAGATGACGTCAAATGGCCCTGACAGCGTACAGGCCGACTACTTCCCGGCTTACGAGATCATGATGGATGAACTCCGTGACTATCGCTTCTATGCGGAGGACATGTGTCACCCTTCACAGCAGGCTGTCGACTATATCCGCGAACGCTTCCTCGACTGGGCTCTCCCCGCTGCAGAATCCCCTCAGCTCGAAGCCAACATCCGCATCTTCAAGCAATCCCAGCACAGAATCCGCTAAAAGCCCGTGCGGTACAACTTCCTAAATATCAGCTAGTTATGTGTTTGCCCTGCTGTCCTGGGACAGCAGGGCAAACACATAACTAGCTGACAGGCAACGCCTTACAGCGCACGCAAAATTTTTTCTGCAAAAAAGTATTGCAGAAAAGAAAATCATTGCTACCTTTGCAGTGTACTAGTTTACTAATACACTTAAACAAATAGACACTTTAAAGTAATAAAGCGATGATTACTATCAAAGACCTAGGGTTCGCATACGGTGAAAAGGCCGTATTGAAGAACATCACAATGAATCTCGAGGAGGGACGCATCTACGGACTCCTCGGAGAGAACGGAGTCGGCAAGACGACTCTCCTCACCCTGCTCTGCGGACTGAAGAAACCTCAGAGAGGAAGCATCGACACAGACGGCAGGAATCCGTATGACAGACAGCCGTCCCTGTTGAGCGACCAGTATTACCTCAGCGATGAGGTTCCGGCTATGAACATGAAGGCAGCAGACTATGCAAAGTATTACGGCAAGTTCTGGGAAGGATTCGACATGGACAAGTTCATCGAGGTGATGGGCGTGCTGGAGAATGACCCTCAGCAGAAGATGAACCAGATGTCATTCGGTCAGCTTAAGAAGACCTACATCGCCTTCGCCCTCGCATGCAACACCAAGTACCTGTTCATGGACGAGCCTACCAACGGCCTTGACATCCCCTCAAAGGCCCAGTTCAGAAAGGCCATCACAAAGTACACTCGCGAGGACTCCATCATCCTGATTTCCACCCATCAGGTACGTGACCTCGAGAACATCATCGACCCTATCATCATCCTCGACCGCCAGGACGTACTCCTGAATGCAACGCTGGAGGAGATTTCGCAGAAGCTTTACTTCGATTACAGCAGCGAAAGGATGGAGGATGCGCTCTACAGCGAGATGGTTCCGGGAGGTAACATCCAGGTATGTCTCAACCAGAGCGGAGAAGACAGCAAGGTCAATATCGAAGCCCTCTTCAACACAGTGCACCTGCACAAGGAACTCATCAAAGGAATCTTTAACAAATAGCAACGATGAAAAACGATATATTCAACTTCCGCAGATTCGGAAAATACTTCGGAACTGACATCAGGACATGCTGGGCTAACTACGGACTCAGCCTCCTGACCCTCACACTTCTCACCCCTGTCGCATTATATGTAATCGTCAATGCGTTCAACCTCATATTGGAATCATCATGGGACGGACCTGACCTCGGACTCAGATTCGCAGTGTTCTGCTTCGCAATGGTATGTCTGATAGTGACCATGCCGGTCAAATGCTACGGCAAGCTGACTGAAAAGCAGTACGGCACGTTCTGGCTGACACTCCCCGCTTCAAAGCTCGAGAAGTTCATCAGCATGATCATCATCACATGTATCATCGCACCTCTCGCCGGCATCCTGCTTTACATCGGAGCTGATGCACTGATCTGCGCAATCGACCACACATGCGGCCGCAATCTGGTACAGGGAGGCATACACTTCTTCCAGAACTGGAGCGAGCTGGGACATATGACGCTTAACCTTGTAGACGAAACCCTCACTATAGAAGATGCAGCGCTTACAAAGCAGCTCCTCGAGCAGATCAACTCCCCTATGCTTTACATCGATGAGATATTCGGAATCACACTTCCGTTCCTCCTTGGAGCCATCTTCTTCAAGAGCGGCAAGACTGTAAAGACCATCCTCGCGCTCTTTGTCATCAGCTCTGTCAGCAGCGCGATAATGGCTCCGGTAGTGGAAAGCTGGTCACATGAACTCCTGGCCAACATAAATAACGATCCGAACGTGATACTGAGCATGTTCAACAACGGTCTGTTCAAGAACCTCGTGCTTCTCGACACAATCTCAGACACAGTCATAAATACCGCTATGCTCGTATGCATATGGCTGAGGATCAAAACCTTAAAGCACTAGAAAGCACAACTCCCAGGAAGACACAAGTATGGAATTCAACAGCAACAAATCAATATACCTTCAGATCTGCGACGCGATATGCGAGCAGATCCTCAGCGGAACGCTGAAACCGGACGAGCGCATACCTTCGGTACGCGAGTACGGCTCTGAGATCGGGGTCAATCCGAATACCATAATGCGCTCGTACGAGAAGCTGACAGCTGACGGGATCATATATAACAGACGCGGAATAGGTTACTTCATCAGTCCGGATGCCCTGCAGACCGTACTGGAAGCCCAGCGTAAGGAATTCATGGAAGAAGAACTGCCTCAGATACTGCGCCGTATGAAACTTCTCGGCATCGATCCGTCTACACTTGTCGGTTAAAATAAAATTGCTACATTTGCAGCCGCTGAAGGACGCAACAATGACAAAGAAACTGATTAAGATACTGGCACTTACGATTTTAACTCTCACATCAGCCTCATGCAGCATGGCTCTGCTGAACGATGAAGAGAGTTCCTTGAACGGAGAATTCACGATTTCCGTAAACGGGATCGTATCTGACGTAGAGACAAACGAGCCTCTCAAGGGCATCAAGGTCACATTCTCAGCTTATGAAGAGAATTCGATTTCGGTCATACCTCTTATAACGAGAAGCGTCTATACCAATCCGCTTGGAATATATTCGTTCAAAGTAAAAGGATTTTCAGAACCGGTCACATGCGAAATCAAGGCAGAACGTGAAGATTACGAAACGATGACCAACAAGATCGTAGTCACATGGACAGGCAACTCGTTCGACACGGAGGAGAACACCTTCTATGTAAATGACTGCAACTTCCAGATGAAGAAAAACTAAGACATCCTGCCGTCCGAGTCTCTCCAGTCCTTTGGAGAGCAACCGACGATCTTGACGAACTGTCTATGGAAATTTGACTTATCGCTGAAGCCCGAGGCTTCGGCGATAATGTTTATAGAGGCCTCCTTGTTCTCAAGGAGCAGCCTCTTCGCTTCTTCAATCCTGAGTCCGGTCCTCCATGTCCTGAAATCCATTCCCATTCTGGTGGCAAAATAAAGGTGGAGGATATCTTTTGTGGTGTGAAGCTCACGGGCTATATCGTCGCGTGTCTTGTCATATTCGCGGAAACGCTTTTCCTTCACCCATCTGTCAAGCGACTTCTCAAGCCTGTTGAAGGACACTTCAATGTTTTTCGGCATCGCAACGTCTTCAGGCACTGCTTCTCCATTCTTCCTTTCCCGTCTCTTCCTGTTCTGCTCGATCCTGCGGAGGATATCCTGACCTGACAGGGTCTTATATGCAAATGCATCAAGCACAATACGATGACTTCCCAGAAACGACAGGAAATTGGACGTCAGGTAAAGCATGTAGAGCAGATACCAGAAGGTATAAAGATTGACTACTAAAGTCTTATGACGCACAAGCCAGTAAAAGCAGATATAGACAAGAACAAAGAGGTTAGTCAGCATCGACATGATGTAACAGAACTTGACCCATCTGAGCTTGTCTTCGGCATCATCGTCATAATAGTTTTCAAGTTCGCTGACCGACTGTCTGTAGGCCTTGTCGAAATAAACGATATACGTGATGGACTGTATCAGGAATACTGTCAGTGCCATGACGCATATGATCCAGAAGAAGACCCTGCTGTCTGACTTGTATGATTCCAGAAGCATGAATGCTACAATGGTCGAAGCAAACAGACCTGATATGTATATGTTCTGATGTCTTTTACGCTCTGCTCTAAGAAGAGCTATCATTGAATATGAGACGATTACGGTCGAAAAATGGACCACGATATAGATTATCAGCATGGTCAGGAACTCCCAATCCCAGACGTAGTCCTTGCCGTATTGTCCTATCGAATAGAACATCATGAATCCGCAGATCAGGAAGCTCAGCACTATGGCATGCTTGGACTTCGCCAGTTTCTCGCTGTATTCCGAGACAGGAATCCTGATAAGCATCAGCAGCAAGGCGAGGACGCTGGCCCCCACCCCGACTATAAGCTGTATCAGCGTATCAGTATTCACATTCAACAGAATCATCTACATAAGTTCTTAATAATCCGCGAAAATACGGATTTTTTCGCTATTTTTGCAACCGTTTTTTCCCTTTTCAGGAATATGTTAGATTTCAATACAATAGAAAAACTAGACAGGATAGCGACTCCGTTCTATTACTACGACATGGACCTCTTCCACAAGACCGTGGACCATGTCGCAGACCTTGCGGCACAGTACGACATCAAAGTCCACTACGCCATCAAGGCAAACACAGAACGAAGGCTTCTTGAATACATAAGCTCAAAAGGTTTCGGCGCTGACTGCGTCAGCGGAAACGAAGTCCTTCACGCGCACGACTGCGGCTTCCCCGCAGGCAAGATCGTATACGCCGGCGTAGGTAAAAGCGACAAGGAAATATACAACGCCCTCATGCTAGACATCGAGGCGTTTAACTGCGAGTCCCTCCAGGAGATATACGTCATCAATGAGATGGCGCACAGATACGGCCGCAAGGCCAATGTATCTGTCCGCATCAACCCGGACATCGATGCCCATACCCACAAATACGTGACCACGGGTCTGTATGAAAACAAGTTCGGCATCTCCCAGCATGAATTCGAAAAGCTCATCGAGATCATAGGAAAGAGCGAATACATCAACTTCATAGGTCTCCATTTCCATATCGGCTCGCAGATAACCCGTGTGGAAGAAGTCTTCGCCCTCGAATGCAAAAGGGTAAATGAAATAGTAGCTTACTTCGAAAGGAACGGTCTGAAAGTCAACAACATAAACCTGGGAGGAGGTCTCGGCGTCGACTACGACGATCCTGACGGATCTCCCGTAGCCGACTTCGAGACATGGTTCCGCACCATCTCCGCGAACATCGTCCGCCGTCCTGACCAGAAGGTCCATGTCGAGCCGGGACGTTCACTCGTGGCCCAGTGCGCCACCCTTATCTCGCGTGTGCTCTTCGTCAAGAGCGGCGAGACCAAGAACTTCCTCATCATGGACGCGGGTATGAACGACCTTATCCGTCCGGCTCTTTACGGAGCTTATCACAAGATCGAGAACCTCTCGGCCGAAATGAGGACATTCTTCCCTACCCACCAGGCATACGACATAGTGGGTCCGGTCTGCGAATCCAGCGACGTCTGGGGTGCAGGAAGACTGCTGCCTTTGAGCGTGCGCGGCGACCTGATGGCAATCCGCAGCACCGGAGCATACGGTCAGGTCATGGCAAGCAGATACAACATGAAGGATCTTGCGCCTTCTGTGTTCAGCGACCGACTCGATGAGGCGCCTCAGATGGTGGATTACTTTGAATAATGAAAATAATACGATATGTTTGAAAATTTAAGTGAAAGACTTGAGAGATCCTTCAAGGTCCTCAAAGGAGAAGGAAAGATAACCGAGATCAACATCTCGGAAGCGATGAAGGACATCCGCCGTGCCCTTCTTGACGCCGACGTCAGCTACAAGATTGCAAAGCAGTTCTGCGACGACGTGAAGAAGAAGGCGATCGGACAGAACGTTCTTACAGCAGTGAAGCCTCAGCAGATGATCGTCAAGATCGTCCACGACGAGCTCGCTGCCCTGATGGGAAGCGAATCGTCGGACATCAACATAAAGGGTTCACCTGCAGTGGTTCTGGTAGCCGGCCTCAACGGTTCCGGTAAGACAACCTTCTCAGGAAAGCTCGCTCTCCATATCAAGAGCAAGAGAGGCATGAAGGTCATGCTTGCAGCGTGCGACTACTTCCGTCCTGCAGCCATCGACCAGCTGAAGGTACTCGGTGAGCAGGTAGGAGTGCCTGTATATGCAGAGGAAGGCGTAAAGGATCCTATCCAGATTGCCAAGAACGCCATCGCCAAGGCTAAGGCGGAAGGCTACTCGGTAGTCATCGTCGATACAGCCGGACGTCTCGCTGTGGACCAGGAGCTCATGGACGAGATTTCTGCACTGCACTCGGCGTTGCAGCCTACAGAGACCCTCTTCGTAGTAGACGCGATGACAGGTCAGGATGCTGTGGAGACTGCAAAGGCATTCAACGACAGACTCGACTTCGACGGAGTGGTCCTCACCAAGATGGACGGTGACACACGTGGTGGTGCAGCGCTCTCCATCAAGGCTATCGTAGGAAAGCCTATCAAGTTCGTCAGCACAGGCGAGAAGATGGAAGCCCTCGACGTATTCCACCCTGCACGTATCGCTGACCGTATCCTCGGCATGGGAGACGTCGTATCCCTCGTGGAGAAGGCCCAGGAGCAGTTCGACGAAGCTCAGGCACGTGAACTCAAGAAGAAGCTCGCCAAGGACCAGTTCACCCTCTGGGACTTCTACCAGCAGATCCAGCAGATCAAGAAGATGGGTAACATCAAGGATCTCGCTTCGATGATTCCTGGTATGGGCAAGGTACTCAAGGACGTCGATATGGACAATGACTCATTCAAAAGCGTAGAGGCGATCATCCTCTCGATGACCCCATACGAGCGTGAACACCCTGAATGCCTCAACGGCAGCCGCCGCAAGAGAATCGCAGACGGTTCAGGTACATCCCTCCCTGAAGTAAACAAGCTCATCAAGCAGTTCGAAGGCACCCGCAAGATGATGAAGACCGTAATGGGAGCAAACATGAGCAACATGATGCGCCCGGGCGGCTTCCACGGCGGCAAGAAGCGTAAGTAACAGGGTAACCTGATAAATAGACAGTTCCGGCTGCATATGTAATTTACTACGCATTTCAACTTACATAGTTGCTGTGTAGACTGGTTGTCGGATGCTGGGTGTCGGCTCAGTGCATCAACTTCTGCACTCAGCCGACGCCTTTTATTTATATTAGATTGATTTTCAATGTATTAGCAAAATAGTCTGTCGGCTCAGTGCATCGCTTCCTGCACTGAGCCGACAGACTTCTATCTATTGATTATGTTTATGATGTCTTTTAAAGGGAATTTGAATACTCTAGCCAACTGTTTGGGAGGAGAATTGAACTGACGCCTTATATCTTTGACCAGTTTGACACGTATCTCCCATGATAAATCTTCAAGAGATACAGATTCATATTTCTTTTCAAGCAATTCCATCAAACCAGCAAGCACCAAAGTATCGGAAAATACCATTGGTCCATCTGATTCAGATGAGCTTTTATTGGAAGTGCTGAGAAAATATTCCAACGATCTTGCCCTACCGAACAAACGTTCTACAAAATCCACATTTACATATGAAGACGGATCGATATACCCCGACTCACAGACCATATGCCTCCCATCAAGTTTAGTCTCTGACTTCAATAAGGCGATCTGTTCCCTTACACCGAAATCAGATAATGGACGTTTATGAGGAGTCCTATCAAAATTGGTAAAATAGCACCTGCCGCTTCCCCACTCATAATTCTGAGGCATACAGTTTATCCCCGCCTTTACAGGATTATTAAGCACATATGCAATCAAGCGTTTCAGAGCCTCATTGTCAGGATCAATTTCCGTGCATGAAGTCTGTACAGACCTTAGAATCTTAGCAGTTCCATACCTTATACGTACATACCTGGAAACGAGACGTTTGTAAAGATTTATGAAGCGGTCGCATTCGTCTTTGGTTCCGTAGATGACGAAATGGAAATGGTTGGACATCAGGACGAAGGCCAGGAGCTGGAGGTCAAGGCCATGCAAGGAGACCGGGACATAGTTCATTCCGACAATATAGTCAGCACGTTCTCTGAATATGACATCCTGTTCAAGACCCTTGGTGTAGACATGATAGTATCGTTTCATAGCGTTCATTCACATTATTTTCCCATTCTTGGTATCTATTCCATTTATTGGCGTGCAGACTACTCCCATTCTTTTCGTGAGATGTCCCACTCGGAAGAACGTCCTTTGAAGTAGTCTTCCCTCGGAAGACGTCTCCACCCATTAATGAGGCTGGAGGCAATCTGCATCTTGATGATGATACTATCTCCGTCTCTGCATTGACATCTGAAGGTAAAGATCGCCTTGCTGTTTCTCTTGGTCAGTTTCTGATGTCCAGTCGGGATGAAGTCGACATCACCAGGTCCTTCTTGACCTGACTGCTTCTGTTCATTTTCTCCATAGAAGTACCGTTTAAAGTTTACTTCTGCAAAGTTCCGAAGGATTATCCGCATACACTAAAAGTATGCGGATAATTTCGAAAATCGGCCTCTGCGCAAGCTCAGAGGCCGATTTCGCTGCCGAAATTTGTTTGATTTTTATAAAAAATCGAACAAATTTCACGCAGCGGAGCTCCCTCCCTCGCCCAACGGGCGGGAGGGAGCCCCGTCCCGGAGGGACGGGAAGATGCGTCGAGCAGCGCTACCGAAGGGAGCGGAACATCTGCTCGACGCATCGCTTCTTCTGTTCCATGTTCGGATGTACATATAGATTCAATGTGGTGCTGATGTTTGAATGTCCTAGAAGGGCGCTGACCGTCTTGTAGTCGCATCGGCTTTCTATGCACCTGGTCGCGAAACTGTGGCGCAGACTATGGAACTTCAACTTGGGCATCTTGAGTTCATTCATGAGTTTATTGTAATAGTTGCGGTATGTACGGGGTTCGACCGGACGGGGTGAACTGGTCACCAGGAAGCATTTCCCATCGGCTGACCTTCGGTGGGCATGAAGCATGCGGCGCAGGTCGCGTGGTATCGGGATCATACGCATCGAGTTCATCGTCTTCGGGGTATCTATGATGACCTCCGTATGACAATCGGTCCCATTCTTCACATATATCCGCTGGATCGTCTTCGAGATCCTGATCATGCCGGAGTCCACGTCGATGTCCTCCCATTTCAAGGCACATATCTCTCCGATCCTAAGACCTGTGCACAGGCAGATATATATGCCCAGATTCATGGGACTGAGGTTTTCCTTGAGGTGACGCATGATCCTCTGCTGGGAATTGCGGCTCAGTACCTGTACCTCCTTCCTCTCTCTTTCCGTCGGGAACTTCACATCTATTTCACGATGCTCCATCAGTCCGTTCTTCACGGCATACTTGAGGACCATCCTCAACACCACAAGCATATCCCTCACAGACTTCTGGCTCAAACCAGAATCAAGTTTCCTCAACACGAAATCCTGTACCTTCGGCTCTGTAACATCCCTCTCCTGTCCAAACGACGGAATCAGATGGTTATCCAGCAGCAGGACATAAGCGGCAAATGTAGACCTCTTCACATAAAGCCGCTTCTCTTCCTGCCACAACCGCGCTACTTCTTCAAAAGTTTTCTTTTTCATAACATTGTAAATTTTAGTTTTACCCTATTATACGAAATTTTGAAAACTACTGGTGTACTACCTGCCGGGAGGACAGCTAAAAAGGCCCAAGCACCACCTGTATGCGGGAAGTATCGATTTTGTAATTAGAGATAAGGTGAGACTGTTAGGGATGATGTAAGGTGATGGGGTGGTTGGAGTTGCCTAAGGTCACAGCTAAAAGACGTAAGCACCACCTGCCGGGAGGACGGTCCCCGACCGAACCGCCCGGACCGGCAGTGTGGAGCCTCTGGCGGCCATATATGCCAGAGGCGGTGCTTTGAGAAAGTTACTGATGATGCCGCACCGGAATCAACCGTAATGGTCATGGAGATCGTAGTAACTGAGGGGGCGTAATGACTGAGATTACTATAGCAGATTTGCGGTATAATGGTCCAGACGTGGCTAGGGGGTATAAAACTAATAGCCCTAGCCACAGTGGTTACCCATAAATCATTACCTAACAAACACTTACAAAAACAAGGTGTGGCTAGGGGTAACTTTTTATGTAGCCCTAGCCACGCCTGGTTCATAGAAATTAGGGGGATATTTACTTATCTATAATAAATAGATGAGTATTTACAATACTGTGAAATAATAACTTAGTTAGTAACGTATACGAAGATACGGTAAGGAAATAAACAAAGAATCCCAAGCAGACCATGGCAATTATCATGCTGATTGATAACTAGTTAGCAAGTGATGCCTGCTGCGTTTTGCAGCAGGCATCTAGCACTAAGAGCTTGTACAGCAATAGATTAGGTGACATGGTTGGACAGATTAGGTGCCACGGTTGGATAGATTAGGTGCCACAGCTGAACAGATTAATCGTTACTCTTGACAAGGTCGTGCGGCGTAATATGCTAGAGCTCAAAAGGTTACACTTTTTCCCTGCCGTCACGGGACAGCAGGAGAAACCATTAAGTAACTAGATATCAGCTACTTTCGCCGCACGGCATACAAAGATTAATATTCTAGGAGATTGAGAAACACAATCTCGAAGATAATCCTGAACCATTCACGTTAGAGGAAGATTACAAAGGGACATTGACCATGGCAGTTATCACTCTGATTGACAACTAGTTAGCTAGTGATGCCTGCTGCAAAATGCAGCAGGCATCACGTGTTAAGAGCCTGTACAGCAACAGATTAGGTGCCACGGTTGGACAGATTAGGTGACATGGTTGAAATGATTAGGCGCCACGATCAACAAGATTATGCGACGTAATCTACTAGATATCAAAAGGTTATGGTTTTTCCCTGCAGTTCCGGGACAGCAGGGAAAATCTTTAAGTAATTAGATATCAGCAACTTATAGCGCACACCATATAGACAGGGGTGCACAGGGCAACCCATTAGGGATACATCTTAGGGATACCCTTGGTGGAAACAACCAGGGGTAACGCATGATGGGCAATATCTAGGGGTTCAGGTGAGAGGGGTTAGAGGTGGGAGGGGTTAGAGGTGGGAGGGGTTAGGGGCGGATGGGGTGGAGTGGATGGGGTGGAGTGGATGGGGTTAGGGGCAGGAGGGGTTAGCCACGGACGTAGTGCGGCATGTCGGTGGGGATTATCATGGAGATTTCTACCAGGCCGGCTACCTGGCCGTTTTGTTTCCAGGCGGTCTGGTAGATCATTTTGCGGAGGCCGTTCTTCTCTATCGTGTAGGCGTTGGAGCCGCCGGTTGCAAGGAGGGAGCGGATGATTTCCTTGGAACGGTCGTTATGGCAGCCCATCAGGTTCTTTCCTACCAGGTCACCGTGGGAGGCGAATGTTTCCTTCGCCTTATCGTTCATATACAGGATCACTCCGTCTACATCGCAGACTGTGACGGCACAATTCATTTCTTTTGCCCAATCAGGTATCATATCATGCTTCCTTTTTAGATTGTTCTTCGAGTTTCTTGCGGTAGGCGTCCATGCGCTTCTTCCAGGCGATCTGCTTCTTGCGGGCCTCCTTGGCCTTTCTGGCCTGGAGGTCTTCCATCTTCTTCTCTAGATAATTATCAGCCATCTTTCTTTAGGGTAAATCAAGGGGTGGTTGGATTTTATCAGATTAGTTTCAGGAGGGCGGTGACTGGCATCTGGGATTTGGAGACTGTGCGGGTTTCGCCGGTGTCCAGGGTTATGCGGACAGAGAGGTCTACGGAGTAGTCCTCGGGATCGAAGACGATCAGGGCGAGGACGTCCCAGAGCGAAGCGCTGGGACTCAGGGATGCACGGCCGCTTATGTTTGCCCGGCGGGTTCCCAGTGGAATGTGTACGTCAGATGCTGAGCCGTATACGAAAGGGACGCCTTTCTTGTAGACTGTTCCTTTGATTTCCGAGACTGTGAAGCCTACCATGGGGTTGGTCACATCTACCCATACTGCACCACGGACTGCGCGGAGGCTTTCAGGTCTTATCGATGAGACTCCGTATTTTCCGAATGAAAGCTTGCTGAACTGAGCATGGCAGACTTCCGAGGAAGCGAATGCCAGCACACATACCACTAGAATTGCGAATAATCTTTTCATGTAACTATTTGGTAAAATCCTTTATCCTTTGTTCTTCACTTAGGCGACAGACGAGGATGCGGCCGTCGCGTTCTACGACGATGCTGTCCTCCATGCCTTCAAGAACTACGCTTTCTGCATTTGGCGCATGGACGATGCATCCCTTGCATTCGTAGAGATGGACGTTCTCCCCTACTACAGCGTTACCGTTCTCGTCGTGAGGGAGGAGGGTCCAGAGGGAACCCCATGTACCTACGTCACTCCATCCGAAGTCGCCAGGTATCGTATAGATGTAGTCGGCTTTCTCCATGACGGCGTAGTCGATGGAGATCTTTTCGCATGTCGGGAAGATATCCTCGACGGTTTCGCGTTCGTGACGGGTGTAGAACGCGGCAGACATCCGGTCCATCTTTGCAGCCAGATCCGGCACGAAACGGCGCATCGAGTCTACTATGGTCGACACATTCCAGACGAAGATTCCGGCGTTCCAGAGATAGTTGCCGGCTGCGAGGTACTGCTGTGCGACCTCCAGCGACGGTTTCTCCCTGAAAGAGAGGACCGGCTGTATCCTGCCGGTCGCCTCAGATCGGCCTTCGGCCTCCTGAGCCCCTGAACACTGGATATATCCATATCCCGTCTCAGGACGCGTAGGGGTAATGCCTATCGTAACGATACGCTGGCCCTGGGACGTGAAGTCCAGGGCCTCGCGGATCACTCCGCGGAACTCATCATTGTCGATCACCAGAGCGTCTGCCGGGGTCACGACTATATTGGCCGAAGGATCCTTCATACGGATCTTCCAGCATGCATATGCTATACATGGGGCGGTATTGCGGGCACATGGCTCCGCGAGGATGTTCTCTGCAGGAATATCCGGAAGCTGTTCACGCACGATCGGCACATATGCCGCACTGGTGACGATCCAGAAATTCGACATCGGACACAGCGGGGCAAACCTCTCCACAGTCATCTGGATCATAGTCTTCCCGGTACCCAGCACATCGACAAACTGCTTCGGATACTCCGGGGTACTGATCGGCCAGAATCTGCTTCCGACGCCTCCCGCCATTATCACTACATGGTTCTGCATAAGCTATCTGTCTGTATACATTTGTTCGTAATAGTTCATATAATCACCGCTGGTGACGTGGTCCATCCAAGACTGGTTTTCGAGGTACCAGCGGACGGTCTTTGCGATGCCTTCCTCGAACTGGAGGGAAGGCTCCCATCCAAGCTCCCTGTGGAGCTTGGATGAGTCGATTGCATAACGGGCATCATGACCAGGGCGGTCTGTTACGTATGAGATCAGGCGCTCGGAATAACCCTCCGGGTTTCCGAGCTCCCTGTCAACAGCCTTTATGACGACCTTTATAAGGTCAATGTTCCTCCATTCATTGAATCCCCCTATATTGTAGGTCTCAGCGACACGGCCCTCATGGAAGATCAGGTCTATAGCGCGTGCATGATCCTCCACATAGAGCCAATCACGCACATTCTCGCCACGACCATAGACCGGAAGAGGCTTGCCGTGGCGGATATTATTGATGAACAGAGGGATGAGCTTCTCAGGGAACTGGTATGGACCATAGTTGTTCGAGCAGTTAGTCACGATGGTCGGCATGCCGTAGGTGTCATGGTATGCACGGACGAAATGGTCAGACGATGCCTTTGAAGCTGAATATGGAGAATGGGGGTCGTATTTCGTCTCCTCTGTGAAGAGTTCGTCATTGAAGTCCAGTGAACCGTAGACTTCGTCGGTCGATATGTGGTAGAATCTGCAGGGGATAACTTCTGAGAGATTGCCACGTCGTCCTTCGGACTCCTCGCAATGACGTGGTGAGTCAGAATCACAATGACGCAGTGAGTCAGCATCACAATGGGATGGCATGACGTAGCCGAACTGTTCCCAGTAAAGTTTAGCTGCCTGAAGGAGAGACAGTGTGCCCATCACGTTGGTGCGGGCGAATGTGAAAGGATCCTTGATGGAACGGTCGACATGGGACTCGGCGGCGAGGTGTATGATGCCGTCTACGTGTTCATCCTGCATGAGCTGATGGAAGGCTTCGAAGTCGCAGATGTCCATCTTCACGAACCTGTAGTTCGGGCGGGACTCTATGTCACGGAGGTTTGCCAGGTTGCCGGCATAGGTCAGCTTATCGACGTTAATTACCTTATAGTCAGGATATTTATTGACAAATAACCTGACTACATGACTTCCGATGAATCCGGCTCCGCCGGTTATGACTATCGTCCTCTTCATTTGACAAGGTTGATAAGATACTGTCCGTACTGGTTCTTTATCATCGGCTGGGCGAGTTCGCGGACGCGGTCCGCTGTTATCCATCCGTTGACGTATGCGATCTCTTCGAGACATGCAATCTTCAGACCCTGGCGTTTCTCGATGACCTCGACGAAGGTTGATGCTTCAGAAAGCGAGTCATGCGTTCCGGTGTCGAGCCATGCGAAACCACGGCCGAGATTCTGGACCTTAAGCTGACCATCTGAAAGGAAACGCTGATTGACGGTAGTAATCTCCAGCTCGCCTCGCGCCGAAGGCTTGATCGACTTTGCAATCTCCACGACCTTGTTAGGATAGAAGTACAGACCTACGACTGCATAGTTGGACTTAGGCTCCGCAGGCTTCTCCTCGATGGACAGGCAGTTGCCCGCCTCATCGAACTCCGCTACACCATAGCGCTGAGGATCGCTTACCCAGTAGCCGAAAATCGTCGCCTTCGACTCCTCTTCGGCTGCCCTCACCGCCTCCTTGAGCATCGGCACGAACTGGCTTCCATGAAAGATATTATCTCCCAGCACCATGCATACGGAATCATCGCCGATGAATTCATCGCCGATGATGAATGCCTGAGCAAGGCCGTCTGGCGACGGCTGCTCGGCATACCCGAACCTTACCCCATAATCACTGCCATCCCCCAGAAGCCTCTGGAAACCAGGCAGATCATGCGGCGTCGAGATGATCAGGATATCCCTGATACCCGCCAGCATCAGCACCGATATCGGATAATAGATCATCGGCTTGTCGAAGACCGGCAGCATCTGCTTGCTCACCCCCTTCGTAATCGGATAAAGACGCGTGCCGGAGCCTCCGGCGAGTACGATTCCTTTCATGGATCTTTATGGATTAACCGTAATATTCCTTGTACCACTGGGCAAAGGCACGGAGACCTTCACGGAGGGATGTGGATGGCTTGAAGCCGAAGTCGCGCTCAAGAGCAGATGTATCAGCGAATGTCACAGGGACATCACCTGGCTGCATAGGAACTAGTTCCTTATGGGCTTCGAAATCATAATCTGCAGGAAGGACACCTGCTGCGAGAAGCTCATCCTGGAGGATGGTAACGAACTCGAGGAGATTCTCAGGGTTGCTGTTACCGATATTGTATACTGCGTATGGAGGAACAGGGAGTCCGTCCTCGCCTACCTGCTTTACAGGGGCCTTCTGCATCACGCGGATAACACCCTCGACGATGTCGTCTACATATGTGAAGTCACGTTTGCAGTTACCGTAGTTGAAGATCTGGATCTTCTCACCCTTCACGAGCTTGTTGGTGAAGCCGAAGTATGCCATGTCAGGACGACCTGCAGGACCGTAAACGGTAAAGAAACGGAGACCTGTAGAAGGAATGTTGTAAAGCTTGCTGTATGCGTGGGCCATGAGCTCGTTGCTCTTCTTGGTAGCTGCATAAAGCGATACAGGATTGTCTACCTTATCGTCTGTAGAGTAAGGGACCTTCTTGTTGGATCCGTAAACTGAAGATGAAGAAGCATAAACAAGATGCTCCACTCCACCCTCATACTGCTCGTATGAATGGCGGCAAGCCTCGAGGATATTATAGAAACCGATAAGGTTAGCTTCGATATAAGCTCCCGGATTGGTGATGCTGTAACGTACACCAGCCTGAGCTGCGAGATTTACCACAACCTGCGGCTTATACTCTGCAAAGATATTGTCAATCAGCTCCTTGTCAGCGATATTTCCACGAACGAAAGTAAAGTTCGGGTATTCTGAAAGCTGTGCAAGACGCTCCTCCTTAAGGCGGACGTCATAGTAATCGTTCATATTGTCGATACCTACAACCACAGGGTTGTCATATCTCTTGTAAATCATCTTCACCAGATTGCTACCTATGAATCCGGCTGCTCCTGTCACTAATATTGTCATGGTTACTGTAATTAACTAGTTAAAAGAGATCCTGCGCTTCGCTCAGGATGGTTACCCGAAGAGTTGCTTCGCCTCTTCGTAGCTGTCAAGACTACCGATATCAAATCGTCCCGCGCTCATAGACCATGCATGCATCACGGTGTTGTCCACCATATAATGGGCAAGGTTGCCGGGGGCATCCTTGCCGCATCCGTTCTCGACGCTATGACGTACAAGGTCGAGGTCCTTCTTAAGATAGATATAGAACGGAGGCACAGCCCAATGCGACTTCGGCACCTGAGGTTTCTCCTCCATGTTCAGCACCTTGAAAGAATCGTCAAGCACGACTACTCCTGTACGCTGAAGTCTCTCGATGCTAGGCTGCTCGTGGCACATGATGCATGACGAATCCTTCTCCTTGGCGAAGTCCACAAACTCCTGGAAACTGAACATCAGGATATTGTCAGCAGCCACAACGAGCAGATCATCGTCAATCGAAAGCTTCTCCATCGCAAAAAGCAGGTCGCAGACTGCTCCGAGACGCGTTTCATTGGTAGAAGTACCGTCATCCACGATGGTCACAGGCTTCTTATAGCTCTGCGCTGCAGCCCACTCCTCGAAGATATGGGCGAAACGATGGTTGGTGATGATGATATGCTCATCGATATCGTCAATCCTGTCGATATCGTCGAGCATGCGTCCAAGAATTGTGGACTCCCCTATCTGAAGCAACGGCTTCGGGAAGTTCCTTGTCAGTTCGCCAAGCCTTGTGGCGTATCCTGCGGCTATAACTATATTCTTCATGGGGTCTAAACAAATCTGGCTCCGTCGTCAGTCTTGCAGAAATGGATCTCAAACGTATCTGTGTACTCAGGGAACATGCGGAGGTACTCGCTTGTGATCTGCTCGCGGATCTGCTCCTTCTTCGAAGGATCCACAAGGGCGATGCAAGCGCCCTTGAATCCGGCGCCGCTGAAGCGGCCGCCGTATATGCCCTCGCACTGACGCATGATATTGTAGATTGCGATCAGCTCCTCGCTTCCGCACTCATAGTTCTTGATCGAGCTCTGGCAGCTCTCGAAACTGAGCTGGCCGAAGAGAGCGAGGTTACCGGTCTCCCATGCGGTAACTCCCTTACGCACACGCTTGTACTCGCTGTAGAAATGCTCCGCACGACGGGCGAAACGAGGAGGCATCTTCTCCCTGGTAAGTTCATAAGTCTCCTTAGGAATATCTCTTAAGTAAGTCTTGTCAAACGGCTTGAGAGGCATACCGGTATAAGCCATCATGTTCCACGCTGCCGTCTTGCACTCCGCTACGCGGAGGTTATAATCGCTGCTCACAAGACTACGTGTAAGTCCCGAGAAGATGATGGCGATCTCGAACTCCGGCATACGCGGATTCTTCTTGATGATACGGTACTGCTCGGAGTCAGTATCAAGGAAAAGAAGTGAATCCTTCTCGCCAAGCACGATACATGCCTGGTCGAGGATACCGTTCGTCAGGCCGATGTATTCACGCTCGGCCTGACTGGCTGTCTTGATCACCTCCATCTTTGAAAGAGTGATGTTGTTTGCCTTGGCAAGCGCCATCACATAGGCAGTCAGTACAGCTGCACTGCTGGAAAGGCCTCCCACAGGGAGGCTTCCCCTGATCACGCCTTCAATACCACGGGTAAGCTCGAAACGTTTCTTGAGAGCATATTTGGCTCCACGAGCATAATCGCCCCAGTTGCCTTCCTTCACCTGGGAAGGCTTGGTGACATCGAATGACACCTCTCCATCGAAAGTCAGGCTCTTCAGATGGACACTTCCGTCTTCGGTCGGTGTGAACCAAAGGTCGACGCCCTTATCAAAGGCGAAACCTGTAACAAGTCCATGCTGATGGTCAACATGCGCTCCTAACGGACATACTCGATAGGGCGAAAAGATGTGGTACTGATAGTTTTCCATTGCGGTATATTAGTCTCGTTTAAAGATATCACGGGTATACACCTTGTCCTGGACATCGTCCAGGCAAGAGTCGTAACGGTTGGCGATGATCGCATCGCACTGATTCTTGAACGCCTCGAGGTCGTTCACGACACGGCTGCCGAAGAATGTCGAACCGTCCTCAAGGGTAGGTTCATAAATCACTACAGTGGCACCCTTCGCCTTGACACGCTTCATCACGCCCTGGATCGAGCTCTGACGGAAGTTGTCGGAATTCGACTTCATGGTAAGACGGTAGACACCGATGACGCATCCTGCCTCCTTGTCGGCATCGAAAGATGCGTTGTCATCATAGTAACCGGCCATCTGGAGCACGCGGTCTGCGATGAAGTCCTTACGTGTGCGGTTGCTGTCCACGATGGCGCGGACTAGGTTCTGAGGCACATCGTTGTAGTTTGCAAGGAGCTGCTTCGTATCCTTTGGAAGGCAGTATCCGCCGTAACCGAAAGACGGGTTGTTATAGTGGGCACCGATACGCGGATCGAGGCAGACACCGTCGATGATCTGCTGGGTATCAAGTCCCTTCACCTCAGCATATGTATCAAGCTCATTGAAGTACGACACACGCAAAGCAAGGTATGTATTGGCAAAGAGCTTCACAGCCTCAGCCTCCTTGAGGCCCATGAACAAGGTCGGGATGTTCTCCTTGAGCGCTCCCTCCTGCAGGAGCCCTGCAAAAGTGCGCGCAGCCTCCTTCATGCGGTCGAAGTCTGCGATCATCGCAATTGCGCGGTTCTCATCCTCGAAGTTGTTGATGAACTTCGGAGTACCTACGATGATACGTGAAGGATAGAGGTTGTCGTAGAGAGCCTTCGACTCGCGGAGGAACTCAGGAGAGAAAAGAAGGTTGAACTTCTTTCCGCGGAGATGCTCGTCGTAAGCGAAACGGAGGGCATATTTTACATAAAGCGAGCGGCAATATCCTACAGGGATGGTCGACTTGATGACCATGACTGCATCCGGATTCACCGCAAGCACCTTGTCTATCACTGCCTCGACAGCTGAAGTATCGAAGAAATTCTTCTTTGCATCATAATTTGTCGGAGCCGCAATAATCACAAACTCCGCATCCTTGTAAGCCGCCTCAGCATCGAGAGTCGCAGTAAGGTCAAGCTCCTTCTCTGCAAAATACTTCTCGATGTACTCATCCTGGATCGGAGACTTACGATTGTTGATCATCTCCACCTTCGCCGGGATGATGTCTACGGCTGTAACTGTGTGTTTCTGGGCAAGGAGGGTGGCCATCGAAAGACCTACATATCCTGTTCCCGCTACTGCTATCTTCATATTTTGAACTTTAAATTATTTCTTGTTATATGCCTCCAGCGCCTTTTCAAGGATGAAAAGTGCGCGCTGCAGATCCTCCTTCTTAAGGACGTATGCGATACGTACCTCGTTACGTCCCATGCCCGGAGTCGAATAGAATCCGCTGGCAGGAGCCATCATTACAGTCTCGCCCTCATAATTGAAATCGCTAAGACACCACTCGCAGAACTTGTCCGCATCGTCGACCGGCAGGCTTGCCACAGTGTAGAATGCACCCATCGGAATCGGCGAATATACGCCCTCGATCCTGTTGAGACCATCCACGAGGCACTTCCTGCGCTCAACGTACTCTTCGTAAACGTCAGCCGCATATTCCTCTGTACCCTCGATTGACTCCTCGGCCACGATCTGACCCAGAAGCGGCGGCGACAGACGCGCCTGGCAGAACTTCATGACAGCCCTACGCACATCTGCATTACGGGTAACGAGCGCACCGATGCGGATACCGCACTCCGAATAACGCTTCGACACCGAATCCACCAGCACCACATTATTCTCGATTCCATCAAGATTAAGAGCCGAAATGTATGGTGAACCCGTATAGATGAACTCACGGTAAACCTCATCCGAGAAAAGATAAAGGTCATACTTCATCACAAGGTCACGGATCTGGTTCATCTCCGCACGGCTGTAAAGATAACCTGTAGGGTTGTTAGGGTTACAGATAAGGATAGCCTTGGTACGCTCGGTAATCAGTTCCTCAAACTTCTCTACTGGAGGAAGAGCGAAACCGGTATCTATAGTCGAAGTAACTGTCTTGATCACAGCTCCCGCAGAAACCGCGAAAGCCATATAGTTTGCATAAGCCGGTTCCGGAACGATGATCTCATCGCCAGGATTCAAGCAGGCAAGGAATGCAAAAAGCACCGCCTCCGAACCACCGCTCGTAACGATGATATCATTGACAGACAATTCGATACGGAACTTACGATAATAAGCCTGAAGCTTCTCACGAAGCGAGAGGAAACCCTGCGAAGGGCTATATTCAAGTATATTACGATCAATATTCTTAAGCGCATCTAACGCCTTCTGCGGAGTCGGAAGATCCGGCTGTCCGATATTAAGATGGTAAACCTTCACTCCCCTCGCCTTCGCCTCATTAGCAAGCGGAGCAAGTCTTCGAATCGGTGATGACGGCATCTCTTTGCCGCGCTGAGATATCTTTGGCATGTCAGTAATTTTCTAAAACATACAAAGATAGGCTTTTTGTCCCATTTAACTAAATTAATTTGGATAATTTACCACCCCAAGTCAAACTAGCCAAGGTCAAGGGAGGTGAAGCGAAGTGAAGTTAACTGAACCACGTACATCTCTTCGAATCCGGTGGTTCATGAAGAGAACAACCTGGATAAAGCACATGAACCGGTGGCTAATTTCCACCGGTTCAATACTGTATTTCTCTAAAAAAGGATATCAATACTATTTTTATGACAGACATCCTGAAAATCACCGACATTAAATGTAATCAGGCCTTTAGCTCCTACACTCTTATCATCGAGCATCAGCCTTATAATATTATCCACAAGACTTATATTTCTTTTTGACTCAAGCAAGGTAAGTTCCAATGCCTCCAATCTATAAGCATCATCATCTAATCGCGTTATACGTCCGCTCTGGAACATCTGTCTGATTTCTTCTAGTGCCTCCTTATTCTTTACAAACCTCGTCCTCAACAACTCATACATAGTTGGAAAAGGAACAACTATCTCATAGGCAGACTTATCAAAATACTTTGCGACAAGACACTCTGCATCCGCCTTATGGCAATCCCTTTTATCAAATACAGCATACCAGAATCCGGTATCAACTAATATCCTATTCGCCATCCTCTACTCCTTTATCTACATCTCCATAGCCTTCCCAAGGATTACCTTTTCTAGACCCAAATAGAAAACTACCTTTAATCTTCTCCCCTATCTTTCTGATGCAATATATCCGGGTCTTATTATTGACTCTGACATTAGTTTCTATCTCACTCTTGAGGTCTTCCAGAATCTTATCCGGATTCTCT
>JAFYUS010000063.1 GCA_017549505.1 Bacteroidales bacterium | reverse complement strand
GAGAAGAATCCGATCACGATGAGTGCTGTGTGTGCAAGACCTACAACACCACCGAGACCCCATGTCCAACCCTTGAATCGTACAGCGATGTATGCGAAGATCACGAAGAGAGCGATGATCACAGCGATGATTGCGTTTCTTGTGATGTCGTTCGCGATGGTAGGACCTACCTTATCAGAGCTGATGATACCGTTAGGGTTGTCAAGAGTTGATGTGAACTCTGCGAAAGTGAGCTCGCTTGCGAAGAAGCCCTTGAGTGCGTTGTAAAGTTTTGCCTCTACCTCAGCGTCAGCCTCTGTTGACTCGTTCTCAACGAGGTACTGGGTAGTGATCTTCATCTGGCTCTCGCCACCGAACTGCTTTACTTCAACTGCGCCGTCGAACTCAACGATTGCTGCAGCACGTACTTCCTCAGCTGTTACAGGCTTGTCGAATCTTACTACATAAGTACGTCCACCGGTGAAGTCTACACCGTATGTGAAGCCCTTTGTGAAGATAGATACAAGTGAGATGAGGATGAGTGCTCCTGAAACGATGTATGCGATCTTCTTCTTTCCGATGAAGTCAACCTTTGTATTCTGGAGGAAGTTTCTTGTAAGCTTGTTGTCGAATGTGATGTTCTTACCCTTGGTCACTCTGTCATCGAAGATGATTCTTGTGATGAATACTGATGTAAGGACAGAAGTGATGATACCGATGATGAGGGTTGTTGCGAATCCCTGTACAGGACCTGAACCGAACATGAAGAGAACGACACCGGTAAGGAATGTAGTGAACTGACCGTCGATGATAGCTGAGTAAGCGTTTGAATAACCGTCAGCGATCGCCTTGCTCAGACCCTTGCCTGCGCGAAGCTCTTCCTTGATACGCTCATAGATGATCACGTTAGCGTCCACTGCCATACCGAGGGTCAATACGAGACCGGCGATACCAGGGAGTGTGAGGACAGCACCGAATGAAACGAGTGTTCCGAAGAGGAGCACGACGTTGCAAAGAAGTGCTACGTCAGCAACGAGACCTGCACCCTGATAGAAGAGTATCATATAAAGGAGTACAAGTACGAATGCGATGATGAACGAGATGAGACCTGCGTTGATTGACTCTGCTCCGAGTGAAGGTCCTACAACCTGCTCCTGGATGATGGTTGCAGGTGCAGGGAGCTTACCTGACTTGAGTACGTTTGCAAGGTCCTCAGCCTCTTCGAGGGTGAAGTTACCTGTGATCTGTGAGCTACCGCCAGAGATCTCACCGTTTACAGTAGGATATGAGTAAACCATTCCGTCGAGAACGATGGCGATCTGCTTTCCGATGTTCTCCTTGGTCATGCGTGCCCAGATGTTTGCACCTTCAGCGTTCATAGACATTGAAACCTCTGGGTTTCCGCCTGTATTACCATACTGTACGCGTGCGTCTGTAACTACGCCACCGTCGAGAGGTGCCTTTCCGTCACGTGAAGTCGCCTTGATTGCTACGAGCTCGAAGATGTTCTGGTTAGGGTCCATTGCAGAAGCCTTTACAGACCACATTGCCTTGAATTCAGGTGGGAACATCTGCTTTACCTGTGGCATAGCGAGATACTTGTTCACGAGAGCTGTATCAGCATAGTGTGCGTAACCGATGCATGCATATCCTCTTGCGCCTGAAGGCTGGAGTACAGAGAAGAGAGGGTTCTGCTTTCTGTAAGCAGCATCTGCCGCTGCATCGTTCTCTGCCTGCTGGAGCTCCTGTGCGAGAAGATCCTCTCCCTCGGCTGCAGTTTCCTCTGCTGCAACCTCGTCAGTGTCAGCGAGGAGGTTTGCGAGAGTGGCGTTAGCCTCAGCGAGGTACATCTCGATCTCAGCGTTGTCGTATGTTGCCCAGAACTCGAGTGATGCAGTTCCCTGGAGGAGCTTTCTTACACGCTCAGGCTCTTTCACGCCTGGGAGTTCCACGAGGATACGTCCGCTGTTACCGAGCTTCTGGATGTTTGGCTGTGTCACACCGAAACGGTCGATACGGTTTCTGAGGACGTTGAATGAGTTGGAGATTGCGCTCTCTGACTCACCTCTGATTACCTCGATAACCTCTGCGTCTGTAGACTCAGGGCCGATCTTGTCCCTCATTTCGTATGTACCGAAGATCTGTGCGAGAGGCATTCCGTTTGAAGTCTCCTCCCAAGCCTCAGCGAAAAGGGTGATGAAGTCCTGACGTGAGTTTACGCTGCGCTCCTGTGCGAGTGCGAGAGCCTGTGTGAACTCCGGAGCCTCGTTGCCGCCTGCAAGAGCCTTCACGAGGTCCTTGAGCTGCACCTGAAGCATTACGTTCATACCACCCTTAAGGTCGAGACCAAGGTTGATAGCCTTTGCCTTTACGTCCTTGTAAGTGTATCCGAAATAGATCTTCTCTGATGAGATAGAATCGATGTACCTTCTGTTCTCGTCCTTTCTGATGGAATCGAGGTAGAAGGCTCTGTCACCCTCGGCTACCTTGCCGAAAGCGGCTGTCTGCATTGCAGCCTCTGCCTTAGCCTCTGCATACTTCTCTGCCTTGCTCTCCTGTCTGTTTGTAACAAGAGTGAATGAGAGCTGCCAGATAGATGCGAGCATGAGCAGGATCGCTACAAATCTGATTGCACCTTTACTTTGCATAATGATTTTATTGTTTTAATGATATTTATTGTCTCTTTTCTGCGTTTGGGCATGCGGTTACGCATACGTATTGCAAAATAGGGCACAAATTTACGATTTTTTTCTTATAAATGAAGAAACTACATTGTTTTATCGTCTTTTTATGTAATTATTTGCTATTTTTGTAGGATGAAAATGAAACAGGTCGGATATATATTCATATTTTTAGCAGTGCTTCTGCATACGGTGTGTCTTCCCGCGCAGACGGCAAAGGCTTTGAAAGAGATGCAGCGTGGTGATTCCCTGCGTGAGCAGTACAGCTTCAAGGCCGCTTCCGAAGCATATCTGGCCGCGTCTGCAATGTTTGCAGACTCTCTTCTGACGGCTGACGATTCTCTTCTGAAACTTGATATCAGCGACCGCCTTCTGATGGCGGAGAACGGTATAAGCATGATGGATTTCGTGTATGTGCCTGACGTCGTGGCAAGGCATAAGTTCCCGACGAGCGAGTTCTTCCTCTATTATCCTTTGGCTGAAGGGGCATGGAGGGCAGTTCCGTCCCAACTGGACAGCATCCCTCATGAATTCTCAAAGGCTTCATACGTCATTGACGGAAAGAACGATATCTACTGGTCTGCAGTAGACAAGGCAGGTATAAGGAATATATATCATTCTGTCTATCAGGATACCATATGGTCAGTGCCGACGCTTCTTAATGAACACATGACATCCGCTTCGGATGAAATATATCCGATGCTTTCTCCCGATGGAAAGAAAATGTTCTTCTCTTCTGCCGGTCTTTATGGAGTCGGCGGTTATGATATTTATGTATCGGAGTGGGATGAGGGCACTGGTGACTGGTCTGTTCCTGTAAATATGGGATTCCCATACTCTTCTCCGGCTGACGACTTTCTGTATGTGAATACCGAAGATGGCAGATATTCTGTCTTCGCTTCGAACAGGGATTGTTCGAAGGACAGTGTATGGGTCTATGTGCTGGCGTATGACGACATGCCGGTGAGACGTGCAGTGGATGATCCGGAAGAACTGCGTGCAATCGCGTCGCTTGATCCTGCGACCATGCGTTCAGATAATAAGGAGACTGCTGTCGAGACAGATATTCCTGAAAATGTGGATACCCGCAGATATATGCTGAAGATGTCTGAAGTGCGTCACCTCCGTGATTCTATAGACCGTCTTGGAACGGAAGTGGAGGAAGCGCGCTTCGATAATGATGAGGAAGCTGTCCTTGATGGTGAGCTTGCCCTTATAGCTTTACGCGATTCGCTTGATCGTGCGTCCAGAATCCTTCAGGAGATAGAGATGGAGTTCCTTTTCAGCGGAGTCGTGATAGATCCGGACAAGCTTCTTGCTGAGGCAGACCGGGAAATCGTAAGCAAGAATGTTGATTATGTCTTCACGAAGATGGATTTCGGTGAACCTCTTGCCTTGAATATGATGGATCCGGAGCCGGAATTTGACTACTCGTTCAAGATTCTTGAGGAAGGTCAGTTTGCGGAGGATAATACATTGCCGGAAGGTCTTGTCTATCAGATACAGATGTTCAATTCAACAACTCAGACGACAGTTGCTAAACTCAAGGGATTAAGTCCGGTTTTCGAGAGCAGGAGTTCAAACGGCAGATATACCTACAGGGTAGGAGTATTCCGTACATATGCTGACGTCCTTGCCAATCTTAATTCAGTCAAGAGAGTCGGATTCAGAAATGCATTCATCGTGGCATTCAATGATGGCAAGGAGCTTACTGTCTCAAAGGCCAGGGCTCTTGAGACTGAACTCAATAAGAAGCCGTCGTTCTACGAAGTCAGGATCGATACCGGTACAGGTGAGCTTGATATGACCATTGCAGGGGGCATCCGTCAGCAGGCTCCTGGCAAGGATCTGGCCCGTGTAGAGAATCCGGACGGTACGAAGGTCTATGTCATCGGACCGTTCGCTGACAAGGAAGTTGCAGAAAATCTGGCCGGTTTCATCCGTGCCATGGGCACCTCTTCAGCCTCATGTGTGGAAATCCCTCAATAAGCGTATTCTGTAACCAATTGAATAACAATATTATACAAAAACTGCGTGCTCCCCATTGGCGGCACGCAGTTTTTGTAAAGTATTGATTGATAAAATGTTATCTGTTGCAAGGCGGATTACTGCTTGGCGATATTCTCGCGCATTTCAGTGTCAGCCTGGATGTTCTTCATCTTGTAGTAGTCCATGATGCCGAGATTGCCGTTGCGGAATGCTTCAGCCATAGCGAGAGGTACTTCAGCCTCGGCTTCGATCACGCGTGCACGCGCTTCCTGAGCCTTTGCCTTCATTTCCTGTTCGAGGGCTACCGCCATCGCGCGGCGTTCCTCCGCGCGGGCCTGGGCGATGTTCTTGTCGGCCTCTGCCTGGTCCATCTGGAGGACTGCACCGATGTTCTTTCCGATGTCGATGTCTGCGATGTCGATAGAGAGGATCTCGAATGCTGTTCCTGCATCAAGTCCCTTGTTGAGGACCACCTTTGAGATGCTGTCAG
Organism: Bacteroidales bacterium; assembly: GCA_017549505.1. Taxonomy (GTDB): domain Bacteria; phylum Bacteroidota; class Bacteroidia; order Bacteroidales; family UBA932; genus Cryptobacteroides. The sequence goes on along the minus strand of JAFYUS010000063.1, from coordinate 45,406 downwards.
GATTCTCGAGCACAAGCTTGTGGCTCTCTGCCGAACCGATCGACGATACGATACCCTCGCCGACACGTGCGAGAACTGTCTCTTCTCCGGCACCTCCGACGAGCTGCTTGATGTTTGCGCGTACGGTCACTCGAGCCTTTGCGATAAGCTGGATACCGTCCTTTGCAACTGCTGTTACAGGAGGGGTGTTGATGACCTTAGGGTTTACCGACATCTGTACGGCCTCGAATACGTCGCGACCTGCAAGATCGATGGCAGCTGCCATCTTGAAGTCAAGGGAGATGTTGGCCTTGTCTGCGGAGATCAGGGCATTCACCACTTTAGGTACATTACCTTTTGCAAGATAGTGGGCTTCAAGCTCGTTTGCATAAAGGGTAAGTCCTGCCTTGGTTCCGGTCACCATCGCCATCACGATTGTGTTCGGAGAAACTCCTCTCCAACGCATGAGCACGAGCTGGATGAGGGAGATGCGGACTCCGGAAATCAATGCCTGGAACCACAAGGTTACAGGGAAGAACCAGAGGAAGATCACGAGGCCGACTATTGCGACCGCGATCCATACGATAATCATTGCGTCCATATAGATATGAATTTAGAAATTTCTGTTAAAACAAAGGTCTTACATATATCCTGTTGTCTTCAATGAGGACAACCTCTACGTCGGTTCCCGGATCCACGAGTCCTTCAAGCGCCTTCACTTCGACGGCATTCTCTCCGAAACGGACTGTTCCCATAGGCGCCAGCCTTGTTATTGTCTTTCCTCTGTCGCCGACTGCCAGCACAGCTGATTCCGAAGATACTGCCTTTGACTCGATGTTTGTCTCAAGAGTCATCTTCTTCCATGTCTTTGCCCTGAGTACCCAGACTGTAAGAGCCACAATCAGAACTATATTGACAGATGTGACGATGACTCCTGCCGTCGTACTCATCTGGGCAAATGCGTAATAGCATGAGCCTCCTAATGAAAGAATGCCCAATACTCCGGCAATGCCGACTCCCGGAATAAGAAGAATCTCTGCAAAAACGAGGACGAGTCCTACAAGTATAAGAGTGATTACAAATCCCATATCTTTCAGATTAATACACAAGAACAACAAAGATAATATTTTTATCTCTCAACTGACTTGCACAGGTCGATAAATATCAATATTTTTGTGAAATAACCATAATAAACAATAACCGATATCATGAGACTCTTCAAAATTCTGCTTTTAGCGTCAATGACAGCAGTACTGGCTTCATGCAATGGTACAGCAAAGCCTGAATGCAATGATGGCCACCAGCTGTGGTTCTACTCTATGGACCAGGATGGCATGAATCTTTCCGAGGAAAAGACGACAATGGCCATCGCGGCAAACGAGGTCAGGGAGTATTGGCATGGAGAACAGGCTGTCCTGTTCAATGTGCTTGAGACCAAGGATGATGTTCTCGGACCGGAGGGCTATCGCCTGGTCTTTGGAAAGGATGCAGTTGCTGTTGATGCAAATACAGAAACAGGTATATTGTATGGAACATACGACCTTCTGCGCAGACAGGAGACCGGTAAGGTTCTTAAAGAAGGTACAGTTACAGAAGTCCCTGCATACCAGTACCGTGTATTGAACCATTGGGACAACCCGGATCTTACCGTGGAACGCGGTTATGCCGGACAGTCCCTCTGGAAATGGGAAACTCTTCCTGAGACAGTACTCCCTGTATATGAAGAATATGCAAGAGCGAATGCATCACTCGGCATCAACTGCACTGTCCTCAACAACGTTAATGCAGACCCTGTGATACTGACGCCTGAATATCTGCAGAAAGTCAAGGTCCTCGCAGATATCTTCCGACCATACGGACTCAAGGTCTTCCTTTCCATCAACTTCGCATCACCTAAGCATATCGGAGGCCTCAAGACATCCGATCCTCTTGACAAGGACGTTGCGGAATGGTGGAACAAAAAGGCGGCTGAGATTTATTCAGTCATACCGGACTTCGGAGGCTTCCTTGTAAAGGCAAACTCTGAAGGTCAGTCCGGTCCTCAGGATTACGGCCGTACCCATGCAGACGGAGCGAATATGCTGGCCAAGGCTGTCAAGCCTTTCGGCGGTATCGTGATGTGGCGTGCATTCGTCTATGATCCGCAGGCTCCTGACAGAGCTATGCAGGCAAGCCTTGAATTCGTACCTTTCGACGGAAAGTTCGATGACAATGTGATTGTCCAGATCAAGAACGGACCGATCGACTTCCAGCCGCGCGAACCTTTCAGCCCGCTCTTCGGACAGCTTGAGAACACGACTGTGATGGCTGAAATGCAGATTACCCAGGAATATCTCGGCCATTCGAACCATCTCGTATATCTTCACCCTATGTGGAAGGAATGTCTTGATGCAGATACATATCAGAAAGGAGAGGGGTCGACTGTCCGTGATATCACGACAGGAAAACTTCATGGCCGTCCGCTTAATGCGATTGCCGGAGTTGCAAATATCGGAGACAGCACCAACTGGTGTGGCCACCACTTCGCCCAGGCTAACTGGTACGCCTTCGGACGTATGGCGTGGGATCCAGAACTTTCATCTGAAGACATAGCAGACGAATGGATAAAGCAGACCTTTACTGATGACAAGGACTTTGTAGATCCTATCAAGGCGTTGATGCTCGAGTCGAGAGAGAACACTGTACGTTATGAAATGCCGATGGGTCTGCACCATACATTCTCGTCGGAGGGACATTATGGTCCGGGTCCATGGGAAGGCAGCATACGTCCTGACTGGTCACCGAAGTACTACCATAAGGCCGGTCCCGACGGAGTCGGATTCGACCGCACCATGAACGGAAGCGGAAATGTAGGACAATACCATGAGCCTCTTGCATCGCTGTATGGAAATCTTGAGACTTGTCCGGAAGAACTCATCCTCTGGTTCCACCACCTGCCATGGGACTACAAGATGAAGTCCGGAGAAACACTTTGGGATACATTGTGCCATACATTCCAGCAGGGAATCGATGCAGCTGCAGGATACATAGATACATGGGCGGATGTCCGCAAGTTCGTGGACGAGCAGAGATGGAATGAAGTCAATGTCAAGCTCATTCGTCAGGCAAAGGACGCACTCTGGTGGAGAGATGCTACGATGGTATATTTCCAGACATTCTCTAACATGCCTATACCGGAAGACTGCAGCGCTCCTCAGTATACCTTTGAGGAACTCAGTAAAGTCAGGATCAACATTACAAACTACGAGACCCCAGACCTTGATGTGCTTCCTGAGTATGAACTGTAAGGGTACTTAATTAATTGTATATTAATTAGTTATATGTTTTAGGGTCGGTGTTTTTGCCGACCCTTGTTTGTGTAATTAACTGAATAATAAATGTTTAGGTATTTTGCTTTTCCTTAGGAATATGTAGGAATTTCCGTATCTGTGTATAGGATGCGGATGTTTTTGTTTTCAGGATCCCGGTATAGTGGATCTTCTTTTCAATCGGAAAGGTTATACAGTCTTTCATGTCTTGTATGCCATGTTTTCTTAAGCAATTTATGATTTCACGATAGGCAGTGTCGCTCTTGCAATAATGTCTTTCAGATATTTCGTACTCGTTTCCGGTGTTGGAATTGATGGCGGTGATCATGTCTTCATAGGATCTGAAATGACTGATAAGTCTGCTACTGTCAAAAGGGAAATAAGCGCATATAATGTAATCTGTAAGATACTCCTTTTCGTTGTGGTCCAGTCCTTTGTAGATGGTTTCAATCAAGGCATATTTCAAATATCTGCAGTTTTTGACTGATTCGTCAACTATTTTCATTGACATCTTGAGTTTTCGTGAAGGAGATCCGATCGGTTTTGAAAATGGATTCGCCGACATATGGTATGCCAGAAAGTTCCACCTGTAAGCTTCCGCTCTTGAGCAAAGCAGCTTTTCGACAGGATTGTTGAACAGGTATGCTATAGCGGAGCGTATTTTCTTAAGTTCCTGTTTTACTGCGCTGCCATATGCGGACTTGAATAAAGGACCTTTCCTTCCAGTCCTTTGGTTGAATTCCCTTACGAAGATTGAAGTGTATGAAGATATGAATCTGCTCATTGCAGACAATGTTGTGGCAGACATCAGAAGATGTATATGGTCGATCATCAGACATAGTCCCAATAATGTTATTCCATATTTCCGAGCCTGCACTGCAACAATGGTGTAGAATACAAGAAAGTCATCAAGCGAGTAAAAGATGTTGAATCCGGACATTGATCTTTGGTAGACATGCATGGTGCTGTCTGGAGAGAATCTTCTTTTCATTTTTTACTCCAAATATCATATAAACGAATCCATTTCATGATAAAGAAAAGAAAAAGGTGACGAATCCTGCGATTTTTGTGACGAAAATCCGATAAGGTTTGTCTTAAGGTGAGTACTTTCTATCTTGATTGGTCAGGTTGGTGGATACCTAAAATATTGTTGTTCAATAAGTTGTAGGTTTTAAGGTCGTTGTTTTTACCTACCGTAAATATTGTAATCCTTTAATTGTCAATATATTAAGTGATCCGGTACAATATGAGCAAAATTTTGAAAAATCCATATTTTAAATATTTATTTGGCGTTTCACCAAATTTATTTATATCTTTGCAATCCCGTTAATGAGAACGGGTCAGTTTTGGTGAGATGGGTGAGTGGCTGAAACCACCAGTTTGCTAAACTGACGTACGGGTAACCGTACCGCGGGTTCGAATCCCGCTCTCACCGCAAAAAAGGAAGTCGCAAGACTTCCTTTTTTGTGTTAGTGAGAGGGATGAGAACCCCTGGGTTCGTCATCGACGAAGTTGCTATAGTGATTCCTTATCAGGTTCTATGTGGATGTTGATCTGAGTCTCGTTGCCGTATTTTGCACGTAGGGCATTTTCTACATCGGTTGCGATGTTGTGTGCTACCGTAACTGAAATATGTGGGTTGACTACAATGTGAGCATCTATTATGTATGAAATACCGTTGCGGCGGGTCTTCAGTTCGTGTATGTTTTCTACACCTTGAATAGAGATGGCTGTAGCCATTATCTCTTGTTCTGTCTCATCCGGTAAAGATGTCTCAAGGAGTTCCGCCAGACAAGGTGCAGCCATTCTGACTGCAACTACAATGATTGCAATACTGATGCAGCATGATGCAATAGGGTCGAGTATTGTCCATCTTTCACCAAGAATCATTGCTCCACCAATGCCGACGAGTGCTCCTATGGATGAAAATGCATCGCTTCTGTGATGCCAGGCATTGGCTGACAAAACAGGACTGTTGACTTTTCTTGCTGTATGTATTGTGACATGATACAGGACTTCCTTTAATATGATGGATATGGCAGCTGCCCACAAAGCAATGCTTCCGGGAGAAGGGAATGTGTTTCCATTCAGGATGCTGATAATGTATTTTACTCCATTGGTCATCAGCCTGGCTCCGACTGCAACTAATATTACACTTACGATGAGAGTTGCAAGGGTCTCGAATTTACCGTGGCCAAACGAATGGTTCCTGTCTTTTTCCTTTGATGATATGTGTGTGAAGACTATGACTACAATATCACTCAGCAGGTCGGAAAGGGAGTGGATACCATCGGCAACCATGGCGGCGCTTCGTCCAAATATCCCGGCTATTATCTTGAACACGGTAAGGATGATGTTTACTATGGCTCCGATTACCGTTATTCTCCTTATTTCTTTTTCTCTGCCGACCATGCTTTCAAAATAAATCCAGATGTTTCTGTAAAGTTACAAATCCATTTGAGAGAATAGTGCCGGTTTCATGAAAATTTGTTAGATTTGTGTACTGAAACCACGTAACCGTAACCTAAACCGATAAATAATGAAAAGGTTAACTTTCATAGTTATTGCCTTGCTTGTTTCGTCCCCTGTCTTTTCCAGGACCAGGGCCTCCATGTTCGATAAGGACCATCTGAATGTTTCTGTCCATAGTCGTTATCAGCATATGATATACGATTCCAATATGTATAACAATCTGTTGGATAGTTATGGATCTGTTCTTGCCGGGGTTCAGGTCGGTTTTGATACCCATCCATCAGACAGTAGCTGGTGGTCCAATGCATATAACTATCCAAGTATTTCCTTAGGCTTCTCGTACGACAATACAGGTTTTCTGAAGGAAAAGCCCGGTGCTCACTTTGGAGACTTCTATAACTTCTACCTTGCTACAGAATTGGATGTATTGAGAGCCGGAATCTTTTCCATTGGTCCTGTTCTGGAACTGGGTGTTTCTTTTACAACTGAAAAATATAATCCTCAACGTAATCTGGTCAACAGATTCATAGGTTCGAAGGTGTTGGCTAATCTGGCTGGAGGAATTGAAGCTTCGTTTCGTTTCCTGCCTCAGTGGGAGTTGGCTATGACCGGTTATCTTGTCCATCACTCAAACGGAATGATAAAATCACCGAACTGGGGAACAAATCAGGCTGCAGTAGGAGCAAAACTAAAATACTATCTGGCGCCTCAGGAGACAGACAAGAGGATTGCATTGGAGAAACCGGATTTCCCGAAAGGTCTGAAATGGAACGTGTATACAGCCTTCGGTGGCCATAGCTGTGACTGGGAGCTGATTGCCAAGGGTCCTGAAGCCTATCCTGTCAACTTCCGCCTCAGAGCGATAGTAGGCGCTGAGGTTGAGTGGAGATACTGCAGGACACTTTCGACAGGTCTAGGTATTGAGGGAAATTATGCAGAGAACATACATAGGGAGATCGATCTGCAGCTTGCCGGAATGGAGGATTCGAAAGGTTATTCTCCTTATTATACTTCCGTACATGTGGTCCAGAATCTGCACTATTCGAATTTTTCGGTAAATTTAGCTCTGGGTCTGTATACATTCAAGAAGACCGGTCTGGTGGAAGATATCGGCAAGACCTTCCAGCGTATAGGATTCCGTTACCATCTGCCTTCGTTCGATTACGGACAGATGTTCTTGGGATTTTCAATGAGAGCGCACCACTTCGACAGGTCGTACTGTCTCGAATATGCTGCCGGATTTACCTTCTGATCCGCTTCTTGAACTGCCTTGAGTCGTAATTAACAATTATTTAACACTGAAACTATTGACGGGTGTGAAAATCTCCCTACCTTTGCACCCGGTTATTAGTTTTAGTGTTATTAATTATGTGGTTATTGAGGCCTCCCCGCGTGAGCGGCGAAGTCTCTTTCTTTTTTATGTAGTCTCTGAATTATAGCAGCCTTGATATCTCGTCCTGATATTTACGCGAGATCGGTATGCTTTCCGATCCTTCCTGCTTCAATCTGGCGACAATCTGTCCCGAATCATCTCTGTGTACAATCCGTATGAAAGGCGGATTGATGAAGTATGACCTGTGGCAACGCACAAGACCGTGTTTGGAAAGGTCTTCCTCAAGAGCTCTCATCGAAGAACGCAGGATGAATTTCTTTATACGATTCCTGTCAAGGTAGTGGATCTGTACGTAGTTTTCTTCAGATTTGATGTAGATGACCGCTTCAGGAGCAATCACGAAGCGCAGCTTCTTGTATTCGTCATAAAAACGGATAAGGGAATTTTCATCGACCGGGTTTTCACCTTCCTTGTTCCGTGAGTACAGTTCGAAGCCCAGGCTGAGGAATCCATATGGATAAATTACTGTAGCAAGAAGGTATATATATGCCGAACCTGCAACTTCAAAGAAAGGAAGAGTCTCCTTGGACATAAGTACAATGTACAGAGAACAGAACAAGGATGCTACAAGTATTTCGGCAGCGCACCATAATATATAGATCATAGCCGACAGACCTTTGTACTTGCCTATCAGATACAGCCATCCTCTTGTTATTGAAAGCGAGACCAGGATGATGCAGAACAGCATGGTTACGTTGAATCCGTACGATGCGTTGTCCATGTTGAGGAATTCGTATGGTCCGGCAGGCTTGTAATATATCGTGAAGACCAGGACGAACAACGGGATGACCAGCGAGTGGATTATTGTACCCGCTCCCGATATTATCTTGTTGATTGCCTTATTCATTTTACCTCTGTTTTTGTAGGGACAAATATATAAACATTTTGTCAAACATCCCTAAATATGCGGTTTTATCCCTAAATGCTGTCATTTCCCACTATCTGTTTGTCCCTATGACATAATTATTGACCTTCCCCGGAGCCGGAGTAATTTTGTGGCTGAAATCAAAATCACATTATGATATTACATTACTTTATAATGGCTATGTTTACAATGATAGCACTGACAATTCTGGCCTATTGTATCGGAAAGGTCAAGAAATCATCCACTAAATGATCAGACGATGTTACAGGTTTACAAAAGAATGAAGAAGATGAGGGAGAAATATGTCGACACCCTCGCGAAACTATATGAATATGCCACTACGGTTTATTCGAAGAAGCAGTATACGCAGTGGTATGACACCAAGGAAGGCGGCTATACATACGGCTCTTTCAAGACAAGTTGTGACAATATATCCAAATTGCTTACCCAATATGGAATAGGTGCCTCGGACAAGGTTGCCATACTTTCCCAGAGTATGCCGAACTGGTCGGTGGCCTTTTTCGCAACCGTTTCTTTCGGCAGGATCTCGATCCCTATTCTTCCTGACAGCTCCGAAAATGAAGTCACCAACATAATCAATCATTCCGAGAGCAAGGTGATCTTTGTCTCCAAAAGACTTGCAGGAAAGATAAGTCAGGATATAATGGACAGGATGACCCTGGTCGTGGAGATGGATACTTTCGAAGTCATCAAGGCCGATGACGAAAAGTTCACCTGTGACGGAAGGACTTCGACTCCTACCCCGGAGGATATCGCTACAATCATCTATACATCAGGCACTACCGGAAGTGCAAAAGGAGTTGTGCTGAGTCATAGGAACCTCACTTCCAATGTGATTACATGTTACCATTCATGCAAGAGGGATGAAAAGGACAGATGGCTGTCGATACTTCCGATGTCGCATACCCTTGAGATGACTCTCGGAATGCTCTATCCTATGTACACAGGATCTACTGTCTACTACCTTCCTAAACCGCCTGTAGCATCTCTTCTGATGAAAGCGATGAAGATCGTCAAGCCGACGACCATGCTCACTGTGCCTATGATCATCGAGAAGGTATACAAAGGCAGTGTCCTGCCGACAATACAGAAGAGTCGTACGCTGACATGGATGAACGAGCATATGAACGGGCTTATGTGCCGAATCATCGGAATGAAGCTTAAGAAGACATTCGGAGGCTGTGTCACATTCTACGGAATCGGCGGTGCCAAGCTTGATCCGGAAGTGGAATCCTTCCTTCTCAAGGCGAAGTTCCCTTACGCAATCGGCTATGGCCTGACCGAGACCGCTCCGCTGCTCGGTTATGCGATGCACGGATGGAGAGGTGTCGGAGTCATGGGATACCCGGTGTATAATGTCCAGCTCAAGCTCCATAATGTGAATCCGGAGACCGGAGAGGGAGAGATCGTCGCCAAAGGTCCGAATGTCATGCTCGGATATTACAAGGATCCGGAAAGAACCAGGAGCGTCTTCACGGAAGACGGCTGGTTCCGTACCAGCGATATCGCCGTGCAGGATGAGAAAGGTCGTTTCTACATCAAAGGCCGCAACAGCAATATGATTCTGGGACCTTCCGGAGAGAATATCTATCCGGAGGAGATAGAGAATGTACTGAATAATGTAGAAGGCGTGAGCGAGTCTATCGTCGTGGAACGCGACGGACGTCTGGTGGCTCTTGTCCAGCCGATGGATAACTACATTGATTGGGACAACGAAAGCGAAGACAAACTGTATGAGAAACTCGACAGCTGGAAAAAGAAGATTCTCAGCATAACCAACAGAAGTGTGAACAGATCGTCACAGGTCAGCTCTGTAGAGGTCATGAAGGAGCCGTTCGAGAAGACCGCAACCCAGAAGATCCGCAGGTTCAAGTACAAGGAATCCGCTCCGACTGTCGAAGAGGAAATGAAGAACAAATAAATTTTCCTATCTTTACGTGCTCAAAACAAAACACATATAGTATGGGAAACAAGATAATGAAGATATTTCATCTTGCGGTAATGGTACTGGCTTTCGTGACGCTGACCGTGTTTATGGTTCTTCATATACGTACAGGAATAGAGACCCAGATGTCGAAAATGTATCTGGGTCTCTATATAATCCTCATGGCATGGGCTGCTGTCCGTGTGTTCTCTATTGTAAAGGAACTTCGTAAATGACGGTCAGTTCTTGTTACCTGAACTGTGCGAACTCAACGTCCTTGGCTGCCTTTGCAGCGAGCTTCTCGTTCTTTGACGCCTTTTCAAGCTCAGCCTTCACCTTTTCGGTCTTACCCATGCGGGCTGCCGCTACTGCACGGAGATATGCTGACTTCTCGCAGTCCTGCTCGAATGCAGCTGCAGGGATGTTGTTTCCGATGAGGAGCTGTGCAAGCGCTGCATTGAAGCTCTTGGTGTCAGCAAGCTTCTGAGCTGCCGCTTCATATTCTCCATCGATGATGTCGATGATAGCTGCATTCTCTACACCGGCCTTGCTGTTTGCGTATGCGAAGTATTCTGCTGCTGCGTTGATGTCGTCTTCACGAAGGGCGATCACTCCGAGAGCGTTGTATACGTCACCGTCTTCAGCAACCTTTGAAAGCGCGTTCTTTGCTCTTCCGAGTTCGTTCATGTTGATGTATGTCACGGCGATGTTGTACTGTGCCCTCTGGCTGTCGTACTTGTCCACAGCCTTTCTATAGATGGCGAGCTTGCCTTCGTTGTCTTCTACGAGAGTTGCAGCGCGAAGGAGAGCTTCCTCGTCAAGGATGTCGATGTTGCTGTCGATGAGCTCGAGAAGCTCTTCGCTGGTGTAGTTTGTGAACTCTACGTTTGCGATGAATCTTGCGCGGCGGAGCTCAGGAAGAACTTCCTGGGCGAGAGTCTTATATACTGCAGAGAGGTTTCTGATCTCCTTCTCACGGACTGCAGGGTCGCTGTACATTGAAAGAACCCTGATGATGAGATTCTTGTCTTCCATATCGGAAGCGGCAACGAGTTCCTGGAAACCTTCCCAGTCCTCAGCGATGCTCTTTACATTTACCGGTGCATCTACCGCGTGCTTCTTTGTAACGGCTCCGAATGCCTTTTCTGCACTCTTTGAGCGGTTGTCTGAAAGCGTTGCGTTCTTGTCTTCCTCTCCGTCAGGCGATGCATATGCAACGACATCTGTGCTTACGATGTTCATTCTGTCATTCGCCTTGATTGCGTCGATTGCAGCCTGGAAGTCTTTGATGGACTTTGAAGAAAGCTGATTGTTTCTTACTTCAGAGCTGTTGATGTTGTATAATATCTGACCTTCGGCCTTCTGTGCAATCACATCCTGATAGTTGTCGGCCTTGTAATCAAGGCTACCTTTCTTGCATACGAGCATGTACGTTGTATTCGCTCCGTCAGCTACCTTCTTTGAAGGAAGGTTTGTAGCGGCGGTCTTGTACTTTACGGTACCGCGAAGCTCGAGATAGCTTTTTTCCATGCCGGGAGCGTAATCGAAGCTTACTTTCTTGGTGACTGTAGCACCCTTGGATGGTATGGTCTGGTAGTTGTCCTTTACCTTTTCACCCTGGAACATGAATGGCTCCATCTTAACCTCTCCTCCCTCGTATACGATGACAGGGGTTACCTCGAGGATGGCCTTAGGATGGAAATAATCAGCAGGGTAGGTTACTGTAACGTCTGCGTCAATCTTTCCGCCGACCACTTCGAGTACAGCTGGCTCGCATCCTACGGTAAGGTCCTCTGCCATTTCTGTCATTTTCTCCGGTGAGCTGCAGGCTGCAGCTGCAAGAGCAACCGTAACGGCAAAGAGTGATTTTATAATCTTCTTCATAGCAATGGTTTTGTTTTTATTGTAATATCCGGCAAATATAATCATATTTTCTTAACTTTGCAGGATTATGACAAATCAGGAATTACAGACCTTAAAGAATAAGTTCGACATCATCGGAAACGATCCGGCGCTTAACAGGGCGCTGGAGATTGCCGTTGCTGTCGCGCCGACCGACATTACCGTCCTTGTCATGGGAGAGAGCGGTGTCGGCAAGGAGAACATTCCCCGCATAATCCACCAGAACAGCCGTCGCAAGAACGGCAAGTACTTTGCGATAAACTGCGGTGCGATTCCTGAAGGAACGATTGATTCGGAACTTTTCGGACACGAGAAGGGATCGTTTACAGGCGCCAATGAAATGAGGCGCGGATACTTCGAGGAAGCTGACGGCGGAACTCTTTTCCTCGATGAAATAGGCGAACTTCCACTTTCATCCCAGGCGAAACTCCTCAGGGTGCTCCAGTCCGGTGAGTTCATCAGAGTGGGATCTTCCAAGGTTCTCAAGACTGATGTCAGAGTGATAGCCGCTACAAATGTGGACCTCATGCATGCCGTATCCAAGGGTAAGTTCCGCGAGGACCTGTATTACAGATTGAGTGCGGTATCCGTTACGATGCCTGCCCTTCGCGACAGAAAAGATGATATAAACCTGCTTTTCCGTAAGTTTGCGTCGGATTTTTCGGCCAAGTATGGCATGAGCAAGGTTTCTCTGACTGAGGACGCCTCGATCATGCTGCGAAGATACAGATGGCCTGGTAACATACGACAACTGAAGAATGTGGCCGAAGCGGTATCTGCCCTCGAATCCGGAAAGATCAGTCCGGGATCTGACAAATGTGTCATCGATATGGACGTGCTGTCCCGGTACATTCCTAAGGAGGAGCCTAACCTTCTGCCGGCAAAATCCTCTTCATATCAGGATTCTCAGGAGAGTGCTGGAGAAAGAGAGGCGATAATCAGGATGCTTCTCCAGCTCAAGCAGGATGTGGACTATCTGAAGGATGTAGTTGCAAAAGCCGGGTTGGGAAGAGCTTCCGTACCCGCCATATCGGCTCCGGAAGATATGCAGATGCCTCCTGTACACGATATGACTGATGTTGAGGATGATCCCGAAGAACAGGATTTTCAGGAAAGCGAACCGGAGGACATGTCCATCAGGACGGCAAGTCTGGAACTCATAGAGAAGGTTCTTCGTAAACATGGTGGAAACAGGAAGGCGGCAGCTGCCGAACTTGGCATTTCGGAAAGGACGCTTTACCGCAAGATAAAGCAGATGACAGATAAATGATGAAGAAGACAAGAACATTATTTTCGACTCTCGGTGTTGTCGTGGCGCTTGTCGCCACGATGTTCATCGTGCATTCGTGCGGCATCTACTCGTTTACGGGTACATCCATCCAGCCGGATGTCAAGACGGTCACAATCAATTACTTCGAATATCAGGCACTGAAGGTTAACCCCTCTTTGAGCAATGACCTGACGACTGCTCTCCAGGACAAGTTTCTCAAGCTGACGAAGCTCGAGCAGGTGGATATGGACGGAGATCTGGAGATTACGGGAGCCGTTACCGGCTACGATGTCAAGGCGACGTCGATCACTGCCAACGAGCAGGCTGCTCAGAACAGGCTTACCGTTACTGTGAAGATAAGCTTCGTCAACAGGAAATATCCTGAGGATGATTTTGACAGCAAATCCTTCTCTGCATATGCTGATTTTGATGCGATGCAGTCTCTGGATGCAGTCGAGTCGTCGCTTTGCGAGGAGATAATCGAACAGCTTTGCGACGATATGTTCAATGCGACAGTCGCTAACTGGTAATCATATGGGATATATAGATATAAGGAAACTCACTCTTGACGAGCTTGTCGGTGTCGTCAATGTCTATCCTTGGTTCGGAGGAGCCAGGATGGAGCTTTGTCAGCGCATGCGCAAGATCGGTGGAGACGGTCTCAGCGAATCCCAGTATGCAGATGCGGCCATGTATGTGGCATCCCGTGGCAGGATGGCCGAGATGGTCAGATCATCCGCCAGTCAGGACTGGACGGATGCTGATGTGGAGAAGCTGCTGAAGTCGTTCCTGTCGGAAAATGAAACTGTTGAAGAGGCGGAGCCTCAACAGAGAAGGGTTCATGTGGTCGGCGGAGACTATTTCTCTCAGGATGATTATGACAGGGTCCGCAGGTCGGATGACGGAGTCTTTTCAAGATACGCGGCAAAGGCGAAGCAGGACAGATCGTATGTGGAGCCTCGTGAGACTGATTTCGACCTTTATACAGAAACTTTGGCACAGATATATCTGGAGCAGGGCTATCCGGAGCAGGCAAAGCACATTTATTCAAAACTTATTTTGGCTAATCCAGAAAAAAATGCTTACTTTGCAGCCCTTATTCAAAAAATTGACGAATTAAATTAGTTGTAATACAATATGAACGCACTTTTTACTGTATTGACAGTGCTTGTACTTATCGCAAGCGTACTCATCACTCTCATCGTTTTGCTTCAGAACGGAAAGGGTGGCGGACTTGCCAGCAACTTCGTAGCAGGTAACCAGACTTTCGGCGTACGTCAGACTACTGATATCCTCGAAAAGATCACTTGGGGTCTCGTAGCTTTCATCTTCGTCGTTTCTATCGTTTCTACTTTCACTCTCAACAATGGCGGAAAGGCTGTTGACTATACTGAGAAGATCGAGATGACAGAGGCCGCTCCTGAGTTCCCAGCTGAAATCCCTACTGCAGAGGTTCCTGCAAACTAATTGAGTTTTCTCCCGTCTGACATTTTGTCAGAAAATCGGGTTTGGAATATAATTTGACTTTTAGCCGTTTGTTCGCCAGAACAGACGGCTAATGTTGCATTGTGTAAAAGACAAAACCATGGCAGAAAACAAGTTTGAAAATCTAAGCAGGTTCGCTGTCAATCTAAACGAAAGGGCAGCGCAAGGAAAGCTCGATCCTGTTATAGGAAGAGATGAAGAGATAAGAAGAGTTCTGCAGATACTCAGCAGAAGAACAAAGAATAATCCTATTCTGGTCGGTGAGCCGGGAGTAGGCAAGACTGCGATTTCAGAGGGTATCGCGCAGAAGATAGTTGATGGCGATGTGCCGGAAAACCTCAAGAGCAGGAAGATTTATTCTCTTGATCTTGGTGCGCTCATAGCAGGAGCAAAGTATCAGGGAGAGTTTGAGGAGCGCCTGAAGGGTGTTGTAAAGGAGGTTGTTGACAGTGACGGAGAAGTAATCCTCTTTATAGACGAAATCCATACGCTGGTCGGTGCCGGACGTACTTCGGGAGCAATGGATGCCTCCAATATCCTTAAGCCTGCCCTTGCCCGTGGAGAGCTTCGTACCATAGGATCGACGACCCTTGATGAATATCAGAAATATTTCGAGACCGACAAGGCGCTGGAGAGAAGATTCCAGATGGTGATTGTGGATGAACCGTCCCCAGCGGCTTCAATTTCCATCATGAGAGGTCTTAAGGAACGTTACGAGAACCACCACAAGGTACGCATAGAGGACGACGCCCTCATAGCTGCCGTCGAACTTTCGCACCGATACATCACCAACCGCTTCCTTCCGGACAAGGCGATAGACCTTGTCGATGAAGCGGCCTCGAAGCTTCGCCTGGAGATGAATTCAGTACCGGAACCTATTGCGGAGCTTGACAGCCGCATCCGTCAGCTGGAGATAGAACGAGAGGCTATACGTCGTGAAGGTGTCTCTCTCAAGATGGATAAGATAAAGGAAGAACTGAAGGTCCTTTCCCAGGAAAGGGAAGTGCTTTACAAGCGTTGGGAAGAGGAAAAGGCCATCCTGTCAGAGCTTCAGGAGCAGAGGCAGAAGATGGAGGATTATAAGATAGAGGCCCATAATGCCGAAAGAGCCGGAGACTATGGAAAGGTTGCGGAAATCCGCTATGGACGCATGACCCAGGCTCAGGCCCGTATTGATGAACTGACCGCCCGTCAGGCTTCAATAAAGAATCCGATCATTACTGAAGCCGTCACCCCGGAGGATATTGCGGAAGTTGTGGCCAAATGGACAGGTATACCGGTACATAGGATGCTGGAAAGCGAGAGGGAGAAGCTTCTCCGTATGGAAGCGGAGCTTCATAAGAGGGTGGTTGGACAGAACCAGGCCATCGAGGCCGTCTCTGACGCGGTGCGTCGTTCACGAGCCGGTCTTCAGAATGAAAAGAGGCCGATAGGCTCGTTCCTTTTCATGGGAACGACCGGCGTCGGCAAGACGGAACTGGCCAAAGCTTTGGCCGAGTTCCTTTTCAACGACGAGAACATGATGACACGTATCGACATGAGCGAGTACCAGGAGCGTCATTCTGTCAGTCGTCTGGTAGGTGCGCCTCCGGGTTATGTCGGTTATGATGAAGGCGGTCAGCTTACTGAGGCTGTGCGTCGCAAACCATATTCGGTCATCCTTCTTGATGAGATTGAAAAGGCTCATCATGATGTCTTCAACACCCTTCTTCAGGTGCTTGATGACGGACGTCTGACCGACAACAAGGGCCGCACAGTCGATTTCAAGAATACCATCCTCATCATGACCTCCAATGTCGGTGCCGACATCATCCAGAGGTACATGGAACATCTTCCTCTCGAATCGAGTGACGTCATTGCGAATAGGACGGAGTCTGACGTGGCAATCTCTCCAAGAGAAAGGGTGCTGGCGGAGTGCCGTGAAGAAGTGCTGGAGGTGCTGAAGAGGACTGTACGTCCGGAGTTCCTGAACCGTATCGATGAGGTCATAATGTTCGAACCTCTGTCGCAGACAGATATCCGCGAGATCCTGAAGATGCAGATCCGTGACCTTCAGGATAAACTTGCTGAAAACGGAGTCTCTGTCGAGTTTACTGAAGACTTTGAGGATTACATGAGCACTAAGGGTTATGAGCCTCAATACGGAGCCCGCCCTATCAAGCGCCTCATGCAGAAGGAACTCATAAACCTCCTCGCCAAGTCCATCCTGGACGGTCACGTCCGTCGCGACTCGGTAATCCTCGTCGACGTCCGTGACGGCCAGATCACCGTCAGTGACAAATAACCCGTCTACGTCATGCCCGACCCGATCAGGCATCCCTGATACATACCAAACCCCGAAGGTGCACTCGCTCCGCAGGAGCATAGGAATATGCTCCGCTCGCGCACCTTCGGGGTTTGGTGTATTTTGTAAAATAATGAAGGTTAGGAAGTTACGTAAAATGCGTGCCGCCAAAAGGGAGCACGCGGTTTTAGCAAGATGCTGATTGGTAACTGATTATGTGTTGCGCTGCACTAATCTGCCGAACCAAGAATGGATACTTTTTAAGGAGTTATTTAATATGTTGACTTATAAGTGTTTAATGAAATTAAGGTCGGTAAAAACGCCGACCTTAAATGTGGTAACTTATTGTATAATAATTATTTAGACGCCGAGATGTTTGCGTGAACAGCAATTCGGCGGCCTCTGGTTTTATGGACAACAAGCAAGGTTTACAATCCAAGTTCGTCGATGATGCGGGTCATGCCGGCGTAGCGGTCGAGGGTCCAGAGGATGAAGCGTATGTCTACGCATACGCATTTGTTGTATCCTTCTGTCCACCATGCATCGCTGGCGAGGGACTCCTTGTTACCGTCAAAAGCTAGTCCGATCAGTTCGCCCTTAGAGTTGAGGACAGGGCTGCCTGAGTTTCCGCCGGTGATGTCGTTGTCTGTAAGGAAGTTCACATACATTGTCTTTCCGTCGGGTCCGAAACCCCATCTGCCCCAGTCTTCTGCCCTGTAAAGCAGATACTGACGGTCGTTCAGAGTAAAGTCGAAATCTCCCGGCTTATACTTTTCCAGGATACCGGAAGGAGTGGTCTTCCAGTCGCATACGACACCGTCGCGAGGCTCGAAGCCTCCGACTGTTCCGTATGTCATTCTCATTGTAGAGTTTGCATCAGGATACTGCACGATACCCTTTTCAAGTCTCATCTGATAAAGAGCATGAGTGTACTCTCTGTTGAGAGACAGCAGGTTAGGGGTGCCCTCTGCCGCTTCCTTTGCTTCTGTAAAGTCTGTAGACTTGATGTCCATGACAAATCTGCAGAGAGAGTCGGAAACGATCTCCTCCGAAGGAACTTCCCTACGTCCAAGACGTGCTATTCCTTCCTCGGAAGTAAATATACTGCTAGTCCAGAGAGCATCAGAAAGCGCTTTGGTGTCGCAGACTCCGTCCTTGCTGAATGAATCGATGAGTTCCTTGTGCCAATCAGTCATGTAAGAAGGGTCAAGGTTCTTTACAAATACATCTACTGCATATTCCAGCAGGTCTCTCTCCACACGAAGATCAAGAGAGGCATACTTCTCCAGCATCTTTTCTCCGGTTCCTGCAGTGTTGCGAGGGTTATGTGCCCTGCGCATTATAAGTGCCAGCTGAGATCCTCGTATCATGGTTTCGCGGTAGTAGCTCTGATGTCTTTCGACATCGCGGATGGCGTTGTATCCCGACTTCAGGGCGTCAAGCAGACCGCCCCACTTCTCAAGACGTTCAGGCGAAGCCTCGATCCAGGCCATGAGTTCCTTCTCCAGTTCTTCCTTCTGCTCGACTACATCAAAACGCTCAAAGCATTCCTGCTCTCCGCTGAAGCATTCCTGCATGTTGCTCAGACTGAAGAAATAATCGGAGTATTTCAGACGGATGTCAGGATCCTTGTCCATCCAGCCTTTGATGATGGCCATCTGGTCGCCGCGGATCGCGTTGTTCACAGGATGTCTCAATGTTTCCTTGAAATCAGTCTCGAAAGAGCTGCAGTAACGGTTAGTGCTTCCCGGATATCCGATGATCATGGTGTAGTCTCCCGCCTTGTAGCCGTCGAGGGAAATCGAAAGTTTTCGGGTCGGTTTCATAGGGACATTGTCCTTCGAATATCCGGCCGGTGAACCATCCGGTGCCGTATACACACGGTAAAGCGCAAAGTCGCACTTGTGCTGAGGCCACTCCCAGTTGTCGATGTCTCCTCCGAAAGCTGCAGATGAAACCGGAGGTGCAGCAACGAGACGCACATCGCTATATACCTCATATAGAGCAAGATAATACTTCGAGCCTCTCCACATCGATGAGAGCCATGCATCGAGTCCTGTCTGCTTGCTGTATTTCTGTTCCATCAGATGGCTCAGCCTGCGGCTTCCGGCAGGCTTGCCTTCCGCCTCGAGATCAGCTTGAAGTTTCTTTACTTCATCTGTCACATCCAGCACTATCTTGAGAAAATATACCTGCTTGTCTTTTATATTGACCTCCTCGTCAGACCTCATGGCCCAGAATCCTTCTTCCAGATAGTTGTGCTCAGGAGTGCTGAGTCCGTGGACATCGCTGTATGCGCAATGGTGGTTGGTTATCAGAAGGCCTTGGTCCGAGATCATGCTTCCTGTACAGCCGAATGCCATCGAAACGACTGCATCCGCCACCGAGGAACCCGGCGCATCCGCATTGTATATCTCTCCGGCAGACAGCTCAAGTCCTCTCTCGACCATCTTCTTCTCCAGCGCAGCATCGATGGCATTGATCATCCACATACCCTCATCCGCCTTTGCTACAATGCTGCCTCCAATCCACAAAAGAGAGCCAACTGCTACAGCAATTATAAATTTAAGTTTCATAGCCGCAATAATCTTTTAAAAGATTTACTTCATTTAAATCACAGCCTAAAGGCCATAAGTTTAAATGTATCATTCAGCCATTGCCGTCCTGTTTCGAAAACCGTGGCCGCCCACGGCCTCGTGAGTGGGAGGGGCCCGCGCCAAAGGCGTGGGAGGGATTTAGTTTTCGGAACAGGATGGCAATGGATTATAGATTATAAGGATAAACCTTTCCAGGAGTCTTGAAGGAAATCTTAGCCCCTTCTTCACGTACATCATCAGCCTTATAAGTGATGGTCCATGTCTCCATGGTCATCAGCTCCCAAAGCTTCTCTGATGTCATAGGCTCAGCATATCTGATTCTGATGCAAGGCTGGAGGTCATCGTTGAGAGTAAGGTATACTCCGATTACTCCCTCATGCTTTGAAAGATGGTTGCTCAGATAAGGCATATTGCGAAGGATGATAGGCTTCTCGTAGTTGGAATCCACAATCTCGTAGATGTACTGCTTCTTTCCGGAAGCTGCCTCGACCCTGCTTTTCCACTGTACGTTGAAAGCAGAGAACATACCCTGGATGAAATCAGCGGTGCTTACGGTAGAGGATCCTTCCTCAAGTTCCACAAACTCATAATCCACTTCTATCTCCTTCACGCCGCCGCCATGGACAGGCATCTGGATGGTCTTCATCTCGACAATCTCCTCGAACCAGTCTTCAGAAAGGTCTTCCGAAGGATCCATGTACACACGCACGATAAGCGGACAAGCAAACTCGCTCTCGAGGCCGTAGATCTTCTTGCCGCTGAGCCTCATCTGCATACCGAGGTAGTTGATGTCCATCTTGTCGTACATCTTCTCCGTACGGATGGTCACCACCTTGAGTGTCTCGACTGCCTTATGGTCAGGAGTTGCAACCCTGAACTTGGTAGGCTGGTAGATTGCTTCCTGGATCTTTTCCTCCGATGTCTTCGCCGGGTCATAAAGGATGTCTGCAGAATGTCTGTTGACGTAAGTCCTTACTCCGTGCACCCCAGGTACCTTCTCAAGCTTTGCCTTGAATGTCATCGAACTTCCGTAACATTTCACAGAACGGAGACCCTCGACTGTAAATGTCTTCAAAGTCGAAGGATCGACAAGCTGAGTCACGGTACCGTCTTCTGCTACATTCTCGATGCCCCATTTCATATCGATGGTAGGAAGTTCGAATCTTCCTCCGGCCCACATTCCGAAGGCTATGAGAACGACAGCCAGAACTGCAGGTACATATTTCCATCCCTTGGCCTGCTTGGTGCGGTTAGCTCCGATCTTGAGTACGCCTGTAGTACATGCGGCCACACATTCTCCGCAGAGGGTACAGTCAACGGATTCCACACGTCCGTTTTCGCATGACTTGATGTCGATATGGTATGGACATTTCTTTACACAGAGGCCGCAGTTGTTACATGCGGTATTGTCCTTCATCACATAAAGCAGCTGCATCTTAGGCTTTGCGTGGAATACCTCGAGAAGGTATCCGAGGATGCAGAATGCTCCGAGAAGGACGGCCCATGGGATGTCTGCGCCGAGTACGTCTGCGATGAAATATACACCGAAGAGAACTCCGATCCATGCCCAGAACTTGAGCGAGTTTGAAATCGCTCCCAGCGGGCAGAGGTAACGGCACCAGAACATATCGATAATGAAACTTCCCAGCACCACAAGTCCGATGGTTACGAGCGACATCCAGAGAGTGATCTCTCCCTTGAATCCTGTAGCAACCGCATAATAGGGGTCAAGGTTCTTGCAGAAGAGCTCGCTTGCCTCTACGGTCATGTAGAATATCCAGAATACGAGCGCATACTTCGCTATGCGGAGCACCTTGTCGAGGGTAGAACCGTTACGAACCTTCACCTCCTTTACACGCATTGCCCTGCGAGCCTTGGCGAGCAGGTCCTGGACGGTGCCGACCGGGCATATGTAAGCACAGAAGAGCTTGCTGAAAAGCACTACGGCCGCAACGAGAGCGATACCCATCATGACCTGTACTGACGACATGCTGCAAGGGAGTGAACCCTGAGCCAGATATGTTGCAAGGGCCTGAAGACCTCCCAGAGGACAATATGTTTCAGGATCTGCAGCTTCCTTTGACGGAATCAGTCCTGTAAGGAACAGGATAAGGGCCGCAAGCACTCCCCACTGGAGGAGATACTTCGGCCAGTTCTTTCTTATCAATGACTTCCTGGCCATATTATCTTACTTCTATTGTCTTACCATGTTTTTCAGCAACGACAGCCTTCCATGTGTCTGTGTAGCCTGGCTGGGTGATCTTCGCAGGGATGCAGTCTGTGTGCTCGTTGGTAACGAATGTGCCATCCTCGTTCTGCGCCTTCACGTTGCCGTCGATATATTTCACGAGAAGAAGCTGCTCGAGAGCAACCCACTTGTCGAAGATCTTCTGTGCGTTATCGACAGAGAATTCAGTAAGATAAGTACGTACAGGAGCATATGGGTCCACTGTCTTGCGTGCCTTGTCGTTGCGGCGGATCTGCTTGCGAGGCTTCTTGTCCGCCTCCTTGTAGATTGCAAGGGCTTCCTCATCGGCTTTGGCTACAGCCTCCATCATGGCGTTTTCCCATGCGTCGATCTCTGCATCGACAGTCGGGAACATGATGTTGTATGCCTTGTAACATGCGTTGGCAACGCGGTTTGTCATCCAGAATGCCGAAGTAGGGGAATATGTGATCATGTTTCCGTTTCCTACGCGGAAGCACTCAGGTACTTCATAAGTCGATGTATAGATTGGAGTGAGGTATGATGTGGCGGCGTCGTCGCATCCGAACCAGTTCACGCCTCCGATCTCGTCAGGAAGCCATCCGCGTGACTGTCCCACGAACCAGAAGCCTGTCTGCTGGGTAGCGATGGCCCTTTCGTTCACATATTCCTTTCCGTCCACTTCGAATCCCATAGGTCTCCAACGGTAAGGGAGTGCGTTTCCGCCTGCTCCGATATCCTGTGTCATATCCATAGGAGTGCCTTCATAGTGGTCGCGCATTACATCCGCGACGTTCTTCACGCTGATCTTGCGTGAAGGTTTCACGAAGAGAGGGAATCTCTTTGTCTTGTCCCATCCCATCGCGTAGTCGATGTAGTCATATGCATCCTTTGTTACCACATTTCCGTTCTCATCCTCGAATGTGAATTTTCCGTCGCAGAGGATGTTGAATGCGGCCCATGCACGAGCCTCGCAGCCTCTCATGCCGCTGAAATCGAGCGGTGCATATGCGTCGCAGAAGCTGAATTCCTTGTCTTCGCCGCTGAAATAACCCTTCTCGCGTGCGAATGAAATCACGTCGGGTGCATACATGCAGTTTTCCGGATCATTCAGAGGGAAGGTGCTGATGCGGGCCTGGTTTGCGTGGGCGCAGATGTATCCGTCAGGAACGCGGCGTGCCACCCATACGATTCCCTTGTTGTCCGGACCCTTTCCGATGAGGTCCATCACCCATACTTCGTCCTTGTCTGCAAGGGAGAATGATTCTCCGCTCGAGTAGTATCCGTAGGTATTCGCAAGCTCGACGATCACTTCGATCGCCTCGCGTGCGGTCTTAGCCCTTTCGAGGGCTACATAGATGAGCGAACCATAGTCCATGATTCCCTTCGGATCTTCGAGCTCCGGACGACCGCCGTATGTGGTCTCGGCGATGATGAGCTGGTGCTCGTTCATGTTGCCGACCCTCTGGTATGTTCTCGGAACCTGCGGGATGTAGCCGAGGAACTTGCCTGTGTCCCATTCGTTGATCTGGCGCATGTCGCCGCTCTGCCATACGCCGGCAGGGGCGTAGTAGAGCTCGCCGTAAAGCTGATGCGAATCAGCTGCGTACGAAACCATGTTGGAGCCGTCGGTGCTGGCTCCCTTGGTCACGAGCACATTGGTGCAGGCATGGCTCTCATGGCTTGCAAAGCCGATGAACGCCATGACCGAAAAGAGGATTGCTGTAGAAAGTCTTCTCATTTTGTACTTTTATTATAATTAATTACTTTTGTGACGTTTTTTGCGATATTATGCAAAACTATAAAAATTTTCGGTAGTTATGAAATTGAAATTGATTGTTCTGTCGTCTTTTGCGGTTCTGGCATTGATGTGTTTCAATGTTTCCGCTTCTGCCCAGCAGGCCCAGGGGCCTGATCTCTACGAGCAGGTGCAGACCGAGACAGACAGACTTCAGAGAGTTCTCGAGCTGGAGGACTGGCAGGCGTTCTATGTGGATTCCACATTGATGCATGACTTTACCGCAATGATGGCCGATTATGAGAAGCTTCAGTCGTCGAAGGTCACCAATACATCAATGTATCAGGCCGTACAGGACAAGTGGATGGACCAGATAGACGCCACTTACAAGAGGATATTCACAGAGAAGCAGTGGGCCGCATACCTGAAGTCAGGTGCCGGCAAGCTGATCAAGGCACGCGAAAAACGCAAGGCGAAAGCGGAGGGAAAATAAACAAGGAAGGAACCATGGATTTTTTAGAGGTAATAGAGAAAAGGCATAGTGTCAGGAAGTATTCCGACAGGCCTGTTGAAAAAGAGATACTTGATGCGATAGTAAAGGTTGCCCAGACAGCACCTTCGTCAAGAAACAGCAAGAGTTCGGCATTCATGATCGTTGAGGACAGAGATACCCTCGATGCTCTTTCGCAGATGCGTGACTATGGCTCGGGTCTTCTTTCCGGAGCTCAGGCAGCGATCGTGGTCATGGGAGACGAGACAAAGACCGACCTTTGGGTGGACAACTGTGCGATTTCTGCAACTTTCATCCAGCTTGCCGTGACAGCCATGGACCTTGTAAGCTGCTGGGTTCATTGCAACGGACGCCCTCGTCTGAAGGCAGAACCGGACGGAGCTAAGGCAGAAGATTACGTTACCGAGCTTCTCGGCATCAAGGACGGCCTTCGTCCGTATTGCGTGATCGCCATCGGCTACCCGGTCGAGGAGTAATGAATCTTATAAAGTGAAATAAAGAAACAGATAAATATCATGCAGGAAAGAATAGATGCCCTTATGGCAGAAATCGAGGCTCTGTCGTGCAAGACAGAGCAGGAAATAGAAGAGGCGCGTGTGCGCCTTCTAGGAAAGAAGGGTTCGGTTACAGCGCTTTTCGAAGAGTTCAGGACAGTAGCTCCGGAACTTAAAAGAGTATACGGACAGAAACTCAATATCCTTAAGAACGCTGCTGCTGCAAAGATAGAAGCTCTTAAGGAAGCTGCTGCAGAATCTCCGGCGACAGGAGCTCCGGCATTTGA
The DNA here is from genome assembly GCA_017549505.1 of Bacteroidales bacterium. Taxonomy (GTDB): domain Bacteria; phylum Bacteroidota; class Bacteroidia; order Bacteroidales; family UBA932; genus Cryptobacteroides. The sequence goes on along the minus strand of JAFYUS010000063.1, from coordinate 20,670 downwards.
CTACACAATGCCAGGCGATCCTGTGTCCCTCGGATCGCGCCACCCGGTGTCAATCGCCCGCGAGGAGATCGTAAGCATCTTCCGCAAGTTCGGCTACGATGTGGCCGAAGGTCCTGAGGTTGAGGATGACTGGCATGTATTCGAAGCTCTCAACTTCCCGCCTGAGCACCCTGCACGTGAGATGCAGGACACATTCTTCATCAAGGACAGCGACAATCCTGTCCTCCTCCGTACCCATACTTCCTCAGTGCAGGTACGTGCGATGGAGAAGATGCCGCTTCCTATCCGTATCGTATGCCCGGGCCGCGTGTTCCGTAACGAGGCGATCTCTGCCCGTGCACACTGTATCTTCCACCAGGTGGAAGGTCTCTACATCGACGAGAATGTGACCTTCGCCGACATGAAGCAGGCCATCCTTCTCTTCGCCCGCGAGATGTTCGGAGCACAGACGCAGATCCGTATGCGCCCGTCATACTTCCCGTTCACAGAGCCTTCGGCTGAGGTCGACGTAAGCTGTAACATCTGCGGCGGAAAGGGCTGCAACATCTGTAAGGGTACAGGCTGGCTCGAGATCATGGGCTGCGGTATGGTGGACCCTAATGTCCTTGAAGCTTCGGGAATCGACAGCAAGAAGTACAGCGGATTCGCTTTCGGAATGGGAGTAGAGCGTATCGCGATGCTCAAGTGGCAGGTACGCGACCTGCGCAACTACTTCGAGAACGACCTCCGTTTCCTCAAGGAGTTCGAGACATCCCTTTAATCCATTCTGACACAGATAAATGACGGCGTCCATCAGGGCGCCGTTTTTATTTCGCAAATAAGGTGTTTAAATGCGCAAAATACTATGTGTGTTTCAGGGCAAAATGTTATTTTTGCGACAGCACTTATTAAATACTGACCACTTATGAAAGGAAAACCATTTCTTTTGCAGACATTCTGCCTGATTTTCGGCCTTCTTTTTACTGTAAGCTGTGCAAATAAGCCTAGCGTTGTCTGGACTGAGGGTGAAACAGATCCTGAGACTGGCCTGGCCGTACATACTCTTACTGTACTGAATGCTCCTGAAGGAACCGACTGGACCCTGTGGCTTACTTCAAACCATATAACTCCAGGAAAGCTGGTTGATGCCGAAGGTTCCATCGAACTTTTCCATGGATGTTACTATAAGGTTACTCCGATGGAGCGTGAGGGAAAGGATCTTGTCATCAGATATACCGACAGGCCTCTTCAGCGCCATTGCTGGGCACCTGAAGGTTTTGCTGTCGAAAAAGACGGTAAGGTTGTCGCTCTTGATGCCGAGTTTGAATTCCTACCTTCGGAATCCATTCCTGACTTTCCTTACAATCATGTAAAGACTGAGGTATGGGATATGATACCTTCTCTTAAGAGCGTAACTCCTGCAGAGGGAACCACAACTGTGGCTCAGATGCCTGAGGTTGAGATCGTACCTTCATGCAAGGCCGGCTGGTACAAGATCGTCCTTGACGGAGAGTGCAAGGTTCAGGCTGCTGATGAGGACGGAGCACAGTACGCTAAGGTGACTCTTGAGAACCTCAAGAGAAACGCAGGTGGAAACGAACTTCCTAACCTCGTCATCGAGGACTGGCCTGACTTCGGTTACAGAGGCTTCATGCTCGACATCTCAAGAAACTTCACCAACAAGGACAATATCCTCAAGTTCATCGATCTCCTTGCCCACTACAAGGCAAGCGTATTCCATCTCCACTTCGGCGACGACGAAGGCTGGAGAGTCGAGATCCCGCAGTTCCCTGAGCTCACGACCTACGGAGCATACCATGAGTTCCCATACAAGGACGAGAACGGAAACTATACCGAGACAAATTATCTTCTTCCTTCATACAACGGAAGTGTCGATCCGAAGGATCTGACCTCTTCCGCTAACGGTCATCTTACAGCTGCCGAATATGTGGAGATCGTGAAATATGCGTGGGAGCGTCGTATCACAGTCATCCCTGAGTTCGATACTCCAGGCCACTCACGTGCCGCCATCAAGGCAATGCAGGCATACGCTGAGCGCACAGGTGACAACAGCTACCTTCTCAGCGATCCTGAAGACAAGTCCGAGTACTGCTCTGTACAGTATTACAAGGACAATGCTCTTAACGTGGCTCTTCCTTCCACATATAAGTTCATCGAGGTCGTATTCGACCAGCTTATCGCTTACCACAAGGAAGCAGGTGCTCCGATTCCTGCGATCCACGTTGGTGGTGACGAGGTTCCGCATGGTGCATGGGTGGGTTCTGAGCCTTGCCAGAAGATCATGGCTGAGCGCGGATGGGACAACATCGAGCTTCTCAAGTCATACTATATCGAGAACGTACTTGATATAGCTGAATCAAGAGGCGTGAAGATCTCAGGATGGCAGGAACTCGTGATGGACCTCGAGGACCATGTATATGAGAGGATGAAGAAGAACCTCTATTCTGTAAACTTCTGGCACACAGGTACAGGAAATGAAGAGTTCCCATACAAGTATGCGAACGACGGTGTACCTGCAGTGCTTTCTAACATGACCAACACATACGTTGACTTTGCATATACCCCTGACAAGACGGAGCGTGGTCTTTCATGGGGAGGATTCGTGGACGAACGCCGCAGCTTCTCGCTACTTCCTTTTGATATCTACCGTTCAGTACGTTGGGACGACAAGGGTAGAATCCGTAACATTGAAAAACTTCCTGAGGGCAAGACCCCTCTCGTGGCAAAGCAGAACATCATAGGTGTTCAGGCTCAGCTTTGGACGGAGACGGTAAGATCTTTTGACCATGTGACTTCTTATGTATTCCCTAAGGTCTGCGGCGTGTTTGAAAGGGCATGGAATGCAAGTCCTTCATGGGAAGGAACAACAGTTGCCGACGATCCTGCTTTCATGACCGAGCTTGACAGGTACTACAGCACAGTAGTAGACCACGAGATGCCTTACTATGAGGCTGAAGGCGTGGTATATCGTCAGAGAAAGAATTAATAATCAGTAATGTTATTATGAAAAAGTCATTGACAATAATGGCTATCCTCCTGGGCTTTGCATATCTTGCAAATGCCCAGGTTGTGGATAGAGACAGGTCGAAGTACGCGGTGAACAACTTCGCGGAAGACGACAAGTACACTATGCTTAATCCTTACGAGACTGTATCAGTACAGGAGCCGAAGGGAAAGAAGGTAAAGAACATCATCTTCATGATCGGTGACGGTATGGGTCTGGAACAGATCAGTGCTGCATGGGTATGCAACGGCGGCAAGCTTAATCTTGATAATTTCTCGAAGGTAGGTATTCAGAGAACTTATTCTGCAAACAAGCTTGTGACAGACTCTGCTGCAGCAGGTACGGCGCTCTCGACCGGCCATAAGACCAATAACGGCATGGTGGGTATGAATGCAGATACAGTTGCTGTAAAGACTCTCGCGGAAGAGGCTATGGAGAAGGGCAAGAGAGCAGGCGCTGCCGTGACCTGCCGTGTCAACGATGCAACTCCAGCCGTCTTCTTCAGCCACTCGGAAACCCGTAAGAATCAGGAAGATATAGTTGCTCAGATGGCTTCCAGCGGAGTCTATTTCCTTTCAGGTGGCGGTACAAAGTTCTGGGAAGAAAGAGAGGACGGAAGAAACATTGCTGAGGAAGTCAAGGCAGACGGCTATACATATGTAAGGACCAAGGAAGACCTCATGGCTGTTGAGGAAGGACCGGTAATCGCTCTCATGGACAGTTATGAACTCAAGCCTTCTCTCGACCGTGGCGACATTCTCCCTGCTTCCGTGACAAAGGCTCTTGAACTTCTTGACAATAAGAAGGGATTCTTCCTCATGGTAGAAGGCTCGATGATCGATGACGGTGGACATGACAACAAAGCTGGCCATACAATGGAGGAGATCTTCGATTTTGACAAGACCATAGGTCTGGTCCTCGAATGGGCAGCAAAAGACGGTGAGACTCTGGTAGTCGTTACAGGTGACCACGCTACAGGCGGAATGACACTCCTGAGCGGTGGTATAGATGAGAAGAGGATACGTGTGAACTTCTCGACCACAGGACATAACGGTATAGCTCTCCCGGTATTCGCATGGGGACCTCACTCAGAGGACTTTGTGGGAGTATACGAGAATACTGAACTTTCAGATAAGATCAGAGCGCTGATAAAATAAATCAGTCCTTTTTCGCATGTCTGCTCCTCCATTCGTTAGGGGAGCAGCCATATGTAGCCTTGAATCTCTTGGAGATGCTTTTAGCATCGTTTTCTCCGAGGGACAAGGCTATATTGATGACCTGGTCATCTGTTTCGAGAAGCATCTCGGCAAAAGTCCTTATCTTGAGGTCTGCGATGTACTGATAGATGCTCTGTCCGGTGACATCCTTGAAGCGGACTTCCAGAAGTCTGCGTGAAAGAGCCACACTTGCAACGACATCCTTTACAGAAATCTTCTTATGGCGGTTATGGTGTATATACATGACCGCCTTCTGTATTTCCTTGTCTGTGGTAGCAAAAGCGGCAGTAGAAATTCTCTCCACTATCTTGATCGGTCTCAGAACGATGTCTTTCGCTACAAAATCAGGATCCTTTACCATCCTTTCGATCATCTGTGCAGTCTGGTAACCGCCTTCTTCGATGTTGATCGCGATGCTTGACAAGGTGGTTGTACCTAGGTTGCAGATAAGTTCATCATTGTCTACTCCGATTATGGATACTTCAGAAGGAATGTGAATTCCCGCAGATCGGCAAGCCTCGATCAGAAGGCTGCCCTGATTGTCATCGCAAGTCATGATACCAATAGGTTTCGGAAGGCCTTTGAGCCATTCTGAAAGGCTTTTGGCTTCATAGAACCAAAAGTGATTGATGTCCTGAAGTATGTATTCAAAGAATGTCCTGCCGAAGCCGTTTTCCTCCACTTCCTTTCTGAAACCCTCGCATCTTTCGTCTGACCAGCATACGTCGTTAAGACCGAAGAAAGCGAAATTCTGGAATCCTCTGTCGATGAAATAACTGGCCGCCATGCGTCCGGTACCTATGTAATCTGCTGTAAGGTTAGGAACGTTGTCAAATCTTTTCTTGTAGTCCTGAGCGACGACAGCTATGCCTTCGTTCTTGAGCGCACATACCTCATCCTTGTTTTCGAATGTTCCGATGACAGCATTGGTTCCCCAGCCTTTCGCCCATTTGAGAACGCCTTCGATTCCCACAGTGTTCTTGTAGTGGGAAGGCATCCGGCATATGGACCATTGGCCTCTATGGCTGGAGTAATTTACGATGCCTTTCAGAACTTTGTTTGTAAAGGACTCGGAGAATTCTGATATGAAAAGAAGCTTAAGCATAGACTTTTATGTAGTTCTGAAGGCAAATATCTAAAAAAAATATAAACGGTTTATCGTTCTGCGCAAATGGCGTATACAAATACGCAAATCAATATCTCCTAGGCTGTTATAATTAATACTTTTGCATAAACTAGTTTGATAACCTAAAAATGATACTCGGAGTAGATCTTGGAGGAACCAACCTCTGTATAGGTCTGGTCGACAACGGTGTTGTCGTAAAGACTGTTTCGGTTCCGTCATTCGCCCCTTCCGCAACAATGGAAGAAACCCTTGAATATCTGGCAGAGCAGATTTCGAATCTCATGTCACCAGAGGTGACAAAAATCGGAATAGGCGTCCCTTCGGTTGTGGACGTGAATAAAGGTATCGTCTATGATGCCGCAAACATTCCTTCTTGGAAGGAAGTCCATCTTAAGGCTTTTCTTGAAGAGCGTTTTGGCGTTCCTGCAGATGTAAATAACGATGCTAACTGTTATGCCATGGGTGCATACGGTACGTATCCGGCTGATGCAAAGCCGGAGACCCTGGTTACCGTGACTCTTGGAACAGGTATCGGTATCGGTGTTGTGGACCATGGTCGTCTTATCTGTGGCGTCAACTGCGGAGCCGGAGAACTCGGTTACCTCGATTATAAGGATGGCTGTCTGGAGGAATACTGCAGCCGACAGTATTTCGACAAGCTTGGAGTAAAGGCTCATGAAGTAGCTGCAGCAGCAAATGAAGGTGATGCGGAGGCCATCGGAATCTTCAATGAATTCGGTAAAAATCTCGGTCATGCCATCATGATCCTGATGTATGCATACGATCCAAGCCATATTGTATTCGGAGGTGGTATCGCCAACGCCTTGCCTCTTTTCCGTGGTACCATGGAGGAATATATAAAGAGTAAATTCCCGTTCAGAAGCAATTTCGACAGGCTTCAGGTCGATATACGTACCAGCGGTGAAATCCCGATCATAGGTGCATCTTTAATCTAACTTCTATATAATGAAAAAAACTTTTAACCTGATCATGGCAGCAGGCCTCCTTTGCGCCTGCACCCAGACCGTTGTACTGAACAACGGCGACGAGTATTCGCTTGACAGATGGACCCTCAATCAGGAAGGTACCGAGACATATTATGACGTCGAGGTTCCTTCTACAGTTGCAGGTGTCCTCTGTGACCAGGGAGTTCTTGGAGAAGACCTTCTTAACAGTCTCAACTATTTTGATGTTGACAAGAGCATCTTCGACAAGACATGGATCTATAAGACATCATTCAATCTTGACAAGGTTGACGGACAGCGTTATGAGCTGGTGTTCAATGGTCTGAACTACTATGCCGATATCTTTGTCAACGGTGAATGCATCGCGACTTCGGATACAACCTACGGCGTGTTCATCAAGAGAGCATACGATGTTACCGGACTTCTTCAGAAGAAGAATGAAGTGGAAGTAAGGATCCGTAGAGCTCAGAAGGGCGACCTCAACATCGGTTTCGTGGACTGGAATCCAAGACCTCTCGACGAGAGCATGGGTATAACTCAGACAGTAAAGCTCTGCGCTTCCGATGCAGTGTCGATCGAGGATGTATATGTGATTCCTGATCTTGATGTCGAGACTTTCGCTGAGGCTGACCTTGAAGTACGCGTGGACCTTAAGAACAGGGCGTCAGCTCCTGTTTGTGCTGATATCGTTCTTGCTATCCAGGATGGTGAGACATGCACAGTTCCTGTAGAGCTTGCGGCAAACGAGAGAAAGACAGTGGTGCTTACTCCTGAGCAGGCTGCAAACCTCCATGTGAAGAACCCTCGCGTATGGTGGAGCTGGGAGCTCGGAACTCCTGAGCTCTACGACCTCAATGTACAGGTCGCTTCTGAAGGAAAGGTTTCTGACGTCAAGGACGTGACTTTCGGTATCCGTAAGATCGAGAGCCACCTTAACGAATATGGCTACAGACAGTTCACCCTCAACGGCAAGGATATCCTTCTCAAGGGAGCTGGTTGGACAGATGACATCTTCCTCAGAGACAAGCCGGCAGATCTTGAGAGACAGGTCGAGTACGTGAAGCATATGAACATGAACCTTATCCGTTTCGAGAATATCTGGGGTAAGGATGATACCATCTATGACCTTTGCGACAGGCACGGTGTGCTCGCTCTCGTAGGATGGAGCTGCCAGTGGGAGTGGGAGAACTACTGCGGTCTTCCGGAAGTAGAGCATGTAGGCTGTATCATCCAGCCTAAGGAAATCAACCTTGCTGCAAGATATTTCGAGGATCAGGTGATCAGACTCCACAACCACGCTTCTGTAATCGCTTGGATGACGGGTAGCGACTGTGTGCCTACTCCAGAGCTTGAGCAGCGTTATCTCGACACTTATGCCAAGTACGACTATCGTCCGTACATCAGCTCTGCAAAGAGCCTTGAGAGCAAGCTCACAGGCTGGTCAGGCAGCAAGATGGCAGGACCATACGAATATGTAGGACCAGACTACTGGTATCTTGATACTGACAACGGTGGTGCCTTCGGATTCAACACGGAGACAGGTATCGGAGCAAACATCCCTCAGCTCGAATCTCTCAAGAAGATGATTCCTGAGGACAAGCTCTGGCCGATCAACGAATATTGGGACCGTCACTGTACAACTTCCGGTTCAGCAATGAACTCGATGGATGAACTCACCAAGACAATCAACGCTGTCTATGGTGAGGCAGAGTGCCTTAACGACTATGTGAGAAAAGGACACGCCGTTGACTATGACGCTACCCGCGCAATGTTCGAGGCATTCCGTGTGAACACTCCTGTATCTACAGGTATCGTCCAGTGGATGCTCAACTCAGCTTGGCCTTCAATCTACTGGCAGCAGTATGACTGGTACGGAGTTCCGTGTGCAGCATATTATGGAACAAGAAAGGCTTGCGAGCCTGTACAGCTCATCTACAACTACAAGGACCACATGGTTTACCTTGTGAATGAAGGTCTCGATGCGGAGAACTATGAGGTTTCAGTAAAGGTGTACGACGGCAAGTCAGCTCTTCTCTACGAAGACACATGCACTCTTGCATCTTCATACCGTAAGACCGCTAAGGCGTTCGACCTCAACAGGTTCCAGGGAGTTTCACACTTCATCTCCCTTGAGGTAAAGGATGCTGAAGGAAACTTCGTGGCAGATAACTTCTACTGCATCGGAGCAAAGCCGAACGTATATGACTGGAAGGAATTCACATGGTACAACACTCTCATCACAGATTACACTGACCTCAGCTTCGCATTCGCTCAGCCTGAGGCAGACGTACAGATGACAGTAGAGGAGAAGGATGGCAAGTACACCGTTACTCTCGTGAACAATTCTGATGTGATTTCATTCATGAACATCCTCAAGGCAAAGGATGCAGCCGGCAACCTCGTCGTACCTGCATACTGGAGCGACAACTTCTTCCCTCTCTTCCCAGGTCAGACCAAGACCGTTACCTGCTGCGCAGCCGGTGTCAAGGGTGTGAAGATCGAAGTTGACGGCGGATGTGGCGATAAATAAGAAACACAAGAAAAACTTCTATACCTTATAATTATTAACCAAACTAGAAAAATCAATGAAACGAATTTCTAAATTTTTCCTGACGATGGTGCTTGTAGTGGCTTCAGCTGCTATGGCATTGGCGGCTGGCGGACCTGCTGACGCAGTCAAGGGTACCGTCAAGGATGCCAATGGAGCACCGGTAGCCGGAGCTGTTGTCACAGACGAAGACATGAAGGCCTTCGCGACAACAGATGAGGAAGGTTACTTCTCTCTTGAGCCTACCACAAAGAACATCGTCATCTCGTCTCTTGGTTACAAGACCAAGACGATCACAGTAAAGCCTGGTCAGGTTGTCAATGTCGTTCTTGAAGATGACACAACTCTGATCGACGATGCAGTCGTAGTGGGATACGCTGTGCAGTCAAGGGCAAACCTTACAGGTGCTGTGGCTACTGTCGATGTGAACAAGAGCCTTCAGGGACGTTCGATTCCAGACGTTGGACGTGGTCTCCAGGGTTCTGCTCCGGGTCTTTCAGTAACCCTTCCTGATGCCGAGGTCGGTTCGGATCCTAAGATGAAGATCCGTGGTGCAATCGCATCCATCGAAGGTGGTTCAAGCCCGCTTATCCTCCTCGATAATGTGGAAATCCCTTCTATCCAGGTCGTTAACCCTAACGACGTCGAGAGTATCTCAGTCCTCAAGGACGCTGCTTCGACTTCAATCTACGGTTCAAAGGGTGCGTTCGGTGTGATCCTCATCACTACCAAGAAAGGAGCAAAGACTGACAATATTTCAGTGACTTACAGCGGCCTCGTTTCTTTCCAGAACATGGCGAAGGACTATGACATGGCAAGCGTGAACGGTCTCCAGTACATGCTCGACGCTTCTGCACGTTCTAAGTTCAGCCCTCAGAATGCAACTGACAACGGTCTTCCTATCGGTCCTCATGCTTATTCGTATGATGGAATCTATGTGGCTTCTTACATCAGAACAGACCAGGATGCCATTGCACGTTCATACGAGTGGCAGAAGAAGTATGGCAGCACTATCGGACCTGACGATCCTATGGTATACGGTCGTGACTGGTATTACAGCGGTGGTGTGATCTACGGTATCCGTACTTACAATATCTATGAGTACATGGTTGCAGAGTGGACTCCAACCCAGTCTCACAATGCCACTATCTCAGGCCGTCAGGGCAATACCACATTCAATGTAGGTCTCAGCTACCTCGATGAGTCAGGTATGATGAAGACTGCAAAGGATGACAGCCACCAGAAGTACAACGCATCTGTAAAGCTCGAGACTCAGGTAAATGACTGGCTCACAGTACGCGGCGGAATGCTTTACTCGCAGCGTCAGAAGAACTATCCGTTCATCACAGACGATACTTCTTACTCTCCATGGCTCTACCTCTACCGTTGGTCACCTCTCATGCCTTACGGTTATGACGAGATGGGTCACGAACTCAGATCTCCTGTTTCAGAGGCACGTCAGGCAAACACTGCCACACGTAGATACAACTACACCAACATCAACCTCGGAACAACAATCACTCCGCTTAAGAACTGGAACATCGTCGCTGACTACAGCTACACAAACCAGGACTATATCATGACTCTTCCAGGTTGTGAGTTCTCAGGAGCGAACTATCGTGAGTCTCCTACCGAGATGATTGACAAGAACGGAAACCAGGTTTATGTAAACTGGGACGGAAAGGTAGTTCCTTCAAGCGATCCGGATGCGATGGTAGCATACCATTTCCCATATTCTGATCCTTATCCGCCGACATCTGACAACAGATATTTCGCAAGAACTCATGAGAATTTCTACCGCCATACATTCAATGCATTTACAGACTATACACTTAAGCTTGCTGATGCACACGAGTTCAAGGTAATGGCCGGTATGAACCTTTCTACTTATGATATGACAAGTCAGGAGACAAAGGTCATGAACCTTTCTGACTACGAGAACCCTCAGTTCAACTTCGGTACAGGCGTATGGACCGGTGGTGGTTCTGCAAGCTGGGACAGCCAGCTCGGTTTCTTCGGCCGTTTCAACTACAACTTCAAGGACAGATACCTCTTCGAGGCCAACATCCGTCGTGACGGTTCTTCTAAGTTCCCTAAGCAGCTCCAGTGGGCTTGGTTCCCATCATTCTCTGCAGGTTGGAGAATCATCGAGGAGCCTTGGATGGAGTTTGCAAAGCCTTACGTGTCTACCCTCAAGGCCAGAGTATCATGGGGTTCTGTAGGTGACCAGTCGGTTTCATCTTCACTCTATATCCCTACAATCTCTACAGGTCAGAACGAGTGGATCACAGCCAACAACACTCTTGCAAACTACGCAGGAACTCCTTCGACTGTCTCTGCAGGTATCACATGGCAGAGAATCGAGACTCTCGACGCAGGTTTCGACGCGCGTTTCTTCAACAGCCAGGTAGGTGTTACATTCGACTGGTTCCAGCGTGATACTGACCAGATGATCGTTCCTACCGACGGTGTGAATACAACTACATTCGGTGCTTCAGCTCCTAAGGCCAACCACGGTTCGCTCCGTACAAACGGTTGGGAGCTCGCTATCGACGGTAACTACCGCTTCGCTAACGGCCTCGGTATCAACGGTACATTCATGATCGCTGACGCCAAGTCTACCATCATGAAGTATGGTGACACTAAGAGCCTTTCAAGCTGGTATGTAGGTAAGAGATATGGTGAGATCTGGGGATTCCAGGTTGACAGACTCTACCAGTACGACGACTTCGAACTTACAGAGAACGGTGACCTCATCTATCGTCAGCTTACTGAGGCTGATACAGATGACCCTGCATGTGTAGGCAAGTTCGCATACATCCTCAAGAAGGGTCCTAACGGTGAGAAGCCGGTTTACCAGGCTTACTTCCAGGGTGGTTCATTCCTCTTCGGTCCTGGTGACGTGAAGTACAAGGATGTCAACGGAGACGGCAAGCTGACCTATGGCTCAAAGCAGACTGACGACCACGGTGACTGGTCTATCATCGGTGACGAGACTCCACGTTACGAGTACTCATTCCGTCTCGGTGCTGACTGGCATGGTGTTGACGTTTCAGTATTCTTCCAGGGTGTAGGTAAGCGTGAAATGTGGGGTAACGGTCCTCTCGCAATCCCAGGTTGGGATACAGGCGACGGTGCGATGGCTAACGCATTCGCAGCTGACTACTGGACTCCTGAGAACACTGACGCATTCTATCCTGCAGCTTATGGTATGGGTAAGAGCAATGACGGTTACAACGTGATGGTGAACGACCGTTATATCCTCAACATGGCATACCTCAGACTCAAGAACCTTACAGTAGGTTATACTCTTCCTGAAAAGTGGACAAAGAAGGCTCAGATCCAGAACCTCCGAATCTACTTCACAGGTGAGAACCTCCTTACTTTCGACAAGCTCCGTGGACTCCCTATCGACCCAGAGTGTGTAACAGGTGTGTCAATGTGGGGTAGCAACTACGCGCAGGGACGTACCGGTCTGAATACTCCTGTGTTCAAGACTGTATCAGTAGGTATTCAGGCAACATTCTAAAAACATGATTATGAAAAAGATATTATATTTCACCCTCGCCCTCGTACTGGCTTGCTCGTGCAGCGATCTGCTTGACAGGCCGACCCTTACCAAAGTCGTGGACAACGGCTACTGGAGAAATGAGGCTGACTTCAGGCTTTTTGCCAACGGCTTCTATCCGTCGTATTTCGAGGGATACGGCGTAGGCTGGGATCAGGCTTATGCTCCTGTCCGCGGTGGTACAGGTTTCTCTGATGACTTCGTATCAGAGGGCAAGCAGAGCGCCTTCACAAACAAGGTGCCTTCATCTTCAGGTTCAAGCTCGGAGAGCCGCAGCTGCTCTTCAGAGTGGTATGGACCATCATGGGGATTCGGCCGCGTACGTAAGGCCAACATCTTCATCGACCGCGTGACCACTTACGGTAAGGAGAACCTTACAGAAGAGGAATATGCTCACTGGCTTTCAGTTGCATACTTCTTCAAGGCTTATGAGTACTATGACCTCGTGAACGTATTCGGTGCTGTTCCTTATTTCGAGACAACTGTTCGTGACGACGATCCTGATACAATGTACAAGGACCGTGATGACCGTCAGTTCGTTATGGATAAGGTATATGACATGTGTCGTTACATCCTCGACAACATGCGTACAGACGACGGTGAGAACACTCTCAACAGATACGTTGCAGCAGGTTTCATCTCACGCATGATGCTCAACGAAGGTACATGGCAGTACTACCATGCACAGCAGTATGAGGATTTCTGCGATGACGAGCACGCAAAGAAGTATCTCGAGATGGCTGTCGAGGCTGGTGACCTTGTAATCCAGAGCAAGAAGTACAAATTCGAAAGCGACTACAAGTCTCTCTTCGCATCTACAGACCTTAAGGGCAACCCAGAGGTTCTCATGTACCGTCACTATGACGCAGGTCTCAGCATCACCCACTGCATCGGTTCATACACAGGTGGTAGCGAAAGCCAGACAGGTGTAAACCTTGAGTTCATCAAGGCATTCAACTGTAATGACGGTAAGCCTATGAAGCTGTCTTCAGTAGCTGATCCAGACGATCCTACTGCACTCACCATGGCTAATCTCTCTTTGACACGTGACCCACGTTTCTTCGATTCATTCTATCACAGAGTAAGCAAGCACTCTTCTTCAATGATCTATTGCAACAAGTTCGCTGCAAGAGAGGCTCTTGATTACTATTTCGAGACAAACCAGAAGCACCCTGACTGGAACGGTATGTTCAACGTCAACGACGCTCCTATCATGCGTCTTGGTGAGGTTGTCCTCAACTGGATCGAGGCTAAGGCTGTTCTCGCTGAGATGGGACACGGTACAGTAAGCCAGGACGATATCGATGCATCTATCAATGCTATCCGTAATCGTCCTCTTAACGCTGACGCAACCAAGTACGGTGTAAAGAAGACTGCTCCTCTCTATCTTAATGCAATTCCTGACGACCCAGACCGTGACGGTGACGTAAGCGCCCTCATGTGGGAGATCCGTCGTGAGCGTCGTATGGAGCTCTTCCACGAAGGAAACCGTATCAAGGACCTCCGTCGCTGGTACAAGCTCGACTATATGGACTATGATACAAATCCTGACAAGTATCTCGGACCATGGGTGAACTTCGCTGTTGAGGAACCTACATTCATGAAGGATAAGATCAACGTCCTCAAGGTTCAGGATGCTGACGGTAACATCTTCACATACAGAGGCAACAACCCTGAGGAGATGGAAGGATTCTACTGCGTGCGCAACGCTGTGAACAGAGAGACATTCTTCGACCGTTCATACATGAGACCTATCGGTCAGCAGCAGATCGACGATTACAAGATGAGAGGATATACCCTTACTCAGACTGTAAACTGGTAATCGAAAGATTTTACACACTAATTAAACACATAAAACCAAAAAGAAATGAAAAGATTGTTTACAATGCTCGCTATTGCGACAGCTCTTACGCTTTCATGGTCTTGTGAGAAGGACCCTGTAAAGGAAGAGAACAAGGAAAACACCGGCAATGAGGAACAGAAGCCAGGTGGAGAGACAACAGGTGGTACAGTAGATACTATCACTGCTGCTCTCGAGAATTCTCCTGTAAAGACAGTATGGGCAGAGGGTGACGCTATCCTCGTATATGCTATCGTTGACGGTGCTGACGTTGCTGCTAAATATGTGCTTTCTGCAGGTGCAGGCACAGCGACAGGTACTTTCGTGCCTTCTGCAAGCGCAGTTGCTGACAATGCAACAGGATATTTTGCAACATATCCTTACAATGAGGACATGACTTTCGCTCAGCACAATACTTTTGCTTACACAATGGAAGCAGAGCAGGCTGCGGCAGCTCCTGTATTCGCTTATGCTGAGAATGCATCCAACCTTACTTTCAAGAGCGCTGCAGGTGCTGTGAAGATTCCTCTCACAGGTAAGGGTGGTGTAGCTAAAGTTGAGGTTACTGACAATGATGCAAAGGCTATCCTTAACGGTAACGTTACTTACAACCCTAAGACTACAAAGTTCGCTATCAAGAACTCTGCTGCTTCAAAGAACATGGTTACTATGGTTCTTGCTGAGAAGGTAGAGCTTGGTGAAACTGCAATTGACTTCACTGTTGAGGTTCCTGCAGGTGCTTTCAAGACAGGTGGTGTGATGGTTCTTTATGACGTAAACAACTCACCTCTTGCAAACATCAATATCCCTAACCTTACTGTAGAGGCTGGTAAGACAGTTGCAATGGAGACTCAGAACGTTGTTCCTGTAGCTCAGACTGTAAACCTTAACTCTGCTCAGGGATATGCTAACACATACCAGATTCAGGCAGTAGGTAAGTATAAGTTCGAGACTGTAAAGGGTAACGACAGTGCTGCACGTCTTGACGCTGCATCTGTTGAGGTTACTTGGGAGACTTGGTGTAACAGTGAGACTGTCACTCAGAACTCGCTTGTAAAGTCAGTTGCTCTTGAGGACGGTTATGTAGTTTTTGAGGCTGCTGATCCATTCCATGCCGGTAACGCTCTCGTATCTGTAAAGAACGCTGAGGGTACTATCATCTGGAGCTGGATGCTCTGGTTCGTTGAGGAGAAGATCGGAACTATCGAAGTTGACGGTTACCAGTTCATGGACCGTAACCTTGGTGCCCTTACAACTGATAAGGCTAAGCCAGGTCTTAACTATGGTCTTCTCTGGCAGTGGGGCCGTATCGCTCCTGTAATGGGTCTTGACGGAACTCATACCGGTACTGCAATGACTTCTTATCCGGCAGACGTAACAACTACTGTTGAAAGAAGTGCTGAGGGTACAAACTGGCCAATCGAGTATGGTATTGCTAATCCAACAGTATTCCTTTATGGAAATACACCGGATAATGGATATAGACATTGGGCAGATGACCTTACTGTAGAGGCTGGACTTTGGGGTGAAACCAAGACTATCTATGACCCATGCCCAGCAGGATATAAGGTTATGTCATTCGCTTCAAGCCAGGTTCTTTTTGCTGACCTTGGAGAAGGTGCAGAAGCTGATGATGTCAATAAGGGTATTACAGCGAATGGTTTCTGGTTCCCATACACTGGATATTGGAAATATTCAAGCAGCAGCCGCTCAAGCGATGCTGATAATGGTTTCTACTGGTCTTCAACTCACCAGATCAGAGATGAGGAGATCGGTTACTACTGCGTAGCTAAGTACAGCAAGATCAGCAGCAAGAGCACATCATACGATTCTAAGGGTTCTGCAATGGCAATCCGTTGCGAGGTAGACTCAGTCAACTAATCAACCTGAACCGGTTAGTTTGTAATAATATATTTATCTTTGCGGTAGCCGGCCTCTGCCGGTTGCCGCTTTTCTTTAAAAACAGATAAATGACTAACTCATGAGAAAGACTTCTTTATTTTCAGTTGCAATGCTCGCACTCGTGCTTGCGACTTCATGCTGCAATGAGCCAAAGGTCAAGAATGTGATCTATCTTATCGGTGACGGTATGGGATTCGGTGCAGTTACATCACTTCTTCTTTCTGAGGACGAGGTGACAGGTTTCGAACAGGCTCCTGTAATCGGACTTTCGGAGACATGTTCGGCGAACAACTATGTGACTGACTCGGCTGCCGGCGGTACCGCTCTTGCTACAGGCACACGTACTAATAATGGTTTTGTGGGCGCAGATCCTGAAGGGAATCAGCTTACAAGCGTTCTTCGCAAGGCTCAGGAGATGGGCAAGAAGACAGGTATTGTAGTAAACACAACTCTTACAGAAGCTACTCCTGCTTCTTTCTATGCTGGTGTGACAAGCCGTAAGATGGTATTCGATATCGCAAAGCAGTTTACAGAAAGCAATGTTGACGTGGCTATCGGTGGCGGTCTTGACCATTTCATCGCCCGTCCTGACTCTCTCGACCTTACAGCAACTCTTATCGAGAAGGGTTATGATGTTTTCCTTAACTGGGAGACTGTGCTTGGTACAGATTCAGAGAAGTTCGTAGGTATCCTTCCTCTCTATGACCTCCATAGAAGAGAGGAGAACAACGGTACAGCAAGTGCAGCAGAAGGCCAGGAAGTATGCCTTGCAGCTCAGCTCGCATCACTCAATGAAGATGTAAATACAACCCATCTTTCTGAGCCTACAGTTTACCTTGAGAAGGCTACAGTAAAGGCCCTTGATATCCTCTCACGCAACAACAAGGACGGTTTCTTCCTTATGATCGAGAGCGCAATCATCGACGGATATGGCCATAACAACGATTCAGACGGTATGATCGTCGAGATGAAGGAGTTCAACCGTACTCTTCAGAATATGATCGACTATGTGAACAATAATCCTGAGACACTTCTCGTCGTTACTGCTGACCATGAGACCGGTGGAACAGGTGTTTACTACAACGGCCATAAGCCAGGTAATGAAGGTCCTGTAAAGCTCAATTTCAGCACTTCAGGCCATACAGGAACAGTTGTTCCTATCTTCGCATACGGACCGGGAGCAGAGAACTTTGCCGGTCTTATGAAGAATACCGATGTGCCTAAGAAGATTGAAGCCTTGATGAAGAAGTAATCATATGAAACGTTTATTTTTATTCATGCTGCTTGCGTTCCTCTTTGGATGTGAATCAAAAGAGGGACCGGGCACAATCGCACCTCCGGAAGCGGCTCCTGAAGAAGAAGTAGTTGATACAGAATCCTATTACATCGAGGATGATATCGATGATCCTTTGTATTGGGTGACAAATGAATATGTGCAGGCCTTCATGCAGGAGGTGAAGTATAGGGACAATGACTACAACTATACGTCGATCTTGGATTATGATGGTGGTGGTCCCGGTGAGGCTGATATCCCGCCTACAGTCACATTGGAGTGGGAGAATAAGTTCCCCGACAAGAAGCTTCTCCTGACCGTATGGGATAAGGAATGGAGCAGGGAATATTCTCTTGGTGCCGGTGCGACAAGCCAGGAGCTTCTCAATCTTGTTCCGAAGTTGCGTTATAACTATAAGGTCATCACTACCTCGGGCGATATCGTTACAGAGGGTACTTTCCGTACCGCAGGTTCTATCCATCAGGTGTACTTTGCAGACAAGGCCCGCAATTCGCGTGACCTTGGAGGCTGGAAGACGCTTGACGGCAAGACTGTAGCATATCGCAAGATATATAGAGGTATGCGTATTAACGGATATGTCAACAGCGCGGGTAAGGCTGAATTCCGTGCCGCCGGTCTCAAGGCTGAGCTCGACTTGAGAGAGAAGTCTTCAAGCAGTATGAGTACATCGTCTTATATCGGTAAGGATATTGCCTTTTATAATGCAGATATTACCGACGGTTATGTGAAGATGCTCACTAACTATAAGAATGGCGTGAAGGGATCGTTTGAGTTTCTTGCACAGTGTCTGAGAGATAACAAGCCTGTCTATTTCCATTGCGCTATCGGACGAGACAGGACAGGTACATTTGCCGCTCTTGTTCTTGGACTTCTCGGCGTTTCAGAGGGTGATATCTCGAAGGATTATGAGCTGACTTATTTTGCACCTGACGGAATCAGCACCAACGACGGTGGTAAGTTCGTATATCATCGTGCAAAGTCAAGCGCCTATGTTGCTGTAATCAAGCATATCAAGGGGTATAAGAAGCCGACTTTCAAGGAGAATGTAGAGGCATATCTTCTTGAAATAGGCGTTTCGCAGAAGGATCTGGACGACATCTGCCGTCTGATGCTTGTGGACTAGTCCTGGACTAAAATAAAATTGACAGACATGAAACTTATATTCAATTTTTGTCTCGTAGTGATGCTGCTCGCTTCGGCTTGCGGATCAACAGACATTGTACCTGACTTTGAGGATAAGGTTGCTGCCGAGGAGAAGGAAGAAGAGGCTGGAAATGAAGATGGAAGCGATCAGGGTACGACAGTCAAAATGCCGGTTATGGGTGCTTATAAGCGTTATAGCGTGAATGTCGAGGAAATTTCAGGCATCTGCCTTAACAAGGACAAGACTGCGCTGCTTGCATGCGGCGACCAGGGTGTTCTTAAGGAAATCAATCCTAATGATATGAGTGTCAAGACTATATGGACTCGTGACGCGGATATGGAGGCAATTGCTCTTGATCCTCGTACCAATGATCTCTATATCGGTATCGAGTACTCTCAGAAGGTGTATAAGCTAGCCGCTCCGGACTATCAGAAGCATTCAAGCATCATTTATGTGCAGGAGGCTATTGATAATGAGTATAATAACAGTGGAGTTGAGGGTATTGCATATTGGAAGGACGATCTTGTCTTTGTCGGTACTCAGTGGGGAGCAAACCTCTGGGTATATAAGCTCGACGGTACCAAGGTTTCCAAGATTTCGCTTTCCGGTTTTGCAGATGAGATTGCAGGTCTTGACTACGATCCTGTAGGTGATTGGCTTTGGGTTGTTGACTCGAACTACAAGAAGTTCTATATCTGCACGACTGCAGGTAAACTTCTTGCAACATACGATGTCAGCTTCATCAGCAATGCAGAATCGATCTGCGTTGACCGCGACAGAAACTGTGTCTGGATCGGCAGCGACGAAAGCAGCCCGAAGATCTACAAGTTTGAATTCCAGTTCTAGAAGCATTATCTGAAATCTTAAACAAATCAAAAGTATGAAAAACGTATACAGTATTTTTACGTCACTTCTGCTTGCATTGTTCCTCTCCTCGTGTGCTTCTGCACCCGCAGAGAAGGAGCATGTGATCATCGCATACGTGACCTCATGGACAGGTGTCATGCCTGATCCGACCGTAATGACGCATATCAACTATGCCTTCGGTCATGTGAATGATACATTCGATGGTGTCAGGATCGACAACCCGGAGCGTCTTGCTTCCATTGTAGCCCTTAAGAAGGTGAATCCTGAACTTAATGTCATGCTCTCTGTCGGTGGATGGGGCAGCGGACGTTTCAGTGAAATGGCTGCTGACGATCAGCGTCGTCTCTCATTTGCCAAGGATTGTCTCAAGGCAGTGGAGGAATTCGGACTTGACGGTATCGATATCGACTGGGAATATCCTACAAGCGATCTGGCAGGTATTTCTTCTTCTCCAGCCGACAGGGAGAACTTCAATCTTCTTATGAGAGATCTTCGTGCTGTTCTTGGAGAGGACAGGTTCCTTACCCTTGCAAGCTCAGCTTATGCAGAGTACATTGACTTCCATTCATGCATCCAGTACCTTGACTTTGTCAACATAATGACATATGACATGGCAGATGCTCCTTTCCACCATGCGGCTCTGTATGCTTCAGAAAACACAAAGGGCTGCGCAGACGGAGCTGTAAAGGCTCATATCGAAGCCGGTGCACCTGCTGAAAAGCTCGTGCTTGGAGTTCCTTTCTATGGAAGAGGCGGCGCTGTCATGAGAGGACGCGACTACAAGGACATCAAGGAGGAGGGAGAATACGTGATCCTGTGGGATGAGAAGGCTCAGGCTCCTTATCTTGCAGACGGAGAAGGAACCCTCATGCTCGGTTTCGATAATCCTAAGTCGCTCAAGATCAAATGTGACTACCTCAAGGCAAACGGACTTCTCGGTGCCATGTATTGGGATTATGAAGGCGACAATGAAGCCGGCGACCTTCAGAAAACTCTCGCTACCGAACTTCTCTAGAATATTAAATAATTGATATTCAATATAATAGCTAAAATCGGTATAATTGACAAAAATGGTTGGTGATCATGACAAAAGTGGTTGGTGAAAGACATCTTTCACCAACCACTTTTGTCTCTATTTCTTTGCTTTCTTTTCATCGTTAAAGTATAAGTACCATTTGATAAAGTTGTCGACACG
>JAFYUS010000062.1 GCA_017549505.1 Bacteroidales bacterium | reverse complement strand
TCAACCTGGCCATGGGTAGATCACTAGGTTTCGCGTCTGCTCCATCCGACTGAACGCCCTGTTCAGACTCGCTCTCGCTTCGGCTTACGTACCTGAAGTACTTAACCTTGCCGGACAGATGCAACTCGTAGGCTCATTATGCAAAAGGCACGCTGTCGCACTTTCGTGCTCCAACCGCTTGTAAACGGACGGTTTCAGGTTCTATTTCACTCCCCTGCGCGGGGTGCTTCCCACCTTTCCTTCACAGTACTGGTTCACTATCGGTCTTCTGGGAGTATTTAGCCTTGCGGGATGGTCCCCGCGGATTCAGACAGGATTTCACGTGTCCCGCCCTACTCAGGTGTCAGTCTCGTCATATCGATCTTACCTGTACGGGATTATCACCCTCTTCGATTGAACTTTCCAGAACATTCCAGTTCAATCAATATGATCTTATGACTGATCCTACAACCCCGATGATGCCGTAACAACATCGGTTTAGGCTCTTCCCCGTTCGATCGCCACTACTAAGGGAATCGATAATTTCTTTCTTTTCCTGGGGGTACTGAGATGTTTCAGTTCCCCCCGTTTGCTCCAGCTTTGCTGGTGACAGGCCTTCAGCCTGCCGGGTTGCCCCATTCGGATATCCCCGGATCAAAACCTGTTTGCAGTTCCCCAGGGCTTTTCGCAGCTTACCACGTCCTTCATCGCCTCCAGAAGCCAAGGCATCCACCGTTCGCTCTTGTAACCTTCTCTCTGTATGTATTACTCATGAATCACAAGAACTTCAGTATAACACTTGTTCTCATTTACTCGTTGCCTTGAAATTGCAGTCCACAACTTTTCGATTTGACTCTCTATCATTTCTCTTTAAGTTACAGACTAATTAATTTCTTCTAACTTTACCTCGTTATCTTTTCTCAAACTTGTCAATGAACTTGCCGTTATTTCTCAAACGGGCTGCAAAGATACGGACTTTTTTTTATCCTCCAAATTTTTCTGACATTTTTTTACACTTTTTTTCATCTTTTTCTGCACCCCAATATGTAACTCATTGAAAATCAAGCATAGTTATATTTTCCAATTTTTATCACTATTTTTGTAGTTCGCAACGCAAACTATAATACTATAATAAACATGGAACAGAAAAAGACACAACTTCCCGAAAACGCCCACAGGGAACTGAAGCCGGGCGAGGAGTATCAGCCGCTGCTGTCTCCTCAGAAGAATTACCCGGAAGTCACCCCATGGTCCGTAACCCTGGGTATCATCATGACCGTGATATTCTCTGCAGCTGCAGCATACCTCGGTCTGAAGGTAGGACAGGTATTCGAGGCCGCAATCCCTATCGCCATCATAGCGGTGGGTCTTTCAAGCGCCCTCGGACGTAAGAACGCCCTCGGAGAAAACGTAATGATCCAGTCGATCGGATCATGCTCCGGAGCGATTGTGGCAGGAGCTATCTTCACCCTTCCTGCACTCTTCATCCTTCAGGACAAGTATCCTGAACTTACAGTAAACTTTACTAAGGTATTCTTCTCCTCTCTGCTCGGAGGTATCCTCGGAATACTTTTCCTCATTCCTTTCAGAAAGTATTTCGTAAAGGAACAGCACGGAAAGTACCCGTTCCCTGAAGCGACTGCGACCACTCAGGTCCTCGTAAGCGGAGAAAGCGGCGGAAAGGGAGCAAAGACCCTTCTTGTCAGCGGACTCATAGGAGGTCTCTACGACTTCATCGTATCCACATTCGGACTCTGGGGTGAAACACTCACAACAAAGATTCTCCCATGGGGAGCAGCCATAGCCGACAAGGCCAAGGTCCTCCTGAAGGTCAACACCGGAGCCGCAGTCCTCGGACTCGGATATATCGTGGGACTCAAGTACGCATTCATCATCTGCTGCGGAAGCTTCCTCGTATGGCTTGTTATCATCCCTCTGATGAACCTCATCTGGGGAGGTCAGGTAATCGACCTGATGAACACAGGAGTCACAATGACAATCGGCGAAATGTCGCCTGACCAGATCTTCAAGGATTATGCACGCCATATCGGTATCGGAGGTATCGCAACCGCAGGTATCGTCGGCATCGTCAAATCATTCGGAGTGATAAAGTCGGCTCTCGGACTCGCAGCCAGCGAATTCAAGAGAAAGAAGAGCGATGCAGAGGCAGAAGTGATCAGAACCCAGAGAGACATTTCGATGAAGATCATCGTCATCGGAATCGCAGTAACCCTTGTAGCGGTATTCGGATTCTTCGCATTCGGAGTGGTTGACAACATCTGGCACGCAGTGGTGGGTCTTCTTATTGTAGGTATCATCGCATTCCTGTTCACCACCGTCGCAGCAAACGCAATCGCCATCGTGGGCTCGAACCCTGTCAGCGGAATGACCCTGATGACCCTCATCCTCGCTTCCCTTATAATGGTATCGGTAGGTCTCAACGGCACAGCCGGAATGACCGCAGCCCTGATCATCGGAGGCGTCGTATGTACCGCCCTTTCTGTGGCAGGTGCATTCATCACCGACCTGAAGATCGGATATTGGATCGGCTCGACCCCTAAGAAGCAGGAAACATGGAAATTCCTCGGCACCCTCGTTGCTGCCGCAACAGTCGGTGGTGTCATGTTAGTCCTCAACAAGACATACGGATTCACAGGCGAGAACGCCCTTGTTGCTCCTCAGGCCAATGCGATGGCCGCTGTCATCGAGCCGATGATGAACGGAGGAAGCGCTCCATGGCTTCTCTATGGTATCGGAGCAGTGCTCGCACTCGTACTTACATTCTTCAAGGTCCCTGCACTGCCGTTCGCACTCGGTATGTTCATCCCTATCGACCTGAACATGCCTATGCTCATCGGTGGAGCCGTTTCATGGTTCGTAGGCAGCCGCAGCAAGGACAAGGAGCTCAATGCGGAAAGAGTGGAAAAGGGCACGCTCATTGCTTCCGGCTTCATCGCAGGTGGAGCGCTAATGGGAGTTGTCAGCGCCATCCTCAGATTTGCCAACGTAGACGCATACATGACTCCGTCTCCATGGACAGAGCCGATAGCCATCATCCCTTATAGTGCTATCATCGTCTACATGATATACGCAGCTCTAAAGACAAATGACAAGTAACACAATCATAAGTGCATTGTTGTTGACACTGGTCGCCGGATCGGCGACCGGTGTCGGCGGTGCGCTTGTGCTCTTCAAGAAGAAGCTCAGCAGCGGATTCCTGGCCGGAGCCCTTGGACTCAGCGCGGGTGTGATGATCTTCATATCCATGGCGGAGATGCTCCCGGAATCACAGGATATGGTCCGCAGTATAGGACTGCCACATGGAGAAGCACTGGTGCTCGTTGCATTTTTCGTAGGCATGGGCATCATCACCCTGATTGACTTTCTGATTCCGGAGTATGAAAATCCACACGAGGTATCGGATCTTTCCCTGGAACAGACAGGTCATCAGAAGGCCCTGCACAGATTGGGAATAATGTCGGCGCTTGCCATCGCTGTCCACAACTTCCCGGAAGGAATCGCGACATTCATCGGAGCACTGAACGACCCTGAAATGGGAGCCGGCATCACCTTCGCCATCGCAATCCACAACATTCCGGAAGGAATAGCAGTAGCGATACCTATATATTATGCAACAAAGAGCAAGGGCAAGGCTCTGCTATATGCAACCCTGTCCGGATTCAGCGAAGTCATAGGAGCCTTGCTTTGCCTTGCGGTCACAGCGGTCTTCGGACTTGAACTGACCGGAGGTGGAGCAACATTCCCGTTGGTAATGGCAGCTGTAGCAGGCATCATGATATACATCTCCCTTGACGAACTTCTTCCGACTGCTGAAAAATACGGAAAACACCACATCGCCATCGCCGGCGTAGTAGGCGGCATGGCCATAATGGGAACAAGCTTATTGATAATATGATATTGCCATATGTATTCCAGTGACCCCCTGCCCTCTTTGAGGGCGTCCCCCTAGCCGGGGGTGGCATGTCACTTCCATACACATGACAATATCAATTAAATAAAAGAAAACGCATATGGAAAAGATATTAGACAGATTTTTAAGATATGTTGCTGTGGACACAAAGTCTGACCCTGAGTCAGAATCACAGCCAAGCGCAGCAAAGGAACTCAACCTCCTGAAGATGCTCCGCGACGAACTCGTGGCAATGGGAGTGGAAACTACCCTTGACGAGTATGGATATGTGATGGGAAGCATCCCGTCAAACTGCGGCAAAGATGTACCTGCAGTCGGATTCATCGCCCATGCAGACACAGCTCCTGACGCACCGGGAGACAACATCAAGCCACAGATCATCGAGAACTACGACGGCGGAGATATTCCTCTCAAGGGAGTACCCGGCCTGAGCCTCAAGCCAAGCGAATTCCCTGAACTCAGCCTCTACAAGGGACAGACCCTCATCACCACTGACGGAACGACTCTCCTCGGAGCGGACGACAAGGCCGGAATCGCAGAGATCATGACTGCCGTGCAGTATATAATGGAACATCCTGAATTCAAACATGGAGATATCAAGATAGGATTCACTCCTGACGAAGAGATCGGCCGCGGAGTAGTCAAATTCGACGTTGCAAAGTTCGGAGCAAAGTATGCCTACACACTCGACGGAGGTCAGGTCGGCGAGCTTGAGTATGAAAACTTCAATGCCGCAGGAGCTACCATCCGCATCCAGGGACGCAACGTGCATCCAGGTACCGCAAAGGGAAAGATGAAGAACGCCATCCTCATCGGAATGGAGCTCAACGCTCTTCTTCCTGTCGAGCAGAGGCCTGAATACACCGAAGGTTATGAAGGCTTCTTCCACCTGATCAGCTTCAAGGGCGAAGTAGAGACCGCGACATTCTCATACATCATCCGCGACCATGACATGGACCTCTACGAGCAGAAGAAGGCATACATCCAGAAATGTGTGGATTTCATCAATGAAAAATACGGAGAAGGTACAGCAACCCTCGAACTGAAGCATCAGTACTACAACATGCGCAAGGAGGTCGAACCGCATTACCACATCGTGGAAAAGGCAATGAAGGCGATGGAGATGGAAGGCATCGTACCGAAGGTACAGCCTATCCGCGGAGGTACAGACGGAGCAAATCTCTCGTTCATGGGACTTCCATGTCCGAACATCTTCGCCGGCGGCCATAATTTCCACGGCAAGATGGAATACGTTCCTCTCGAAAGCATGGAAAAGGCATCCCGCGTGATCCTGAACATCATCAGCCTCTACGCAGAATAGACCATAACGAACGGATCAGACCCCGGATTTGGCTCGCTTCGCAGAAGCATAGGAAAATGCTTCGCTCGTCCAAATCCGGGGTCTGATCCGTTTTATTCTATTCTGCTAGAGTGATTCTCCGAAATCTTCGCGGAACTTCTTCGCAAGTTCTTCCTGCCAATAGCCGACTTCCTTGAGACGGCCGAAGAAGAAGCGGAGTACCTTCGGCTCCTCCACCCACTCGAGACCGCCGATGAGCTCCCTGTTATCGTAGAGCCATTTGATTCTGTCCGCGCAGTACTTCACCTGTGAAAGAGTGAAGACGCGTCGCGGCATAGCCAGACGCATGAGTTCGAGCTCCGCATAGCGCTCGGTTCCGTCCGGCTCGCGCTGCTCGCTGAGAGAGCCACGTTCCATTCCACGTACACCTGATGCTATATAAAGAGCTGTGGCTACTGCTGCTGCAGGATATTTGTCATGAGGGATGTGTGGAACGAATTCAGAGCAGTTGAGATGGGCACCAAGTCCGCCGGCCGGCTTTACGACAGGTACACCATACTTGTCGAGTTCATTGACGAGATATTCGATGAACTCAGGACCCTGGTTGATGTATTCCATATCGAGAGACTCAAGAAGTCCCACAGCCATAGCCTCCATCGAACGCACCTCCATACCGCCGTATGTAAGGAAGCCCTCATAGAGAGGGATGAACTCCATCATGTCGTTGATATACTTCCTGTTGTGAGATGTGATGATACCTCCGCGTGCGAATCCGAGCTTTCTTCCCGAGAAGTAGATGATATCCATCTTATCAGCAAGCAGATGATATATCTGTTTGGTGGTCATGAACTTGCACTGCGCTTCACGAGTCTTCATGAAGTATACGTTATCTTGAAGGAGAGATGCATCAAGGATACTCTTTACACCATATTCATGGCAGACATCAGCGACTGCGAGCATGTTCTCGAGAGACACAGGCTGTCCTCCGATGAGGTTCGTACCGGCTTCCACGCGCACGAAAGCCACCTTCTCAGGACCATATTTCTCAATGGTCTTCCTGAGTTCTTCAAGGTCAAGGTCACCTTTGAACGGCTCGTCAGAATACGGAACAAGACCTTTCTTTCCGAGTACCTCCACGACTTCACCGCCCAGGCGGGTGATATGAGCCTTTGTGGTAGTGAAATGGAAGTTCATGATAGCTACCATTCCCGGCTTCACATATGCCTCGGCAAGGATATTCTCGGCCGCACGGCCCTGGTGGGCAGGCAGCACGTGTTCGGTACCGAACACTTCGAAAATTGCAGACTTGACCCTGTTGAATGTCTCTGAACCGGCATACGAGTCGTCCGCCATACCCATCGAAGCCACCTGATTGTCGGACATTGCGTTCACACCCGAATCGGTGAGCATGTCCATATAGACATCCCTGTTCTGGAGAAGGAATGTATTGTTTCCTGCTTCCTGAATCTTCTTGAGACGTTCCTCTACGGGAAGAAGGGTAAGTTTCTGTACTACGCGTACCTTATGCATTTCGAGAGGAATCTGTTCCTCTCTGTAGAATTTCACCTTTGACATGATTGTTCGTTTTTAGATTGATGGCAAATGTAGTGATTTTATCTCTAACTACACATTAATGCATGTATATCTCGGATTTTCACCATTTTCGTCGTAAAGCATACCTTCTCCGGAAAAATAGGCCCATGGTTCTCCCCTATGATCATAGGACACATATCCGTTCCTCGGTTCATAGAAAGCTGCAGAACATAGTCCTCCGTCCCACCACAGACTTCCGTCTCTGCGGTAGACCTTGCCTCTTGCAGGTCTGCATTCTTCGTACTCCCCTTCGAACCAAAGCTTACCATCCGGATACCAGAGCTTTCCCTTGGAATAGAAGGTTCTGCCATCATGGAACTCACCTTCAAACTTAACGGAAACCTCATCCTTATAATACTCTTTTCCCTTGATATAATACGGGCAGGCATACTGAAAACCATCCAGAAGGCGCTTCACATCCACCTGTCCTTCAAAGAATTTCCTACCCTCGAAATAGATTACAAAATCATCTGTAGGAACGCCGTCGACATATACGGATTCCGCCCTGTATCTTTCCCTATGGATCACACATCCTTTCAGCACCCATTCACCATGACAGCATTCGCCTTCGAAGACGAGCTCCAGGAAAGAATCGCCGAAGTTTCTCGGGGTACTGCCTGATGAGACAAAACGTCCGGCAGAGTCGAAATATCCGTCAGCATAGTATTCCTCTACCGATGCATATGACTTATACCCGTACTTTTGTCTGATCTCATACATCTTTCCCCGACCATGGGGCCGTCCCTCTTCATCAACAGGACCATTCCATTTTCTACCCTTAAAACTGGTTTCCATGATTATTTCTTCTTATCTGTCAACACTTCATATATCCTTGCATACACACCGGGGCGTATCTTGTATCTTACATCTGCTGAAAAAAGAGCCTGCTGGGCGCGGGCGAAGCGGGCCTGAGCCTCATTCATGAGGTCGAAGGTCTTGGCGACGTAGTTGCCGATGCGATGGCTTTCGAGACGAAAGCCGGCGCGCTCGCGGAGCTCCTTCAGAGCTCTCTTGCGCGCGAATATCCCTTGCGTCTGCCATATCTCGAAGACTTCCTTGGCGAATTCATGGAGACTTGCGGCGGAAGCCGCCGCAAAACGCAGGTCCTCCAGCTCCCTCTGAAGGGGAGCAATGACCTGCATCGCCTCTTCGTTCAGTGCAGCTTCATCATAAACGTCCGGCAACATGTCTTTCAGAGCATCGTATTCCTTACAGAACTTCGAATCACCATCCACATATCCCCCACCCAGAATGTAATCCAGCATATCATATGCCCTTGTCTGTTCGTCCAATGTCATCCTGCCGCGGGACACGGCATCATGCATATCTTCAATACATCTTTCCATTCCGTAAAGATACTTAATAATTTCTTAATCTTATAATTATTGCTTGAATGTTGCAAACATTGTATCTTTGCGCGGCAAAGCCGCGCGAGACGGCTGAATATGAAATTAATCAACATCATTATATTATGGACAAGAAAGTTCTACTTATGATCCTCGACGGATGGGGCGAGGGAAGACAGGATGAGTCTAACGTCATCTACACACAGGGAGCTCCTTATATCGAGAGCCTCCGCAAAAACTACCCTATGGGCACACTTCAGGCATGCGGCGAAGCCGTAGGTCTCCCTGAAGGCCAGATGGGTAACTCTGAGGTAGGTCACCTCAACCTCGGTGCAGGCCGAGTTGTATATCAGGACCTCGTGAAGATCAACATCGCTGCACGCGAGCACAAGTTCCTTCAGAATCCTGAGATCAAGGCAGTCTATGATTATGTAAAGGCAAACAACAAGCAGCTCCACCTCATGGGTCTCGCTTCAATGGGTGGTGTACACAGCTCACTCGAGCACGTATACGAATTCCTCAATGTAGCGAAGGAGTATGGTCTTGAGGACGTATTCGTACACTGCTTCATGGACGGCCGTGACACTGACCCTAAGAGCGGAAAGGGATTCGTAGAGGCTCTTGAGACTGAGATGGCAAAGTCTACCGGAAAGGTGGCTACAGTATGCGGACGTTTCTACGCCATGGACCGTGACAAGAGATGGGAGCGCGTCAAGGAAGCATACGACATGCTCGTTGACGCAAAGGGAAATTACGCAACTTCCGCTACAGAGGCCATCCAGGCATCATATGACGAAGGCGTGACCGACGAGTTCATCAAGCCTATCGTCCTTACAGACGCTGCCGGCGCACCTCTCACAAAGATTCAGGAAGGCGACGCTGTCATCTTCTTCAACTTCCGTAACGACCGCGCACGCGAGCTTACCGCAGTCCTCACACAGCAGGATATGCCAGAGTTCGGAATGCACACTCTTCCACTCTACTTCTGCTGCCTTACTCCATACGACGCATCATTCACAGGCGTACATATCCTCTTCGACAAGGAGAACGTGCAGGAGACTCTCGGCGAAGTGGTTTCAAAGGCAGGCAAGAACCAGCTCCGCATCGCAGAGACAGAAAAATACGCCCACGTCACATTCTTCTTCAACGGTGGTGCAGAGTCTCTCTTCGAGAACGAGGACCGTATCCTTGTAAACTCACCTAAGGTTGCAACTTATGACCTTCAGCCTGAGATGAGTGCACCTGAAGTTACCGAGAAGCTCGTCGAGGCAATCAACACAGGTAAGAACGACCTCATCATCCTCAACTTCGCAAATGGTGACATGATCGGTCACACAGGAGTATACGAGGCTATCCGCAAGGCTATCACTGCTGTTGACACATGTGTAGAGAAAGTCGTGGAAGCTGCAAAGGCACAGGGTTACGTCATCCTCATCACAGCTGACCACGGAAACGCAGACTACGCAGTTAACGACGACGGCACACCTAATACAGCACACTCCCTCAACGACGTTCCATTCATCGTTGTCAATGCAGGTGACGCTGTCAAGGAAGTGAAGAACGGTAAACTCGCAGACGTCGCTCCTACCATCCTCAAACTGATGGGCATCGAGCAGCCTGCTGCAATGACCGGTCAGGCACTCGTATAATAAATTACCGGCCGCTCTTTTGAGCGTTGCCGACAGAAAACGGAAATCCCCCGAAGTGGCTCGCTACGCAGAAGCATAGGAAAATGCTTCGCTCCGCCACTTCGGGGGATTTCGTATATGCTTTGCCACTCTAGATCGGGATATTATTTCCGTCCGGGAAAATGATTGATTTCACGGACGGAAAGGTTATTTCGTCACAATCGTCCGGGGAAATGGTTGATTTCACGGACGGAAAGTGCTTTTTGTCCCTACTGTCCGGAAAAATGGGGAGTTTTACGGATGGTTCAATTATATCTCATATATCCTGAGGGCAAGAAACAAAAAAAAAGACCAACATTTCTGCTGGTCCTTCGTGCGGTGGGCGAGACTCGAACTCGCACAGGATTACTCCCACTACCCCCTCAAAGTAGCGTGTCTACCATTTCACCACCACCGCTTCGTTGATTGGGATTGCAAAGGTACGACAAAAATTTAAACTTGCAAACTTTTTTATAAAATTTTTCAAAAAAGTTGAACTTACGTCCAACTTATGTAAAAGCAGTAATTGCAACCCTTAACACGTAACCTATTGTAAATTCAATAATTATTATTAACTTTGCGCGCTTTTCCTCGGGTAGGAAAACACAGGTAATTATTTATTTAACTTTTTAAAACAGATTAACAATGGCTGTTAAAATTCGTCTCCAGCGCCACGGAAAGAAGAATTT
Source organism: Bacteroidales bacterium (assembly GCA_017549505.1). Lineage (GTDB taxonomy): Bacteria > Bacteroidota > Bacteroidia > Bacteroidales > UBA932 > Cryptobacteroides. The sequence goes on along the minus strand of JAFYUS010000062.1, from coordinate 13,944 downwards.
CGCATTCTTCCACATTGTAGTGGCTGATTCACGCGCACCACGCGATGGTCGTTTCATCGAGCAGATCGGTTCTTACAACCCTAACACCAACCCTGCAACTATCGTTCTCAACCACGAGCGCGCTCTTGCATGGCTTAACGTAGGTGCACAGCCTACCCTTACTGCTAACAAGATCCTCTCATACGAGGGTGTACTTCTTGCAAAGCACCTCCAGGGTGGCGTAAAGAAGGGTGCTCTTACTCAGGAGCAGGCTGACGCTAAGCTTGCTGCTTGGAAGGCAGAGAAGGCTGCAAAGGTAGAAGCTAAGAAGGCTGGACTTAGCAAGGACGCTGCTGAGGCTTACAAGGCTGCTGTAGCTGCTGAGGCTAAGGTAAATCAGGAGAGAGCTGAGGCTATCGCAAAGAGAAAGGCTGAGGCTGAAGAGGCTGCTCGCGCTGCTGCTGAGGCTGCTGCTGCAGAGGCTGCAGAGGCAACAACTGAAAGCGCTGAGTAATTCTGCCATGGCAGGTTCCGACAACTTGCAGCAGATAGCCCAGGTATTGAAATCTAACGGTACCGATGGGGAGCTCGTACTGGGCTTCCGTGAAATCGCTCCTGAAGATATCAACTTAAACGAACCGGTGTTCATCGTATTCGATGGACTACCGGTTCCTTTTTATATCGAATCATTCTCAAAGAGGGGCAATACCAAGGCCCTTGTCCGCCTTACAGACATCTGCAGCATGGAGGATGTCGAGGAGATCGCAGGAAAGGCGGTATATGTAGAGGAAGAGTCTCTTCCTGAGATGTCATTGGAGGAAGACGGCTATGCAGCGCTTATCGGATGGTTGCTGCTTGCTCCTGTCGGAGAAGACATAGATGAAGAAGATATGGAAGTCGAAGAAATCGGAGAGATCACAGACTTTGTCGACATTCCCAACAATCCATGCATAGAGGTGGAAACAAAAAATGGAGCAGTAATGATACCGCTCCATGAAGATCTCATTCTTTCCGTAGATCCGGAAAATCTCGAAATCATAATGCAGATTCCTGCAGGACTTCTTTAGAGTCTGTCCTTAAGGATGAAATAGTAAACAGCAAGACCAACCCAGCTGAATGCGAGAAGTGCAATAGTAAGGAGCACCTTCTTCAGTGTGTCGATTTTCTTTGACCATACATCCTTAACGCACCAGATGCAGCATACAAGTCCGATAATCCAAATAATAAATCCCATAATAGTAATATTTAGTTGTTAATAGTGTTTGTCTTTGCTTCATATTCTGCCTTGACATCCTGATAGAATGCGGCATATGTCGTATACATATATGGCATCAACCAGAACATACCTATTCCGACAGTGAGGATTGAAAGGAGAATCCATCCGATGAAACTCAGGCTGAGCCAGAAGAAATCGAACTTATGTCCCTTCATCATGGCCTTGCTGAGATTGATCGCTTCATTTGCGGAAAGTTCAGGCTTATCTACAAGTATATAAGGCACAAGAGAATATGCCAACGCCTTGACAATACCTGGAATGATGAGAAGAAGAGTCCAAAGGAATATGAACAATCCCATGAGGAACATTCCCCATACATTATGGGCCCAGTTCGAGAAACCTATCTTGAATGAATTTTCAGTCAGCTTGTCATCACCGTTCAGGAGAAGATCCTTATGAACATTGTAATAGCCCACTCCAAGAGGAGACACTACCAGCAATGACAGAAGCATTGTAGACAGACTTGCCGTCATCAAGACCCCTGTGGCAGAATTAGGGTCAACGAGTTCTGTACCCAAGGATATCGCGCATGCGATAACCGCATAGACTACTGCGCAGATAACTGCGGGAGCCCATTTGCCTTTAAGGGCAGCCAAGGCAGCATTCTTGTATTCCTGATTCGTTTTCATAATTTGTAAGGTTATAAGGATTAATATGTTATATCAACCTTGAATACCATATTGTCCATGCAGAAGTATGGCGGTACACCATCCTTTGTCGAAATAAGTTCGAAATCCACATGTTCTATAGAACCGAGCTTTGTAAGTTCGAAAGGAGTCCAGAGGGATACGATGGAATCCTTGGCAGCAGAGTAATCCGCAAGATGGATCTCAGCCTCTCCTGTCTTCACACCGTCAAGATAACCGGTAGCCTTGAGGGTAAGTCTGTCACCTACCTCAAAATTAGCCTTCACATATTCTGCCACTTCCACAGTATTTGTAACAAAACATCCGTGCATATGACATGTTCCGTTCTTTACGAATGGAAAACCTATTGCATGCTTAGGCATGAAGCCAGGCTCTGTACTATAGCGGAATACTGTATAAGTATTTATGAGTCGGGACTTGAGTCCTGTCAGATAGCACCTATAAGTATTGTTCAGACCTTCTGTTTTACCGGAAAGCGGCATCTCAAGACGAGAAAGAGTAAAGCCGCCATCTACCCTGATCTTACCTGGATCAAGCTGATGATAGAAATTCAAGGCATCATAACCGAAGCCGTCAGGCGTCCTTGTATTGAAGAATGTGCTGTCCGGGAAGAATTCAATATCCATATAGTTGAAATCAGCAGACACTGTATAAGTCTGACCCATACCCGATCCGTCATCAAAACATGACGAAACAAGCACCAGAGAAAATAAGATGAATAATATACGTTTCATTTTACACTAATTAATTTAGTAATCATACAAAGATATAAAAATATTTATAACGTCACTGTGACTTCAGCCACAAATGTAGCCGGGCCTGTCAGGTACACTTCTTCAGCCACTCCGCACAAGACGTCAAGAGGGCGGAAAGAGACTTTCAAACTGTCTCTTTTCGCCTGGACATCATATTCCACATGATGTCCCCTGCTGCCCGACGGCCGTATACCGGCCTTATAGGCAGCAATGCATGATGCGACAATACCTGTTCCGCATGCGTATGTCTCATCTTCAACGCCCTTCTCATAGGTGCGGACCTTCAGGACTCCGCCGTCCGTAGGCTCGATGAAATTGACATTAGCTCCGACAGGCTGGAGTTCGGGCGCGTTGTAACGGATCTCACGTCCTTCTCCTGTCACATCATATGTATCAAGTCCTTCCACTACACGGACGAAATGGCGTGTACCGGTATCCAGGAAATATCCGTCCGAAGGACAGGAAACTCCCGAGAGGGAGTCATGATGTTCATACGAACTTACATCCTTCATCTGAAGACGTACCGTCTTCGTAGGTCCGTGGGCAGAGAGGACTTCAGCTACATGCGGGCCATCGGCCGCATGGAACCTGAAGTTGGTCAGTCCCATATCTGCAGCGAAGGCGACGATGCATCTTCCTCCGTTTCCGCACATCATGCCACCGGATCCGTCCGAATTATAATAGGTCATACGGAAACCGTCCGATTCATGGTCCGGCTTCTCCAGAAGCATAAGTCCGTCTGCACCGACACCATAGCGACGGTCGCACAAAGCGGCAATCTGTTCCGTCGAAAGGACGACGGAACCATCGCGGTTGTCCGCTATCAGGAAATCGTTTCCTGCACCCTGGTATTTATAGAATTTCATCCGCAATTCGTAATTTATTACCAATCAATAACTTCCTTAAAGTGCGTGCCGCCAAAGGGGAGCACGCAGAATCCATAAACACTTAACTATCAAAGTGATACACGTAGCAGTTGGGCCAATAGTTTTATTCCTTCGGTGATGCGCTGAGGACTCATGAAGGAGAAGTTCAGGCGCATGGTATTCTTTCCGCTGCGGTCCGGGTGGAAGAACTCTCCGGCGACATATGCTACTCCTGCATCCAAGGCCTTGTCGTAGAACTTCACTGCATCGAAGCCTTCCGGCATGGTCAGGAAAAGGAAAAGTCCGCCCTCCGGATGTGTCCAACGCACACCTTCCGGCATATGTTCTTCGAGAAGCGACAGAAGAAGGTCGCGCTTGCTCTTGTAAAGATTTATGCTCTTGAGAAGGTTTGCGTCAAGTCTGCCGCTCGACAGGAACTCTGCTGCGACATACTGATCGAAGATCGGAGGACAGAGGTCAAGAGACTGTTTGCAGACATATATCTTGTCAAGGATATCCGGATGCGCTATAGCCCATCCAAGACGGAATCCCGGAGCAAATATCTTGGAGAATGAACCGAGGTGGATCACACGGTCCGGATCAAGGGAATACATCGTAGGGATGTGTTCTCCCTCGTAACGAAGTTCCCTGTAAGGACTGTCTTCCACTATAAGGAAGTCATGCTTCTGTGCCAGAGATACCAGCATCTGACGTTCCTCCAGGGTCAGGGATTCTCCGGAAGGATTCTGGAAATCCGGTATCATGTACAGGAACTTGACTTTCTTTCCTTCGACCTTTATCTGTCTCAATTCCGCTTCATAGGCCTGTCTGAAGGCAGTCAGGTCGTTGTCGTGCGATATACCCCTGATGTCAGCTCTATATGAGCAGAAAGACTGGAGGGCACCCAGATAGGAAGGATTGGAAGTAAGGATCACATCACCTGGATTCACGAGCACCCTTGTGCATACGTCTATTCCCTGCTGAGATGAAGATGTTATCTGGACCCTCTCAACAGGTACTCCATAGCGCGATGCGACAGCTTCGCGCAGCTCGGGAACGCCTTGAGTGGCACCGTACTGAAAAGCCTTGCCGGCATACTTGTCGATCACTTCAGACATCGTACGGCGGATTTCCTCAAGCGGAAAAGTCTCCGCCGAAGGATAACCGCCGGCGAAGGAATATATGGAATTAAGGTCGACCTTCTTGAAAATATCTCTGACAGGAGAACGGAAGAACGACCCTACATCATCAGAAAAGATACTGTCGTAATTCATCGGAGCATGTCCTCCAGAGTGATGGAACCGGAAGTCTTGGCGTCACGATACTTTACTATTACAGGGCAGTAGAGATGTACTCCCTGCTCCGCACCCGGGCCCTTGCTGATCGGACGGCTGCCGGCTACGACAACCGCACCAGCAGGAACGACCATCTGGCCGTTTTCATTTGCACGGATGTACTCTCCTGTAGTCGCATCAAAAATAGCGGTCGAGGCATTGATGATGACTCCTGTACCGATGACCGCATTCTCCTTGACGATCGTACCTTCGTATATGCCGCAGTTTCCGCCGATGAAGACATTGTCTTCGATGATCACCGGAAGGGCACCGACCGGTTCGAGCACACCGCCGAGCTGCGAAGCAGCCGACAGATGGACATGCTTTCCGACCTGGGCGCATGATCCTACGAGGGCATGGGAATCGATCATCGTACCTTCGTCCACATATGCACCGATATTCACATATGCAGGAGGCATCATGATCACCGAAGGTGCAAGGTATGCTCCTGTGCGGACGCTGCTTCCGCCAGGCACGATACGTACGCCGTTCTCAGCAGTAAACTTCCTTGCAGGGATGGTATCCTTATCGAAGAAAGAGAACTGACCCTCTGTCATATCAGTCAGCTGTCCCAGACGGAAACCACTGAGAATCACTTCCTTCACCCACGAATTTACTTTCCATTCCCCGTCGACTTTTTCTGCCACACGGATATTGCCGCTTTCAAGAGCGGCTATCGTATCATAGAATCTATCTCTGTCTGTCATAATAATTTCAAATCCTTGATTGTTTCTACCATAAGGTCGTATGTGCTCTGCTGGGCAGGAACGAGAGGAAGACGGAATTCGTTCTCTATCAATCCCATTGCATGAAGAGCCGCTTTCGCAGGAATCGGGTTGCTCTCTACGAAACAGTTTGTGAAAAGAGGGGTCAGCTCTTCGTTGAGCTTATAGGCCTTCTCGCTGTAGCCTCCCTGAAGAGCTCTGATGAACTTCACCATCTTTTCCGGAGCCACATTCGACGCCACGCTGATGACACCGGCACCGCCCTTCTGCATCATCCATATCGTATCATCGTCGTTACCGCTCAAAACGTTGAAGCCCTTCGGAGCGTTTCGGAGAATCTCCTCTATCTGTCCACGGTTGCCCGAAGCTTCCTTAGTCGCCACGATATTTGGTATCTCTGCCAGACGCAGAGCCGTCTCGGCAGACATGTTTGCGCCGGTACGGCCAGGAACATTGTAAAGCACAATAGGCTTGTCAGTAGACTCAGCCACAGCCTTGAAGTACTGATACTGGCCTTCCTGGGTAGGCTTGTTGTAATATGGTACCACTATCAGGAACGCATCGACTCCGTAAGGATCCAGCATCTGCATGCTCTTTATCGTATGTTTAAGGGAATTCGTACCGCCTCCGACAAGAATCGGAAGACCGGCAGAATGTTCCTTTGCTGTCTGAAGTACCTTTATGCGCTCGTCGTCATCAAGACATGGCGTTTCGCCTGTCGTTCCCAGAGGGACAAGGAAGTCTATCCCTGCAGAGACCTGACGGTCTGTAAGGGCAGCGAAGGCAGCATAGTCCACATCTCCGTCCTTGAACGGAGTGATCAATGCTGTTCCGCAACCTGTCAACTTTATATTGTTCATAATCAGTCTTAAATTTCTCTATTAAAGATCCCCACGTCGGGACTTCATCCCTCCTCGGGATGACGTGCGGCTATTCAAAAAACAGATCCCTGAATTCATGGACACCGGAGAGTCCTTCGGTGCGGAGCGCGGCTTCGACCGCTCCGACAGCGAAGCCCTCGCGGGAGAATGCCTCATGGGTCATGGTGATACGGTCGTTAAGACCTTCATATCCTACTGTATGGATTCCTGAAATCTCACCGCAACGTACTGACTGGATGTCTGTGGTTACTCCCATGTTCGCATCGACGATTTCTGCCAGGGACTTTGCCGTTCCGCTAGGGGCATCGAGCTTATGACAATGATGCATCTCTACCATGTAAGGGCTGTAGCCTCCAAACTGCGCAAGCAGCTTCGACACATAATCAGTCACTGCAAAAAAGACATTCACGCCTACTGAGAAGTTGGTCGCCCATATCATAGGAGTACCGCACTTCTCAAAATAAGCGACAACTTCCTCTCTTATATCCGCCCAGCCTGTAGTTCCCACAACCACAGCCTTGAAGTTCTCTGCAAGGAACCTGTAATTTGATCTGAATGCATCTGGAGTGGTGAAGTCTATGCACACACATTCCTTAGCCAGGGCAGGATCTGTCTCAGTCACCGCCTCTGTCCATCCGGCATATTCAAGTCCTTTCGAAAGGATGATCTTCTCGATCATCTTTCCCATTTTTCCGTATCCGCTTATAAATAACTTCATCTAAAATGCCTCCAGTTCTTCAGGGTTGTCGAAAAGGTGGTCGTGGAGATCCTGAACCACATCGGTAAGTTCCTCACGATCAACTACGAAACTGATGTTCACAAAAGAAGCTCCCTGCGAAATCATGTACACGTTGCATCTCTTCAGAGGAGCGAATGTCCTCTTCAGCATGCCGTTGAGACGTACGATGTTCTTTCCAATTACAGATACCTGAGACTTGTCCTCATCCACGATGACCTCTGCAAATTCCGAAAGCTCCGCCACTACCCTGTCAATCTTCTGTGATGCATCCACAGTTACAGATATGTTAGCCTCGGATGTACTGATCAAGTCTACTGAAACCCTGTTTTCGCTGAATATCTCGAAGACCCTGCGCAAGAATCCCGATGTATTGATCATCCTCATGGAGAAGATGTTGATCACTCGTATGTTCTCCTTGTATGAAACGGACTTCACTCCGTCCTCGATAAGTTCATTGCGCAGAATAGCCGTTCCTTTACCGGAAGGATTCATGGAATTGAGGACATAGATCGGAATATTCTTCTTGACTGCAGGCTCGATGGTCAGAGGGTGAAGTACCTTGGCTCCAAAATGGGCCATCTCGGCAGCCTCTTCGAAGGAGATCTTTTCCAGATATTTTGTATTCTTCACATAACGTGGATCCGCAGTCCTTACGCCGTCCACATCCGTCCATATCTCGATCCTCTCTGCATCGATCGACATACCGATGAGTGAAGCGGAATAGTCTGAGCCGCCTCGACCGAGGACGGTCTGTTCTCCCTTGAGGTTTGTGGCTATGAATCCCTGCGTAATGACTGCATCCATCCCTTTGTATGCATCTGCTATCATTCCAGGAACCCTTTCAACGATTTCCGACTCGATAGGCTCACCCTTAAGGTAGGCGTCGTTTGTCACCATCATCTTGCGTGCATCGATCCAGTTGGTTCTGATACCTTTGGCATTCATGGCAAAGCAGATGATCGTCGACGAGAGGAGTTCACCGTTTGAGATGATGATAGCTTTGTTACGGTCTGAAAGTTCTCCTACGGCACATACGGCATTGGCAAGAGCGTCAAGTTCATCACAGATTGCGTTCACACGGGCTATCGCGCTTTCCTTCTGGACAGGATTCTGGTCAAGGAGTTCGCTTGCAAGATTCACATGACGCAGACGGAGTTCTGCGAGAAGCTCCTTGGTAAGGGCAGAATCCTTGGACGCTGCAGCATCAGAAATCCTGTAAAGGAGATCCGTCACCTTGGAAAGTGCGGACACAACCACTACCGGCTTCTGATCCAGTTTTCCGCCGATGATGAATATCGTTCTTGTTATTGCCTCGAAATTTGCGACGGATGTTCCGCCGAACTTCATTACTATCATATTCCTATTGTTTTAAAAGCACAAATAACCGGTCATTTTGTTCTTTTAACCTTAATTTTCAGGGTCAAAAGAACAAAAACATAGGTTAATTGTTCTTTTGAATTATTGTCATATACATTTTTACATAGTTGTCCACCGCGGTCTCCAGATCGAGGAGCGTAATATGCTCTTCATCCTTGTGAGCTGTCAGTATCGAGCCTGGGCCGCAGAGAATCCTGTTAGGGAAGCATGTAAGCTGCGGAGCATCGCTTCCGAAAGCCACGGGTTTTGACGGAAATCCGTCCAGCACCTCGAAACGGCTCGGAGTATCTCCTCCAAAGGCCTTGACACTCATGGCCCTCTGCCAAGGTGCCACCTCTTTTGCAACTATATCAGAGCCATCCTGCACCCTCCGCCTTCCAAAACGGAGCTTTGCCTGAGGACCTGCTATGTTCTTCATTATATTGCAGACCATCTCATCGGATTCGAAGGTAGTCCTGAAATACACCCTGCATGTAAGTCTTTCGCTTAGGATGTTCTGAGGATTGTCACTCACAAGCTTTCCGACATTCCAGGTCGTCGCACCCAGTACCTCGTCAGTGGGAAAGACGATGCTTCGAAGGGCTGTGATGAAATCATTGAAATACATTATGGCACTCTCTCCGTTATCAGGATAGCCTGAGTGGCATGCCCGGCCTTCGAAAGTCACCTCAAAAGACTTAGTGCCCTTTGCAGCAGAAGCCATGCAGTTATCTGTCGGTTCCCCTACTATAAGCCATGCATCTTCTGTCGGGAAGGGTTTTGAAGGCATCGAATTGAACGCTTTTGCTCCGAAAGACCCTGTTTCCTCGCCAGAGAGAAGAAGAAGACCGAAATCTGAATATCCTCTATCTTCAAGAACTTTACATGCTTCATACATGGCAAATATCTGACCCTTTGCATCACAGGTTCCTCTGCCGCGGATGACATCGACATCTAAGGTAGGCGGTGAATACGGCGGGACTGTATCTAGATGAGAACAGTATACCACTTTAGGTACTCCCCAGCGGACGAGAAGATTCCTGGAACCATCTCCTACATCAAATGTTTCAATATGCCTTTGCGGACCATCGAACCTGGAGGCAAGAAAGTCCGCAAACTCAGCCTCTATTGATGAGGTCGAGTCAATTTTAAGCATATCAAGAAAAAGGTCTATATCCATAAAATGCAAAGAATGCCACAATACCGCATTCTTTGCAAATATAGTCAATTTAGCAATACCATATACCAGACTGTCAGGACATTATAAAAGAAAAATCGCCTAATCTTATAGATCAGGCGATTTTAGTGGAGATAGTCGTTCTATAGTTAGAGTTTATCTAAAGCAACCACTATCACAAAACCCCTCAAAATCAATTCGTTAACGAAGTTAAAATAAACTTGAATATATTTGAATTTACTAATAATTCTGCGTAAATTTGTGCGTAACCTAATAATAACGCAGAAGAAATGGCTGTAAAATTCTATCTGGAAAACCGTCCAAATAAAGCAAACGAGCACCCCATCAGAGTCTCCATTTGCATCAAATCTATTAAGTATATTTCAACAATCGGCTACAGTGTAGACGCTGCCCATTGGCAGAACGAACGCGTAACCGGTAGCAAATATACGAACAATAAGAAGAAATCTCGCATCGAGATCAACAATGTGATTTCTAACATCGAGAACCACTTTGAACGATACGAAAGAGACCTTGATGCGAAACCGACAGTAGCCCAGCTTAAAGAACAGCTCAGCATTGCTCTCGGCAAAGCAGAAGAGCAGCAGGAAATCACCGAAGAACCGAAGAAAAGAAAACTCTTCGATGACTTCACCGAGTTCATACACGAACAAGGCTCAACCTGCCAATGGGCCTATGCAACATTGCAGTGCTGGAAAACCTTCCGCCATCACCTTGAAGCATACAACCCCAAAATCACATACGATCACTTTGACGAGAACGGTCTCAACAAACTCATCACATTCCTCAGAGCGACTCAGAAACTCGAAGAAAAGACCGTTCAGAAAAATTTCAGTTGCCTCAAATGGTTCCTCAAATGGGCCATCCGCAAAGGCTACTGCACCAATACCTATATAAATATATATAAGGCAAAATTCAAGATCCTTGAAAAGCCGGTGATCTTCCTCACAAAAGAGGAACTGATGAAGCTGTATAATTATGAAGTCCCGGCAAACGGAACAGAAGTCAAACTTCACGACAACAAAGGTGAAGAATACACAAAGACCGTCCACAATGCATCAGCCCTTGAAAAGACCAGGGACCTATTCTGCTTCTGTGCGTTCACATCCCTCAGATACTCCGATATGGCCAAAGTAAAACGAAGCGACATCATCGGAGACTACCTATATATAACCACACAAAAGACAAACGACAGACTCCCTATTGACCTCAACGCATTTGCCAAAGCAATACTTGAGAAATACAAATCAGAAAAATTCCCTGACGGTCTCGCACTTCCGGTAATCTCCAATCAGAAGATGAACGACTACCTGAAAGACCTTTGCGAACTCTGCGAATTCAACGAACCAATCACAATCGTATGTTATCGCGCCGGACAAAGAGCAGAAGACACCTTCCCGAAATATGAACTCGTCGGCACACACGCAGGACGACGCACATTCATCTGCTTTGCACTCTCCAGCGGCATCCCTCCGCAAGTCGTAATGAAATGGACAGGCCACTCAGACTACAAAGCCATGCGTCCATACATCGACATCGCCGAAAAGACCAAAGCCAACGCAATGAAGCTCTTTGAAACCGAATTGAAGAAATAGCCATGAACGAAAGCATACTCAACATCCCCATCGACATTCGCACACTGAACGAATACGCTAAGAGACTCGTCACCAAAGAAAGCCGCAGAGCAATCACCATACGAGAAATCATCCAGCTTGCGACACCGAGAGTCGCCAATCGAGAAGAAGTCATGCAGAAGATGATCCACCTATCCACCCTGCGAAACGACTGCAACCTCTCTGAATTTGCGCGTGCCCTCGGAGTATCCCGCCAAAGCGTCACCAACTGGAAAGACAACGGATATCTCGCCATGACCATCAGCAACCGCATCAAGGTAAAAGAAACCCTCGACCTCTGGGAATACCTCATCAGCCAAAGCAGAGAAACACACCACTCAGTTCACGGATACGGAGCAGCAGACCTCGACAAGATTTGACACTTTGCATATTGCCTTTGCTGATTTCAGTATATTATGCGAAAATGAAGTAAACTATTGGAAACCATTCTTCTGAAATAGCCTCTAAATTTGACACCATCGAAGAAAACTGTCAAATTTTAGAGGCAATTCTGTATAATACAATTTACAATACCCTCCAATATCTCCAACTAGAGTTTACACCTTTCTTTTATATGTAAAACCCTCAAAATTAGCTATTGACGAATAAACTCATTCTTCTTTCCTTTGCTTCTGATTAATCAATATAACAGCAAAAACACAACCGGTTGTGCTATTAACGAACTCTAAAAAATCAAAACAATGAACTACAGTGATAGCACCCCAATCGCCGCTCTGTCAGTAGCGGACTTCAAAGAACTCATCAACTCACTTATAGGTCAGGAACCCCAACCTGCCCCACAACAGAAGCGTCTCGTCTATGGAATCAAAGGCATAGAAGAGCTCTTCAACTGTTGCCACCTCACCGCACAACGCTACAAAAAGACCTTCCTTGCCCCAGCCATAAACCAAAGAGGCAGAAAAATCATCGTAGATGCAGAATACGCCATAGAGCTATTCAAAGCACACGAAGAACAAGAAAGAAAGTCTAAAGATAAAAGCGTAAGAAATGCATAGCGGCGACCTCAACCCCCTCGAAGCCATACGCTCCGAACTAGAAGCCACCTCCGAGACCACGGACATCGGAATGTTCACCATCAAATCCGCCAACCGCACGATCTATGATGCCGCACTCCGTCCTAATCCTCGATCCCTCTACCTTGAACTATGGTACGAAGGCGAAGTCTGCTGCCTCTTCTCGGACTCCAACCTCGGCAAATCCATCTATGCCGTCCAGATGGCCGACCAGATCGCCTCCACCCGCCGTGTCCTGCTCGTCGACTGCGAACTCACAGACAAACAGTTCCAGATGCGATATACAGACCCGGAAACAGGACTCATCCATGTCTTCCCGGAAGGACTATACAGAGCAGAGATAAACCCCATAAGCCTCGATGTCAACGACTACGAAGAAAAGATCATCAAGAACATAGAAGCCGTAGCCCTGCGCATGGCCATATCGATCATCATAATCGACAACCTCACCTACCTCTGCAACTCATCAGACAAAGGCGTAGATGCTGGAATCTTCATGATGAAACTGATGAACCTCAAAAAGCAATACGGATGGAGCCTGCTCATCATAGCCCACACCCCGAAGCGCAACCTCTCCAGTCCTATAACACAGAACGACCTCGCAGGATCCAAGAAGCTATACAACTTCTTCGACAGCGTCTTCGCCATAGGTAAATCAGCCAAAGATGACAGACTCCGCTACGTCAAGCAACTCAAGGTACGAGCTGGAGAATTTCTTTACGACGCGAATAACATCATAGTCTATGAACTTGAAAAATCCTCCGCCTTCGTCCACTTTGAATTCAAAGAATACTCCACAGAAAAAGAGCACCTGAGAGAACGCACAGAAAGCGACGAAGAAAAACAACTCAAGCGCATCAAGGAACTTAAAGCTCAAGGAAAGTCCGTAAGAGACATCGCATCCGTCGTCGGCATAAGCAAATCCAAAGTATGGAGACTGCTCCAGAGCCATCCTGATGAAGAACCTCAACAATAACTCCGTCCCGTCTGTCCCACTGTCCCACGTCTTGCGGGCTGGGACAGTGGGACAGGACAACACCAGTCGCCATGTCACATTACCACACTCTACAGAAATACACCAACCCTTCCAGCCGCCACACATGCCCAGCCTGTGGCCGTCCAAAGTGCTTTACCCTCTACGTCGATCCTGATGGCCAACCAATTCACCCAACCGTAGGACGCTGCGACCACGAATCATCCTGCGGTTATCATCGCACTCCACGTCAATACTTCCGCGAAAACCCCGAGCATCGTCTTGATCTCTCACACTATCACCATGAACGCCACTACTGTCATCCTGAGCAAAACAAAGAATCCTTTCATCGGTCACACTGTCATGGCCGACCCAATCGGCCATCTCCCGACATCATCCCCTCATCAATGATCCCACCACCATCAGGCTCCAACCACCTCATAACCTACCTCAAAACCCTCTTGCCCTCATCAGCAATAGACCGCATCATAGCAGACTACCGCCTTGCCTCCACTCCAGACCAGGCAATCATATTCCTGCAGATAGACAAAGAAGGACAATGCCGCAC
>JAFYUS010000061.1 GCA_017549505.1 Bacteroidales bacterium | reverse complement strand
GTCGATGATTTCCGCCACATCCATTCGCTTGTAGTCGAAGATGCCAAGGATAAGTCCGCACAACAGCTTGTTGGTCATGCTCTTCTTGACCTTGTCTTCGGGCTTTCCATCACTGTCTGTGATGAATCTTGAATAGAAGTCATCGTATGAGTCTTTTTCGCAATCCGCGTCGTCTGTATCTGTAATCTTAAGCCTGAGAGTGTCGACTTGAGTCACACCTTCCGGAATTCTTGCGTAGTCCTTTCCTCCGATCACCTTCTGGAGCAATTCAATATCTGTCAAAGTCTCTTCGCTGCCTTCGAGTGCATACAGAATCTCCGATGAAGCCATGTAGTTCTCCTGGTGGCTTCCGTGCGGTTTGATGAACTTGATTATATCCAGATCATTGAAACTTGTCCCGGCTGCAGGAGTTATGCTCATATGTGCGACAGCCTTACTGTAAGTGGATGGGAATGTTACGCTCAATGATATGTCGGCTTTAACTGTCTTGTTCAGACTCTTGCGATAGTTGGTAATTCCCTCGGAGGTATAACAGTAGAGTTCCGGCATCCTTACCGTCACATTACGGTACATTCCGAAGAAGATCGTCTTGAACGGGCGGTCGATCTGATGGGAGTAGTTCATCAGGTCGCATTCGAACGAATTGAAGTTGAAGCAGACCTCCGGAACATCCATTCCCTTGTGGTTGAATGCAAAGTGTGACGTCAAGACGATGCCGTCAGTTTCGGCAGCGGCCTTCTCCTGATGAAACAACGGGATTGTATTGACTGTCTTATTTTCTTCCTCGCCTTCTGAAATATCATTGATTTCCTGAATCATGGAAGTCAGGTAGATTGAATCTGCCGGTGCATCAAGCCATCTGTAGAATTCTTTGAGGAATACCATGAGCTTTCCGGCATCCAGCTTATCGCACGATTTTCCTTCTTCTGCAGGGAAACTCAGAAGCATTAGATTGGTTGCAGGAGCTTTACCCTGACTCAAAGGAGGCTGGGTATATTGGATCGGAATGTGTCTTGCGCCTTGTTTCTCCCAAAAGGCGACTCGTGAGACAGGATTTATCTCTTTGCCTCGCGCATTTCTGAGCGGGCGTTCAACCTCAAGGAAAATATTTTCGATCTTTCCGCCTTCTTCTTTCCGGACAGTGTCCTTTATAAGTCTGATTCCCTCTTTCAGTAGACCGGAACCGACTCCCTTGCCTCTACTGTCAGGAGATACAGCAATATAGATGAGTTCCAAGGCGTTGCATCCGGGATACCAGTCTGCAATCAGACCTCCCTGAATGACTCCCTCCTCCATCGCCAATACGCAATATGTATATGGGTGTACATTGGGGTCGGAATGTCTTATTCGAGGAATGATATCGCTGAAAGACTCCCTTTCATTCTTATCTGGAAAGGAAGGTCTGTAGATTGAGAATTCAAATCTACGAAGAAGCAGGATGTCTTTCCAGGACAGACTGCCTCTGGAAATGGTTATATATTCCATCTTATCGTCTTGCCTTCTTTTTTGAATATCTTTTTCTCCTGTGACTTTTTTTCGTGTATTTGAGAACCACTGCGAGAATCAGGAATGCAAAGAATATGCAGATGATGGTGTAAGTCCATACTGAAGCACTGTCTCCCTTGACGCTCGACCACATCTTCAGAAGTTCTTCAGTTCCTCTGTCGTGCATCATTCCGCAATATGCGATGGTCCCGTTATCCGGATACATGATAGGGCTCACAGGAGCATTCTGACCATCTTCTCCGAAGAAGTAGCTGACATCTATAGGTTCATATTCGTCTGCATCCGACATGCTTTCGAGTACCTCAGAACCTCCTACTGCGCTGACATATCCGATCACGTCCATGTTTCTGAGGGCATTTTCGGGCTTGCACATGAAATTGATGAAATATTTGGCAGCCTTTGTATTTTTTGCATATTTAGGAATCACCCATCCGTCGAACCATACGATACTTCCGGTTTTGGGAACAGCGTATTCCAATTCGACTCCGATTTCTGCAGCTTCTTCGATGGACCAGGCTGCGTCGCCGCTCCATGACATGTTTATCCATGCGAGTTCCTTCGTCATCTGCTCCTTTCCGAAGTCTGCCTCCCATCCGGCTACTCCGTCGCGGAACGAGTACAGATAGTCTCTGACAAGTGCTATGGATTCCTCGGAAGCGTCAAACGATATGGTGCGTATGTCTTTCCTTCCGGCGTCGATCTCCTCCTTGTTCAATGCGATGAGCAGTGAAGTGTACACATCTCTGAATGCATCCTTCATCAATATCTTGCCTGAATATTCCGGATTGCGGAGGATCTCCCAGCTTTCCGTTTCTGACGCATCGATGTATTTAGGATTGTAGATAAGTCCTACTGTTCCCCACATGTATCCGACAGAATAATCGTTGGCGTTCTTGCCATGTCCGTCGATCTGGTTGAACTTCTCAATGATGTATGGAGATACGTTGTCGATGTAGTTCGGGGTGTCTCCGAAGTCCTTGTCCAGAGGCAGCAGGAGGTCGTTCATGAGCATTCGCTCGATGATGTATTCGGAAGGACATACGACATCATAGTCCTCGTGTCCGAGCTCAATCTTCGAGAGCATGGTCTCGTTGATGTCAAAGGTCTGGTAGATTATCTTTACCGGCTCACCAGTCTGTTCTTCATACCACACTTCGAACTCATCGAGGAGCTCCTCATCGATGTAGTCGGCCCAGTTATATACCTTGAGAATCTGGCTTCTGTCTTCCGAGCAGCCCATGAACATAAGGACCGCCAGAGCAAGATACAGTATCTTCTTCATCTTATTCAGCAGCGTTTTTTGAGTTGCGGATCTTCCTCAGATTGATCGTTATAAGCAGAATGAGGATTCCGACAAACATGATGGTGATCATAGGACGGAGCTCAGGTGTAAGACCTCCCTTACGTGCATCCGTATAGATATAGGTCGAGAGCGTATCCAGACCGATGGTTCCTCTTGTGAAGAATGTCACGGCGAAATCGTCAAGCGACATCGTGAACGCAAGTATGAATCCGGATATCATGCCCGGCTTGAGCATCGGTATAAGAACCTTCCTCAAGGCCTGGAAAGGCGTTGCTCCCAGGTCCAGTGCCGCCTCATAGATGTTAGGATTCATCTGGGTAAGTTTCGGCAGCACGCTCAGCACCACATACGGCGTACAGAATGTTATGTGCGCCAGAACTACAGTAGCGTATCCCTGGCTGATGTGCAGGAAGACAAATAACAGGAAGAGCGAAACACCCGTGATGATGTCAGGATTGAGCATCGGGATGTTGTTCAGGAATGTTATGGCCTGCTTGGCCTTGCTCCTCATGTTATGTATGCCGATGGCGGCAATTGTTCCGAGAACTGTGGATACTGTAGCTGCGATAAGGGCTATGATTATAGTGTTCTGGATTGCATGCATCAGCGATCCGCCACCCTGCATGTCACCTGTGAAGAGGTTTGTATACAGCTTGGTCGAAAAGCCGGTCCAGTTGCCAAGAACCTTGCTTTCAGTGAACGAGAAGACTGCGATGAACACGATAGGTGCGTAGAGCACTATGAGCAGCAGCCATATGTAGCATTGTGCGAAAAATCTCTTCATGGCTATACGATCCCTCCGCTGACCTCTTTCTTATTGTCCTGTAGAAGACTTGTCATACCGATGATTACGAGCATCACAAGCGAGAGCGCAGCTCCGTAGTTCCACATTGACGAATTGATATTCTCCTGGATGATGGTACCGAAGAGCTTTATTTTGTTGTTGGTGAGGAACTCCGATATCGCGAATGTACTGACTGTAGGCATGAACACCATCATGATACCACTCATTATTCCCGGCATAGAAAGCGGAACCTGAACTTTCCAGAACACCTGCCAAGGCGTTGCTCCCAGGTCTGCCGCAGCCTCTGCGTAGGACTTGTCCATCCTGTCGAGGATGTTGTATATAGGATAGATCATGAACGGCAGGTAGTCATATACCATACCTACGATAAGTGTTCCCTTTCCGAGCTGGATGCCGAGCATATGGAAGAGTTCGGCGGTGGCGAGGGTCCTCATCAGGGCGTTGATCCACATCGGCATGATGAACAGCACGATGGTCACAGCACTCTTGTTCAGCTTCTTGTTTGCCAGAATCCATGCCGCAGGATATCCGAGCAGGATGCAGATGGCTGTATTTTCGATGGCCACTTCAAGCGACAATGCAAAGGTGTTGATTGCATCAGTGTCCTTGAAGAATTTAGTGAAATTGCCCAACGTCCAGTTTCCTGCCCCGTCCTGAAATGCATAGACCATGATCAGAATCAGAGGCAAGGCTACAAACAACACCAGAAATATGGCGTAAGGCAGAGCCCATGTACTTCTCTTAGTCATTTCGCTTTACGATCTTGATGTCCTTAGGGGCGATGTTGATACCTACAAGGTCTCCCTTGTCCCATACGTCATTGGTGTCCACCCATATATGGTCTCCGTCATCGGTCTCGACGGTAAGGTGGTAGTGGTCTCCCTTGTAGAGAAGGAAATGTACCTCTCCTGAGAGCATACCTTCTTCAGGGTGGTCGATGAGGTCGACCTCGGAGAACTCGACTTCCACCGTAACCTTCTCACCTGCAGCGAACTTGTCCTGATGTTCACATTCAAAGGTCTCTTCGAGGAACTTCACGTGTGTCTCGTCCACAATTTCTCCTTCGAAGGTATTCACTACTCTTTCCTTCTTCATTACCTGGATGTCGGCAGGCTTGATGATAAGACCTACGACAGACTCAGGTTCAAAGGCATTGTAGTCCTGGATCATGAGCTCGTATCCCTTGTCAGTCTCCACGAACATCTCGTAATGGACGCCTTTGAATGTGCAGGATTTTACTCTGGCGGAGAATTGTCCTCCTTCTACCTTGTTCATGATATAGATGTCCTCCGGACGAACGACCACGTCTACATCGACATTTTCTCCGAATCCCTCGTCCACGCAGTCGAACTGATGGCCGGCAAACTCTACCACTCTGTCCTTGACCATCTTTCCGTTGAGGATGTTGGACTCTCCGATGAAATCGGCAACAAAGGAGTTCTGCGGTTCGTTGTATATGTCTGTAGGAGTGCCTATCTGCTGTATCTTACCCTCATTCATCACGACGATCGTATCAGAAAGAGTAAGGGCTTCCTCCTGGTCGTGAGTCACATAGATGAATGTGATGCCGAGCTTCTTGTGCATCTCCTTGAGCTCTATCTGCATGTCCTTGCGCATCTTCAGGTCGAGGGCAGCCAGAGGCTCGTCAAGAAGAAGTACAGTAGGCTGGTTCACGATGGCACGGGCGATGGCCACACGCTGCTGCTGACCGCCTGACAGCGATTCCACATCTCTGTCTTCGTAATCGGTCATGCTTACCATCTTGAGGACCTTGCGCACCTTCCTGTCGATCTCGTCGGTAGGTACCTTATGAAGCTTGAGTCCGAAGGCGATGTTCTCATACACATCGAGGTGCGGGAAGAGAGCATAGCGCTGGAATACCGTATTCACAGGACGCTCATGCGGAGGTACATCGGTGATGTTCTCTCCGTTGATGAGGATTTCTCCCTTGTCTGTGTTGCCGAATCCGGCAAGCAGACGAAGGAGGGTGGTCTTGCCGCAGCCGGAAGGACCGAGAAGGGTGAGGAACTCTCCCTTCTTTACATAAAAGCTGATGTCATCAAGAACACACTTGTCTCCGAAGCTCTTGCTGATGTTCTTGAATTCTATGATCTTGTCGTTGGATTTCATTTCTTTGGTCAGGTTTCAGGTTAGTCCTCTGTAACTCCGAGAAGTCTCTTGAGACTTCCGGTCATGTTCATCTTCCATGTAAGGCCGATGTTCAACGTATGCCCATACATATATTCGTTGTGCGCCCATACTGCATGCAGACGGATGTCACGGTTCTCTTTAAGAGGGAAGACTTCAAGGCCTGCTCCGAAGATCATGTTCTCCGGTTCGTATACTCCTTTTGCAAAGATGCGTCCCCAGTCAGAGATATCGTATGAAGGAGAAAAAGCGGCGGAAATACCGGTGAAAGGAGATTCAAGTTCTCCGAATCTTCCCATCAGGTCGAGGTCGACCGAAAAGTTTCCGAAGGTGAACCTGTTTCCGAGGTGGAGGGCCTTCACGAAGTCCTTCTCACTGAATTGCCAGAGGTTTGCTGTCCAATAGGACTCATACCAGTCCCATGCTCCCCTCCAGCCTGCGGCGAGGGAGAACAGGTTCGGCTCGCCGTATGAAAACGGCGAGTTTGCAAACTGAAGCAGGATTTCCTGATCTTCAGCAGGATACCATGCTCCGGACACGCCCCACTGCCAGCAGTCGAACTCGTTGTAGAAACATGAGTTCATGTCGTAATACGCATCCAGATCGTATGCATCATACTCGAAACTTCCCATAAGAAGGGCATCCTTGCCGGCAGTAACGGCAAAGTCACCCACCTCATAAGTAAGGGTGAGCCAGTTGGTTCCGTTGAAACCTGAATTATCCTCGTAATATGTCGAGGCCAGTCTTTGATTCAGACTGTATGAAAAATGTGGGCTTATATAACCGTTTATATCCAGATACAGACCGTCGCCCATGAACATGCCTGCTCCGTCAATATTGCCTATGTTCAACCCCCCTCTCATATCCAGAGAGACATCTGGAATGTAACTGGCAATCTCACTTGTTTCTGCATCCCCCCAGGATGACTTCTGCATTGGCGCGGTACTTCCGACTTCCTGCGCACTGGCTGCAGAGCCGATTGCCCAGAGGGCAATCCCCAAAAAGACAAAAAGTTTCTTCATCAATTAATAAACGGTAAAATCCATAAAAGAAGTAAATTAGGTCTAATTAAGGACAAAATTAGGATTTTTTTGCAGAATTACTCCTGCAAAGCCGTTAAATATGATGATTTTTATGAAATTTTCTACGTTTATTGGATTTGTCAGTCTACTCTTATTTCCTGGAGGACAATTCCTGGGTCGAGGAAGCTGATGCGGAGTGTGTGTTTTCCGCCCTTAACCATGTTTACATTCATTGTCCTTGATGAATATCCGTGAAGGACGTTTCTTCTCCACTCTGCAGAGAAATCTTCGGTATGGATTGAGAATACTTCATCTTCTGCTCCATCAAGGCTTGCAGCATATCTTGCCTCTCTGCCTTCGTATACATGGAGAGTCGGGAGAGTGCGGAGTTCTATGATGTTGTCTCCGGCCTTGAGGTCCAATGTGTATTCGACGTATGGGGCGTCCTCGATAGACGAGACTTCATATGAAGGGGTGTCGAAAGGCTGGATCAGCACGCCGTCAGAGAATCCCAACTGACTTACGACTGTTACTTTTCCTTCCTTGCAGTCTTGACTTCTGACGAAGTCTGCTGCAGGTATTATGGCTGCCGGGTCAGCAGGGAATGGAGGATATGTACCGATATAGATGCGGTCGATGCGTGCATCCGGCTTCAGGTCTGTCACCTTGAGAGTGTTTTCTCCTGCCTTAAGGCTCAAGGTTCCCACCTTGCTCCACATAGGACCTACATATGGGGCATGCCATACGTTGTTGATAGGCGTTGCCGATGCTGTAAAGCTTGTGTTTCCGATATGGACGCTGCAGAATTCGTTGTCGGCAGCCGCCTTTGAGAAGTTCCTGATAGGAGTAAGAGCTTCGATCCAGACAGGTATTTCGCATTCGCGTTCCGCAATGATTGTTGTTCCATTTCCGGACATTGCTTCCGAAGGCGATATGAATCTTCCTTCAGGCGCCTTGCTTACTCGCTCCAGGATTTCTTCCGTGCAGACCGGAGCCTCCATCTTTTCTGAACGGTACCAGTGATATGGCTGCCAGTTGAAGAACTCATCCCATTTGCCGCCGAGAAGTTCCTTGTTGTAGATTCTTGTCCATTCGTTGAGCTGATGGAATGCGTCTTCTGCAAGACGGGCATTCTCAAGGGCGGACTTACCTTCGGTGTCCGCCTGTGCCATGCTCAGGCGCGCGTGCAGCTGGTACGAATTCAGAAGCGATGCTCCGCGTACCGGATAGAGTACAAGTTCGAAATATGCCGCCTTCAGCGATTCCGGTATGTCCTCGATGAGGGCAAGAGCCTTTTCTTCGATATCCCTGTATTCCGCGAGTCGCCTTGCGATATCTCCGGTAGTATAGTCGACGAAATGGACATGAGAATCCTTTCCGGATGCCATCAGGCGATAGTATGAGCGATATATTCCGGCAATTCCGGCTCCCGCCTTCTTGCCGAAGATGCGTGACGCCCACTGTCCGATGTACTTGTGGGCCTCTTCCGGTCTCCATTTGTCGACATTCCATGCGAGTGCCATGGCAAATGAGAGTTCCTTCTCAGCCGGCTTTATGTCACCCACGTTGAATACCCAGATCTTACGGGCGCCAAAGGTGTATGCCTTTGTCAGCTCTGTAGATATGAAGGCAGGGGAGAGCGGGCTGAGCCATATCCAGCTTGCAGGGTCTCCGTGATATGAGAGATGGTAGTATATTCCTGCGCCGCCCTTGCGGTTCTGTTCCTGAGGATTGCAGAGATTGCGGGTGTATCCGTGCTTGTCGTCCGACCACAGGAGAGTCACGTCTTCCGGTACTTCAAGACCATGATGATATGCATCGAGCACTTCTTCGTATGTACACAGCATCTGAGGGACTTCCTCCACCGGTGTGTCTATGTTGCGGCGGATTATGTCGCGCTGGTCGTCGAGGGCCTTCTGCATGAGGGCTGTCCTTTCCTCGGTCGTACGTGCTCCCTCCATCGGGTAGTCGTGGATTCCGCGGAGGCCGAGGGTGTAGATGTTTTCATATCGTCCGTTGGTCCTGACTCTTTCCTCCCAGTAGTCTATCATTGTCTGACGGTTGGTGATGTAGTTGAAATCTCCGTATGTACCTACATTCTTCCATTCGTCTTCATTGTTTCTGAGCATCTGCTCGCAGTGCGATGTACCCATTACGATCGCATAATCGTCTGCAAGACGGGCGTTTTCAGGGTCGCCGTTGAATGCCTGGGTACCATTATGCATTGCCGGCCAGAGGAGGTTGCCTTTCAGGCGCAGCAGCAGTTCGAACACCTTCTGATATGTCTTCGGACCCACCTTGCCGCTTTCCTTGTCGAATGTCTGTTCCGCCCAGCGTGACCATCCACCGAATCTTTCGTCATTGATGAAGATTCCACGGTACTGCACGGATGGTTCTCTCTGGGTAAAGCATCCCGGCTCAACGTATAGAGCCTTGCGAGTCTGTGGTGTCACATCAGCCCACCAGTACCAAGGAGAGACTCCGATAGCCTCGCTGAGGGAGGTCAGTCCATATGCGGTTCCTCTCCGGTCGCTTCCGGCTATCACAAGGACCGGCTTGTCGCGACCTTGAAGTCTGACGGTTGTTATCAGGGATGACTCCCATTTGCCGGATATCTCTGATACATCGACAAGTCCGCGTGTCACGAGCTCATCAATGATCCGGCTTCTGCCGACGGTTCCGGCTAATACTGCCGGAACCTCCGGCATATCGTTCAGATCTGCATGATGAAGTAGTTCCGGCCTGTTGCCTGTGATGCGTTCCACATCGTCGGCAAGCATCTCGGCAGCAATGCCGACTACCGGAAAATCAGTTTCGTCATAGATTATCCCGGCAGCCTCGTCTGTCGCTAAAGGAAACCATCCTTTGCTTGCTGTTTCTCTGACCTGAGGGAAATCAGACTGATTTGAGCAAGCGGAAAAGATAGACGAGACTGCCAATACGACCATCAGCTTGAAATAATGCTTCATATTGTGTTTTTTTTGAAATTCGTTTTTTACTCTCTGCTAAATTAATCTTTTTGGGTAATACTTTATTATTTTCAGACAATATAAGGCAGTAATTTAATACAATAGCGCCCCTATTTTATAGAAAATGGTCATTAATTTTTAAATTTGCGTAAAATACTAAGGATGATTATGAAAAAAATATCTTTACTGTTGGCGTCTCTCCTTCTGCTGGCGGCATGTGGAAATCGTGTGACAAATGAATCTGCAGGATCCGTTTCTCCGGTCCAGGTTGAACAGGTCCTTCCTGTTACAGGTACATTCATCAACCTCCCGTATCAGGATGTGCGCAACAAGTACACGAATCCTGCTCATATCGACAATACCGATCCGCAGATGTGGGCGGCGAAGATCGCCGAGATGAAGAAGATGGGCATGGAATATCTCGTGTTCATGTCCGTGGCCAATGAAGGCAAGGCGTACTATCCTTCGAAGCTGATGGGATGGCAGTATCCCGAGTGGCGTCAGAGCCCTGTCGATGCCATCATGGATGCAGCGGCAGAGCATGGCATGAAGGTTTTCATGAGCACCGGATGGGCATGGGATCAGGATGACAACCTGCGAGACCCGAAGATCAAGGGCCGTCAGATACAGATGATGGAGGAACTTGCGGGAATCTACGGCGACCATCCTGCCATGTATGGATGGTATCTGCCGGTCGAAGACTGCTTCGGTCCTGTGCTTACCGACTATGCGGTCGAGGCTGTGAATGCCCTTACCGCCCGCGCACGCGAACTCACTCCGTCGGCGAAGATCATGATCTCGCCATACGGAATCTTCAATTCCGACTTTGATGACC
>JAFYUS010000060.1 GCA_017549505.1 Bacteroidales bacterium | reverse complement strand
GATATACATAACCCTGCTTGAAAATAATGATGATTATTGCAGAGTCTCTTTTGAAGATGATGGAGTAGGCGTTGAAGAGACATGTCTTCCACGGTTATTCGAGAGGTTCTACCGCGTAGACAAAGGCAGATCCAGACAAAAGGGAGGCACCGGACTAGGACTATCCATAGTAAAACACGCGGTCATCTTCCATGGTGGTACCATCACTGCCTGCAATCGTCCCGATGGAGGTTTAAGATTTGAGTTTACGCTTGAAAAATAAAACAGCCGGGAATCGCATTTATAAATCTTAATTGTTCAGACATATAGCCCTATATGAGCATCTCGTCCACAAAAACAAGGAATTTAGTGGACATGCGTATGAATCGGCCGGGCTGGGTAAAGCAGTGCAATACATAAAAACCTTTAATAATCAACGCATAACAAAATTAAGGATGAGTCATTTTGACCCACCCTTAATCATATAATTAATTGTATGTAAGCAACTTAAGTGCTGAGCTAGATTACCAGTTAAGGATCTTCTTGAAGTCGTATGCCTCAGGGTTCTCGATGCCGAGAGCCTTGACTGCTTCGTAGTCAGCCTCAGTTACGTAGTGTGCGATGTACTCGTAGTAGTTCTGAGCTGTACCTGAGTTGATGTCTACGATTCTTGGCGGAATCTTTCCTGTTGTAGGGTCCTGGAGGTCAGCAAGGTAGAGAGGAGAAACTGTTCCGAATGAGTCTACATATACCATGCAGCCTGTCTTGCCTTCCTTGTAGAGCTGGTATACACCCATTGCGAGCTCTGTACAGTAAGTAAGGTCATATGCGATAGGGTCCTGGCAACGAACGTCGTAACCGATCTCGAGCGGACGGCTCTTCACCTTGAGACCTACTGCCTTGATCTCCTTCTCAAGGAGGTCGTTGAAGAGGACAGCCTTAGAGAGCTTACCGAGCTCAGGGTGACCGTGGTCGTCATATGTGAAGTGTACACCTGCAGCCTCAAGTTCCTTGATGTCAAGGTCATGGAAGAGGCCTTCTGCAGTAACGATTGAACCATACTCGATTCCCATGAGCTTTCTCTTGATGATAGCTGAGATAGAAAGTTTGATGATTTTGTCAAGGTTGATCTGGGTCTTGTTGAACATCTCAGGGATAATGGTCATCGGGCAGTGTGTTGCCTCACCGATACCGAGTGCAAGCGAACCGCATGAACGGCCCATTGCGCAGAGTACGAACCAGTTTCCTGAAGTGCGTGCGTCTTCGTATGCTGTTCTTGCAAGGTGTGCACCCTCGTTCTTTGCAGAGTTGTATCCGAAAGTAGGAGCGTTTGCAGGAAGAGGAAGGTCGTTGTCGATTGTCTTAGGACAGTGGATGTTAGCGATAGGATATCCCTTTGCTGCGAGGAACTTTGAGATACGGTTTGCAGTAGAAGCTGTATCATCACCACCGATGGTAACGAGGAGCTTGATGTTGTTGTCCTTGAAGAGGTCAAGGTTGAAGTTGTTCTCAAAGTCAGCGTCAGTTGGCTTGAAACGGCTCATCTGAAGGTATGAACCACCTCTGTTGAAGTAACGGTCTGCTGTTGCGAAAGTAAGGTCCTCGATCTGTGCGTTCTTGCAGAAGAGTCCTGAATAACCCTTGTGAAGACCGATAACTCTGAATCCCTTTGCAAGGAATGTCTTTGCTACACTCATTGAAACTGAGTTCATTCCTGGAGCGGGACCACCGCCGCAGAGAATAATTACTGCATCTTTCATCTTTCTAATTCTGTTTAAAGTTTATACTGTTGTTATAAGTAATCTTTTGGTCAAGCCGCAAAAATTGCGTCGCAAATTTATCATTTTTTGCAGTAAATTACAAGAAAAACGATACTACTCTCATATATTGCAGATATGGAAACGTTTTCTTAAATTTGTAGATTGTTTTGCATATGGAAAAAGGACAGGTAAATATCAGGATAAACGAGCTCAGAGACATCATCAACGATGCCAACAGGAGGTACTATGTGGAGAATTCCCCTATACTGAGCGACTATGAATTCGACATGCTTCTGAAGGAACTGGAAGCATTGGAGAGGCAATATCCTGAATTCATCACTCCTGACTCCCCTACCCAGAAGGTAGGAAGCGACAGAAAGAGGGAGTTCGAGCAATATCCCCACCGCTATCCGATGCTCTCCCTCGGCAATACTTACGACATGACAGAAGTTGAAGCCTTTGCAGACAGAGCAGTAAAAGGTATCGGTAACTCATTCACATTCAGCTGTGAACTCAAATTCGACGGTACAGCCATATGTCTGACCTACAGGAACGGCAGACTTTACAGGGCTTTGACCCGTGGCGACGGGTCGGTAGGTGACGATGTTACAGCCAATGTAAGGAACATCAGCAACATCCCCCAGGAGCTGACTGCGCCGGCGGGCTTCGAGCCGTCGCAGCAGAAGCCGGCCCCATGGCCGGAAGAGTTCGAGATAAGAGGCGAAATCTACATGCCATGGGCGGCCTTCGACCGCCTGAACCAGGAAAGGGAGAAGGATGATGAGCAGCCTTTCGCAAATCCACGTAATGCGGCTTCCGGTTCCCTCAAGCTGATTGACAGTTCAATGGTTACCAATCGCGGACTGGAATGTACCCTTTATCATATACTGGGTGAAGCACTTCCCTACCAGACCCACGATGAAGCCCTTAAGGCAGCAGAAAGCTGGGGACTTCCTGTCTCCGACAAGAGAAAGATATGCAGAACCATCGATGAAATCGAGGATTTCATCACATATTGGAATACCGAAAGAAAGAATCTGCCGTTCGCGACCGACGGCATCGTGATAAAGGTAAACGAGCTTCCGTATCAGGAAGAACTCGGATATACTGCAAAGTTCCCTAGGTGGGCAGTGGCCTATAAGTTCAAGGCAGAACAAGCCTTGACAAAACTCATCAGCATCGACTATCAGGTCGGCAGGACCGGTGCTGTCACACCGGTCGCCAACCTGGAACCTGTCCAGCTGAGCGGCACGGTAGTGAAGCGTGCATCCCTGCACAACGAAGAGCAGATGAGGATACATGACATCCACATCGGTGATTATGTATATGTAGAGAAGGGAGGAGAAATCATACCGAAGATTACCGGTGTGGAGCTAAGTCAGAGAGGACCGGATGTCGTCCTCCCCCACTTCCCTCAGACATGCCCTGACTGCGGTACTGAGCTGATAAGGGATGAAGAAGAAGCAAAGGCATTCTGCCCGAACCAGGGCGGATGTCCTACACAGATAAAAGGCCGCCTGATACATTTCCTGAGCCGTAAGGCAATGAATGTGATCGCCGGTGATGCAACGATCGAACAGCTCTTCAACAGAGCTCTCGTATGGAATGTCGCGGATTTCTATGAGCTCCGGAAAGAACACCTCCTTACCCTTGAAGGCTGGAAGGAGCGCTCCGCGGAAAGATTCCTCGGAAGTCTCGAGGAATCGAAGAAGACTCCGTTCGAGCGTGTGCTCTATGCATTGGGCATACGCTATGTCGGCGAAGCGACTGCCAAGGGAGTCGCCGCCCATTTCGGCAACATCGATGCAATCGCATCGGCATCGATGGATGACCTTCTCAAGGTCGACGATGTCGGTCAGGTCATTGCAGAAAGCATATATGAATATTTCCGCGATGAGGCTAATATGGAGGTCATCAGCCGTCTGAAAGGATATGGACTCAGATTCGAGATGGACGAAAGACCAGAGAAACTGTCCGCCACCCTTGAAGGCAAGACAATAGTGATATCAGGCAACTTCAGCATCCCGCGTGACGAGATGAAGGCTCTGATTGTTGCTCATGGAGGCAAGAACAGCGGAAGCATAAGCAAGAAGACCAGCTACCTGCTTGCAGGAGAAAAGGCCGGACCCGAAAAACTCAAGAAGGCTGAGGCTCTTGATGTACCGATAATAAGTGAAAACGAATTCATGGGAATGCTCGCCATAAACGTAGAGGACCATGTGACCGAAGACAACGAACCTACTTTGTTCTAAGATGAAGAAACTGTTAAAGAAAACCCACCTGCTGAAGGATTTCTTCAGGAATGACATCTGGGAATTGGATCTGGAGGAATTCTCCAAAGCCAAGGCCAGGTTTATCAAGTACCTGAAGGTCGCTGCCATAACGATCAAGACCTTCTCCAGTGAGAAGATCGGATTCCAGGCAGTTGCCCTGAGTTTCTTCAGCACCATGTCAGTGGTTCCTTTCCTTGCTATTGCCTTTGCCATTACTGATGGTTTCGGCATTGCAGAGACGCTTAAGGATTTCCTGTACCAGTATTTCAACAACAGCCAGCAGACCATCGATATGGTGCTGGGCTTTGCCCAGAACATCATCGATACCGCCAAGAGCGGGACTGTTGGTCTGGTCAGTGCCCTTCTCTTCGCATGGATCGTGATATGGATGATGATGAATGTTGAAAAGGTTTTCAACAATGTGTGGAGGGTCCATAAGGCCCGCAACATAATAAAGAGGCTTTCCGTAATCATCGCTATGCTCTTCGTATCCCCTTTCATAGTTTTCGTATTCTTCGGTGGTACTGTGGCATATTCCCATGCATTGAGCTATCTTGGCCTTGACATGGAATCACTTTCCATCGTGAAGACATTGGTAACATGGATCCTGTTCAGCGTTGTCGCTACATTCACCTTCTCGGCGATGTACAAGTTCATACCGAATGCCGTAGTGAACTATAAGGAGGCGCTTCGCGCGGCTATTCCTGCCGGAATAGCATTTGCCATCGTCAATTACATGTATCTCGAGACACAGGTGATGGTGACAAGGATGAACGGTATTTTCGGAGCATTTGCTGCTGTACCGCTTTTCATGGTATGGATAAACATAGGCTGGTTCATAATCCTGATAGGAGCGGAACTTTCCTATGCATTCCAACATGTTGACAATTATAATATAGAGGATTAAACTTACACGATACTATGGGTAAAATTTCAGAATTTACCGCGCAGGACCATGAGGTCATTGCAAGAGACTATGCCGACCTTCTCGAAGCTGCCCGCAAACGTTGCAGCGACGCAAAGGAACTGGAGATAATACAGAAGGCTTTTGATTTCGCCAATGAAGCACACAAGGGCGTCAGGAGACGTTCAGGCGAACCATACATACTTCACCCTATCGCTGTCGCAAAGATAGTCGTCAGCAATATCGGACTAGGTTACAAGTCTATCGTAGCCGCCTTGCTTCATGACGTCGTGGAGGATACTGACTATACCGTAGACGATCTGCGCAGCCTTTTCGGTGACAAGGTGGCGACTCTGGTGGACGGTCTTACTAAGATCAAGACCGTACTCGACAATGAAGACAAGGCGCAGCAGAAAAGTATGCAGGCCGAGAACTTCAAACGTATCCTCCTGACCCTTAACGACGACGTGAGGGTTGTTCTGATAAAACTCGCTGACCGCCTTCATAACTGCAGGACTATTGAATTCATGCCCGAACATAAGAGGGACAAGATCCTGAGCGAGACCATGTTCGTCTTCATTCCTCTCGCCCACCGTCTCGGTCTGTATAGCGTGAAGTCCGAAATGGAAGATATCTGGCTCAGATTCAAGGAACCGGAGGCATTCAATGAGATTTCTGCACAGATCAACAGGAATATTTCAGACAAGGAAGACCGTATCAACGACTTCATCGCTCCTATCGAAGACGCTCTTAACAAGGCCGGATTCAGATTTGAGATAAAGAAGAGAGTGAAGACGCCGTACTCTATATGGCATAAGATGCAGACCAAGGGCATCACCTTCGACCAGATTTATGACCTTTATGCGGTACGTATCATCTTCGATCCCGAAAACACACAGAAAGAGACTGAAAGAGACCAGTGTTACCATATATTCTCCATCATTACAGCACTTTACCGTTACAAGGCTGACCGCGTGAGAGACTGGGTCAACTATCCTAAGAACAACGGTTATGAGGCCCTCCATTGCACGCTAATGAGCCAGTCCGGCATATGGGTGGAGGTACAGATCCGCTCAAGGAGAATGAATGAAATCGCCGAGAAAGGTATTGCAGCCCATTGGGCATACAAGAAGGACGGATTCGCGGAATCAAACGAGAGCGAGATGGACAAGTGGATCACCAAGGTCAAGGAGATCCTTGTCAATCCTGATGTCAATGCCCTTGATCTTCTTGACATGATCCACAATGACCTTATCAAGACGGACATCCTTGTATTCACCCCTAAAGGCGAACAGAGGAGCATCGAGAAAGGAGCAACAGCTCTTGACCTTGCATATGCCATCCATACAGAAATAGGTAACAAGGCAATCGCAGCAAAGGTCAACCTTCGTCTTGTACCGCTTTCATATGTTCTTAAGACCGGTGACCAGGTCGAGATAATTACAGCAGAGAATGAGAAGCCTAAGAGCGAGTGGTTGAACTTCCTCAAGACAAGAAAGGCAAAGAGCATCGTTGTCGATTATCTTAAAGGAGAGAGACAGGAGACGATAAAGATCGGACGCAAGATGGTCCAGGAGCAACTTGAAGCTCTTGGATACAAGTTCGGAGACAAGACCGTCAATATGCTCATGGACGGATATGAAGTATTCGAAAGCAAGCCTGACGAACTGTATTTCCGCGTCGGTATCGGTGTCATCAAGCTCAATAATCTTCCGGAAGTCCTGAAGAAAGCCCATGAAAAGGCCAAGAAGAAGTCGTCCGGATGGAATTTCCCGTGGTTCAAGAGCACCAAGGAAGATAAGAAGGAAGATTACGTAATCGACGGTAATGACGACAAGCATAAGTATGTCATCGCTTCATGCTGCAACCCGATTCCGGGAGACAGCGTAGTAGGATTCAAGGCATCAGACGGCACTGTGACAGTACACAAGAAGTCATGTCCTACTGCAAACAATCTTGCTTCAAAGTTCGGCGACAAGATCGTGATGCCTAAATGGGAACACGCGAAGACACAGAACCTTTCGTTCCTGGTACGTCTTTCCCTCAAGGGATTCGACCGTATCGGAATGATCAACGACATCACGAGATACATTTCCTTTGTGCTCAGCGTGAACATAAAGAAATTCTGCCTCGGTACTGAAGACGGAGTCTTCGAAGGATATATTGACCTTTATGTCCATGATATGGGTGACCTCGAGAAGCTGACAAGAAAGCTGGAGAAGATCGAAGGTATCCAGAGTGTAATCAGGACAGATTTATAAATCATTGTAGATGAAGAGATTCATATCAAAATTCTTTCCAATCCTCCCCATCACCCTGGTGTTGGGGTCGATGATGTTTTCGCATTCATGCGCAAATACGACCACTCCTCCGAGCGGTGGTCCAAAAGATACCATCCCTCCGGTGATCACCGAGATCTACCCAGAACTGGGTATGATCAATGTACCGGTACATGGAACAAAACTGGAGATCAAGTTCAACGAATACGTCCAGGTAAAGGACCCTAAGAGCCTTTTCCTCTCCCCTCCTCTTGAAAAGATGCCTAAGTACAAGCTCAAGGGAAAGGGTGTGGTGATTTCATTCGAAAGCGACCTGGATTCGAACAAGACATATACTCTGGACCTGACTAATGCGATCGGTGACAACAATGAAGGAAACATGTTTCCGGGATTCACGCTCGTGTTTTCTACAGGAGAAAAGATAGACTCGATGATGGTCACAGGAATTGTTCAGGACTGCAACACCCTTGACCCTATAAAGGGAGCTACTGTGATGCTCTATAAGGACCATGCGGACTCTGCCCTATTCCTTTCAAGACCTGATGCAGCTGTAAAGACCGATCAATGGGGTTTCTTCTGCCTCAGGAACATACAGGACACCATCTACAGGATGTATGCCATCTTTGATGAGAATAATAACAACAAGTATGATCCTGAAACAGAGAAGGTGGCTTTCATCGACACCTTGTTCCACCCTACCATCATGGTGAACGACTCTCTTCCGGAGCTTATGAAATTCGAGATGGATGATACATTAAACTGCCTGGCGCGTAAAACTGAAGTTGAGCTGAACCTTTTCAAGGAAAAGCCATCCAAGCAGATGATAGTCAACAAGGAAAGAATCGGCGAAAGGACTGCATACATAACATTCATGGCCCCTTATGCTCAGATTGACTCTCTCTGGTTCAAGGGAATACCTTCCGACAAGGTAATTACCCAGTTCAATCAGGTACAGGACAGTCTCGAGATATGGATCAATGATTCAAGGAAACAGCCGGATACACTTTTCCTGAATGTCAAGTACATGAAGACAGACACACTTGGACTTCTCAATAGCTTTACAGAGGAAATCAAGCTTGTCAAGCCTAAGAAATCTCCTGGCAAGAGTTCTTCCCGCGACATAAAGAAAGAAGATACGACTGCTGTATTTACATTGGAGGCAAAACCTGAAACCGTCGAACAGTATGGTTTTACAATGGAATTCAAGTATCCTGTTGTAGAGACAGCTTTTGATTCGCTTACATTCCGTTACCTTAATCCTCGCCAGCAGGAAGCGACAGCAAAATACACTGTGACTCAGGATACGCTGAATCTAAGGAAATACATAATCCGTCCTTCCATAGAACTGCAGCCCGGTTATGAATATTTCCTCAAGATACCGCATCGCAAGTTCAAGGACATCAACGGATTCTACAATGACAGCTCTGAGGTAAAAGTCACTCTTCCTTCTGATGAAAAACTGAGTACAATGAACCTCAGCCTCACCAATGTAAGGAACAAATATATTGTTGATCTGCTTAATGACAAGAGAAACAAGATTATCCGTACATATATCGTGGAGAAGGATGATGTGCTCAAGTTCCCGTATCTGAAAGCAGGAAAGTATTCCATCAGAATTACTGAAGACCTTAACAGGAACGGTCTTGTAGATACAGGTATATTGCTTGAACACAGACAGCCGGAAAAGGTTCGTTTCTATAAACTTGAAGACGGTACATTCCTGATTGATATTCCGGAAAAGATGGAGATTGACCAGAGTGTAGATGTTGAAGAAATGTTCAAATAAGCGCTTATGAAGAGACTCTTTGCCATATTGTTGTTATCTGCAGCATTTACAGGTCTTCATGCTCAGTCAGAACTCCTCCCGAAAGGTCTGACTGTCGAGTCATATACAGATGAGTTCCTTGATTCGCTGGATGTAAGGCAGAAACTTGAGATCAATGACTATTCGATGCTTGGTATATCATATGGAGCCAATCTGAGCAAAGTCATGTGGAATCCTGCACAGAAGCAGGAAACTCTTATTCTTCCGATGAACATCGGAATAGCCTACACTAAATACGGAAAGATGTTCGGATACATGCCGTTCTTCGGATTCCAGATAGGTCTCAACTACACACAGGAAGGTTATCAGTTCGAATATAATGAGGACAGGGACTATACCTATAAGATCGAGGGGGCGGAAAAGGCTGTCTACGACATTCTTGAGATGCCGATATCGATGCATTGCCATTACGACCTGTGGAACTTCAAGATAATCGCAGAAGCCGGATGTTATGCCGGTTACCGTTTCGGTATCCACCGATATCCCGGAAAGACAGGAAACGTAAGGCCGGAAGTAGAGAACTCATTCGTGGAGACAGACCGCAGATGGGATTACGGACTAAAAGGATCTGCAGGAATAGGACTGGTATTTGACCCTATTGAAATTCACATTAAGGCAACATATAAGCATTCGTTCGGCACCCTCTATGATCCGGACCACTACAGCCAATATTATTACAGATTCGCCTACCCTATGAACGTAACAGTTTCAGCAGGAGTACATGTCCATCTTACAAAGAGGACAGGAAAGACAAAAGCGGCGTTAAGACAGGAGGCAAGGGATCTTGTTTACGGAACAAAGAAGACAGAATAATGGATACACTTACCGTTCATGCAGGAAACGTCACCATCGGAGGTGAGTCTCCTATCGTTGTACAGACAATGTGCAACACACATACATCTGATGTTGAAGCATCAGTAGCTCAATGCGTAAGACTTCATGAGGCCGGTGCACAACTCATAAGACTTACAGTTCCCTCACCTGCTCAGGTCGAGTCTCTCAGGCAGATCCGTGATATCCTCAGGCAGAGAGGCATCGACACTCCCCTTGTAGCTGATGTCCATTTCTCATCTGAAATTGCCATCGCCGCAGCGGAAGTCGTGGAAAAGGTAAGGATCAATCCCGGAAATTTTCATAAGGATCATGAAAAGGCACGCGAGCAGTTCGCAAGACTAGTAGAGGTCTGCAAGGCAAACGGAACAGCAATCAGAATCGGTCTTAACCATGGTTCCCTTGGTGAAAGAATCACAAATCTGTATGGAAACACACCTCTTGCCATGAAGGAAGCTGTCATGGAATGGCTTGACATGTGTGTGGAGAATGACTTCTACAATGTTGTGGTTTCACTCAAGGCCAGCAACACATTTGTCATGGTGGAAGCATATAGACTTCTTGCCCAGGAAATGCAGAACAAAGGTGTTGTATTCCCTCTGCATCTGGGAGTTACAGAAGCAGGAAACGGCGATGCAGGTAGAATCAAATCTGCTGTCGGAATTTCAGCTCTCCTTTCAGAAGGCATAGGAAATACCATACGAGTATCCCTTACTGAAGACCCTGCCAACGAGATTCCGGTTGCTCAGTATCTCGCTGACAGGTATGACCACAGACTGAATTCGACAATGGTATCTCTTTCTCTTGAAGGAAAGAAAGCTGTAGCCATTTATGACGCACCGTCGCGCGAAAGACTCCTTATGGATTTCGCCTGCGATTTCGGAAAGAGACTTCTTGACAAGGAACTTGACGAAGTAGTGCTCTGCGGTTCTTATATGGAAGATGGTGTCAAAGTATGTCTTGACGGCAGTGAATATGCAGAATATCTGGTTGACGAACTGATGCAGGCGGCTAGAAGACGTTTCTACAGACCTGAATACATCGCTTGCCCGGGCTGCGGACGCACAATGTACAACCTCGAAAGCACATTCAATGAGGTAAAGCGCAGGACTGCACATCTTAAAGGAATGGTAATAGCAGTCATGGGCTGTATAGTTAATGGCCCAGGAGAAATGGCTGATGCCGACTGGGGCTACGTCGGAGAAGGAAATAACAAAGTCTCGATTTACAAAGGAAAGACTCCAGTCCTCCGCCATGTTCCTGAAGACGAAGCAATCGACAAACTCCTTGAACTGATAGAAAACGCCTG
Source organism: Bacteroidales bacterium (assembly GCA_017549505.1). Taxonomy (GTDB): domain Bacteria; phylum Bacteroidota; class Bacteroidia; order Bacteroidales; family UBA932; genus Cryptobacteroides. The sequence goes on along the minus strand of JAFYUS010000060.1, from coordinate 35,713 downwards.
ATAGCATATAAACCAACAACCCCTCGAACCCGGAAGCAGAAAATAAGGGATATGCTTCCTGATTCGAGGGGTTGTTGGTTTGTGTATTACGTTAATCTTCTACCTTTTCAATTTCCTTCTGGGCTTTTTCCCATTGTTCCTTTGCGTATTCCTGCATGTCCACGACCTCGTCCTTTTCGTCTACGATCTCGTGACCGAGCATTGTTTCAATTACGTCTTCCATCGTCACGATGCCTCGCAGAGAGCCGTATTCATCGAGGATTGCAGAGATATGTTCCTTCTTCTCAAGAAGTTTCTCCCATATATCTGAAACTGAATCTTCTTCCCCGAAGGTCATGATAGGACGAAGAATATCATCAAGAGTCGTATCGAAATTGTCTTCAGCCATCTTTTCAAGGACTTCCTGACGAAGTACATAACCTGTAACATATTCATCATTATCTTCGTCATATACAAGGATACGTGAATGTGTATTGTCGCTTTCATAGAACTCCTTGATGGTCATGTTGCCCGGAACCATCTCTACAACAACGCTAGGGGTCATGATCTCGTGAGCAGTGACTTCATCCAGCTTGAGGATGTTCTGAATCATCTTCTTCTCTTCCTTCTCTATCTCTTCTTCTTCTGTAGCAACGCTTACCATAGCGGAGATATCCTCGCGGCTGACACTCACCTGTTCCGATCTTGACGAAATCAGCTTGGTGAACTTCTCGAGAATCCATACAAGAGGATAAGTGATGAAGATCATACCGCTGATGATGGATGATGCCGGAAGTGCCAGGCTTCTCCAGTAGCTTGTTCCGATCGTCTTAGGTATGATTTCAGAGAAGAAGAGTATACAAAGGGTAAAGATGGTTGAGAAAATACCTACAATAGCATCACCATAGACTTCATATACCAAAGAACCGACTATCGATGCACCTACAGTGTTTGCAATCGTATTGAGACATAGGATTGCAGATATAGGTCTGTCAGGATTCTGTTTAAGTTTTTTCAGACGTGCTGCTCCTTTGATTCCCTGTTCTTCAAGACCTGTCACGAAGGACAAAGGTGTTGAAAGCAAAGTCGCCTCTAGCGTCGAGCACAAGGCTGACAATGCGATCGAGACGATCATTATTATATATATGAGTTGTTCTTCCATAATTATTTCTGAAGTGTAGCGATTACAGATTCACTAGCCTTTACGTAATCGCCTAACTTAACCTTGATTTCAGCATCAAGCGGGAAATACATGTCGATACGTGATCCGAACTTGATAAGACCACATTGCGTACCCTTTATCTCTTCCGAACCAGGCTTGGCATAACATACTATACGTCTTGCGAAGGTTCCGGCAATCTGCTTGAAGAACACATCTCCGTATGGGCTGCTGATTGCAGTCGAAGTATGTTCATTCAGTTCTGATGCCTTAGGAAGGAAAGCAAGCATATATTTTCCCGGATGATATTTGTAATATTTCACTTCACCACTGACAGGCCAATAGTTCACATGGACATTGAAGAAGTCCATATATATTGAAACCTGAAGACACTCTGACTGAAGATATTCGCCTTCATATACCTTGTCGATCACGACAATCTTTCCGTCAGCGACAGAAGTCACATCGTTGTCGGCTCCAATACTCTGTCTGTTCGGTACTCTGAAGAAGAAGAGAACGAATCCCATGAAGAACATAGGTATTACAGCGAGCGGATATGAAACGAATGTCCACGGTATGAACCGCAGAACCACAAAAGCGAAAACCAGAGAAATCGACCATACGAGGAGTACGGTACCGTAGCAATCTTTATGTATCATAGCGCGCAAATGTACGAAAAATCAAGCAATAAGGCAAAAATAAAAGGCCTTATAGTACATTCATCACGACCAGATAGATGATTCCGATAGGAATTGCGATGAGGGCGCTGTCAAATCTGTCAAGAAGACCGCCATGACCCGGAATCACGTTGCCTGAATCCTTGACATTGTAATGTCTCTTCCACTGTGATTCGATGAGGTCTCCATACACTCCGGCAACGCAGAGAAGAGCTCCCATGAAGATGCAATGTATCAGGTCAAATCTGAATAATCCGGCATAATGCAGGCCGACAGCAACACCGATGGCAGTTGCAAGACCGCCCCAGAAACCGATCCATGACTTCTTTGGAGAAATCGACGGGAAGAGCTTCTTTCCATATTTCTGTCCAAGGGTGATTCCGAATATGTAGGCACCTACATCAGTTCCCCATATGATGCAGAAGAAGCATAAGAGAAGGATGCCGTTGAACTCCCCTGCTGAATTGAAGACTGCAAAATTAAGAAGAGACCACGGAACAGCTATATACATAAGGGCCGTATACAGGTTTGCAAACTTGTCGAAACGGCTCTTGTCCTTGAGGTACAGCGAGTTTATCATCAGAAGAAAGACCGGCACAAAAGCCAGTATCACAAGACGTCCGGGAAATTCGAAAGCCTTGTACAGGTAGATGAGCGTGAAGAGGACTGCACCTGAAAGGATGGACAACACCTGTGAATAGGGGTAGTTGTTTCCACATGTCATGGTAAGGAATTCCTTCATCATGATGACGAGCGAAAGCAGCATCACTACACCATATACATATTCATTGGTAAGGAACGCGGCGAGCATTACCGCCGCGAATCCTATACCTGATATTGTCCTTTTGATAAAATTGTTCATAATTACTCTTTAGACAGTTCTTCAGGATCCTTTGGAATCTCTTCGCCCGGCTTTGCACCGGCTCTTGGACCGAAGATTCTCTCAAGATCATCTGCAAAGATAACTTCTTTCTCCAATAAAAGTTCTGCCAACTGGCTGAAACCTTCAAAATTATCCTTGAGGATCCTCTCTGTCCTGTCATGAATCATCTCTACAAGTTCCTTGACCTCCTTGTCGATCAGCTCCGCTGTCTTCTCTGAATAAGGCCTTGTAAGGTCATATGCACGTGAACCGTTTGAATCATAGAACGAAAGGTTTCCTACCTTGTCGCTCATACCGTAGTATGTAACCATACCGTACGCCATCTTGGTCAGTCTCTCAAGATCGTTGAGTGCTCCAGTCGAAGGCTGTCCGTTGATGATTTCTTCCGCTACCCTACCTCCGATCAGCGAGCACATCTCATCGATCATCTGGGCCTTGGTCACAAGCTGACGCTCTTCAGGGAGATACCATGCTGCACCGAGTGCCTGGCCTCTAGGAACAATAGTAACCTTGAAAAGAGGGTTGGCATATGGAAGAAGCCAGCTTACTGTGGCATGTCCTGCCTCATGATGGGCTATGGACCTCTTCTCTTCCGGCGTGATTATCTTTGATTTACGTTCCAGACCTCCGACGATTCTGTCTACTGCATCAAGGAAGTCCTGCTTTTCTATTGCTGTCTTGTTCTTTCTGGCTGCAGTAAGGGCAGCTTCGTTGCAGACATTTGCAATATCAGCACCTGAGAAGCCAGGGGTATGCTTGGCAAGGAATTCGAGGTCGAAGTCTTCAGCCAGCTTGAGTCCTCTGAGATGTACTGTAAATATCTCTTCCCTCTCCTTGAGATCAGGGAGCTCGACGTGGATCTGCCTGTCGAATCGTCCGGCACGCATGAGAGCCTTGTCGAGGATGTCTGCACGGTTTGTAGCTGCAAGGATGATTACTCCTGAATTAGAGCCGAAGCCATCCATCTCTGTAAGGAGCTGGTTAAGAGTGTTTTCACGTTCGTCATTTGATGAGAATCCACCGTTCTTGCTTCTTGCGCGTCCGACTGCATCGATCTCGTCAATAAAGACTATGCATGGGGCCTTCTCCTTAGCCTGACGGAAGAGGTCACGAACACGCGACGCACCTACTCCTACGAACATTTCCACGAAATCCGAACCTGAGATAGAGAAGAAAGGTACATCTGCCTCTCCTGCTACTGCCTTGGCAAGAAGCGTCTTACCGGTACCCGGAGGGCCTACCAGGAGGGCTCCCTTTGGAATCTTTCCTCCAAGTGCAGTGTATTTCTTCGGATTCTTGAGGAAATCGACGATTTCCATAACCTCGTCTTTAGCTCCGTAAAGTCCGGCGACATCCTTGAATGTCACCTTGATGCTGTCCTTCTCAGCGAGCTTTCCTGTTGCCTTGCCGACATTGAAGACTCCGCCAGGCCCGCCACCGCCTCCCATGTTACGGTTCATGCCTCTGAACATGAATACCCACATAAGGATAAGAAGAAGAGGGAAAATCAGCCATTCTATCATGCCCCAGAAGCTCTCATGATTTTCAATCACTACCTTTACCTTCTGGTCTTCAGGCATCTGATCGTTCAGCTGAGAAAACATTTCCTCTGCATTGAAGCTTCCGGAAACGAGGAAGACGAAATGCGGGGATTTTTTCGGTACATTGCCACCGAACTTATCTTCGTAATTTCCAAGCTTTTCAGGCTTCATTGTGACATGGCCCTCAAACTCATTCCTTACGAAAACGACTTCCTTTATATCTCCTGCAAGCCACTGTTTCTTGACTTCATCCCATTCTTCCTTCTGCGGATTGGCGCCTTCCTGATTGAAGAACATCCATCCGATTCCGATAAGGAGGATGAAATATATCCAGGATATATTAAAGGTAAACTTCACGGGTTTTTTCCCGCGAGGTGCGTTATTCTTTTCTGCCATAGTCTTGTTTGATGTTTAGTCTTCGTAGGCTGTTCTTTCTGCGTCAGCCCAAAGGTCTTCCAGCCTGTAGAATGCCCTGTAAGGAGTCTGGAATACGTGTACGACTATGTCGCCGTAATCAAGGATTACCCAGAAGGCATTTTCCTTTCCCTGAGTGCGGTTTACCTTTCTCCTGCACTTCTCTATCATTCTTTCCTCTACGTTGTCTGCGATTGCTACTACAGCCGGAGTCGAGTCGGCATTACATACTATGAAATGGTCTGAAATGGCTGTACCGATTGATCTGAGGTCGAGTGAGACCACGTCCTGTCCCTTCTTTTCAAGCATTGCATCAGCAATGACCTTAAGTTCTTTGTTGTCCATGTATCTGATTATTGTTATTTTTGTAAAAAATCCGGACAAAGATAAGCAAAAAATGCACCATGACAAAGAAGCATGACATTATATGGCTGGACACGACAGATTCGACCAATGAAGAGGCCAGAAGGAACATTCTGTCACTTGACAATTTGTCAGTCGTGTCAGCATACCGACAGACTGCAGGCCGCGGACAGAGAGGAAACAGCTGGTCCTCTGTACCTGGAGAAAATCTTACTTTCAGTGTAGTCATGAAGTATGGTCATGAGTCAGGGCTGGTCTCTCCGCTGCGCGCATGCGACCAGTTCGCCGTAAGCGAAGCAGCAGCACTTGCTGTTGTCGACCTGCTTGCCTCGCACGACATAGAGGCTAAGATCAAATGGCCTAACGACATCTACGTTTCGGACCGGAAGATCTGCGGCATACTTATAGAGAATTCCGTTCGCGACGGCTCCATGGCATCCAGTATCATCGGCATCGGACTGAATGTCAACCAGACAACGTTCGACCCATCACTTCCTAATCCCACATCTATGGCGCTGTCCGGAAACACGAGGTCACAATCAATTTCCCTCGAGCCTCTCCTTGAAGAATTCGTATACATCTTCAAAGGCTACTGCACCCGTTATCTGAACATAACCGGAGGGCTGTCCCGTCTCCGCAGACTTTACCTGTCCCAGATGTGGCGTAAGGATATTTTGACAGAATATACAGACCTGCTTGAAATGCGTACCTTTAAAGGCAGGATCAAGGGACTTACAGATATTGGCCTCCTAATAGTGGAGGATACAGAAAAAGGCGAACTCAAAGAATTCGCCTTCAAAGAGATAAGTTATATCATTTAACCTCTCATTTCAGCTATGACAGCTGCCGGATCTGAGGATTTGAAGACAGCACTGCCGGCTACAAGGATTTCAGCACCTGCTTCAGTCAGAGCTTTGGAGTTTGATACTGAAACTCCCCCATCGACTTCTATCATGATATTCAATCCCTGACGTTCTATCTCGGCTTTAAGAGTTCTGATCCTGTCGTATGTGGCTTCGATGAATTTCTGTCCTCCGAAGCCGGCAAATACAGACATGAGCAGTACATAATCAGCATCCTTCAGATATGGGAACAGACTTTCGACCGGTATGTCCGGATTGATGACAAGTCCTGATTTGACACCCCATGAACGGATGCTCTGCAGGAGACCTGCAGGATCTTCAGTCGCGTTAAGATGGAAAGAAATCATGGAAGCCCCTACCTTTGCAAACCTTTCAGCATACTTCTCCGGCTCGACTATCATGAGGTGGACATCCATAGGCTTTTCAGCCTTCTTAGCCACAGCCTCAATTACAGGAAATCCGAAAGATATATTAGGCACAAATACACCATCCATCACGTCAAGATGGAAGATGTCGGCATAGTTGTTCACAATATCTACGGCTTTGTCAAGATGCAGAAAGTCAGCTGCCAGCAATGAAGGAGCAATCTTAGTCATTGTATATCGGTTAAGAATGATTATCTGTATGTGGTTACGACGTCTGTGAGAAGTGCGACAAACTTGTCAAGGGATGCCAGGTCAAGACGTTCTCCCGGTGCATGTACTCCACGGAGGGTAGGTCCGAACGAAACCATGTCAAGTCCCGGGAATTTCTCGGTAAAGAGTCCGCATTCAAGACCAGCATGGATTGCCTTTACCTTAGGTTCTACTCCAAAAAGCTTCTTATATGAAGCAACGCAAGCGTCTCTTATCGGAGATTCTGCAGCTGGAGCCCAACCAGGATATTCACCTTCATGCTTTACTATAGCACCTGCAAGCACGAAACATGCTTCCATCTTGGCTGCTGCTGCACGTCGTGCAGCGGTCACGCAGCTTCGCTGGCTTGAACCGATACGTATAACTCCCGGTTCAGTCATCTTTACTGAAGCAAGATTGGTTGAAGTCTCGACAAAGTTTTCGATCTCCTGGCTCATCTTGAGTACACCATGTGGTGAAGCACAGAGGGCTGTGATGAGATTCCATGTTGTCATTTCATCGATGGCTGCAGAAGAGCATTCGTCTACAGGCTCATATCCTAACTTGAGATTGGTTTCTATAACTCCATATTCTTCAGCCACATCAGATGCATATTCCTCCAGTCTTTCATTTATGATATCAAGTGTGTCAGGTTCTGCTGCGATGACGGCCTTGGCCTCGCGCGCAATTGCATTGCGCTTGTTGCCGCCGTCGATAGAAACCAACTGCCAGTCCAGGTCAAGAATACTGTAGAGGAAGGTTCCAAGAAGCTGTACTGAATTTGCACGGCCCTTGTTGATGTCGTCACCACTGTGTCCTCCCATGGCGTCCTTGACAAAAACCTCTTCGAGTTCAAAGTCCTCGCATACAGGCTCTTCTGTATAATGGAACTCTGCAGTCGTGTCGATTCCGCCTGCGCATCCTACGAAAATTTCTCCCTCATCTTCAGAGTCAAGGTTGAGAAGGACCTTGCCGCTGAAGAAGCCCGGCTGGAGGGCCATCGCACCGTCAAGTCCTGTTTCTTCCGAGGTCGTGAAGAGACATTCGATCTTGCCGCATGGCAGATCGCTGTCAAGAATCGCCAGCTGCGCGGCGATACCGATGCCGCAGTCGGCTCCGAGAGTTGTGTCAGGAGCGATCATCCATCCGTCTTCGATCACATATCGTATAGGATCCTTGGCAAAGTCGTGCTCGACACCTTCGTTCTTTTCACAGACCATGTCAGAGTGGCTTTGAAGGACGATTGCCGGTATATCTTCATGTCCCGGTGCAGCTTCCTTGACGATGAGTACGTTTCCGGCCTCATCTGTCCTGCATTCAAGATTTCTGGATGCTGCAAATTCCTGAAGATATGCAATGATCTGTTCCTCATGACCTGATTCCCTTGGAATCTTTGTTATTTCCTTAAAGAATGAAAGTACTGTTTCAGAATTCATAATATAAAATTTATCCCTACAAAGTTAGAACTTTATAGGGATTTATCTAAATTTATCTCGATTATCTTCTTACAGGAACCAGTATCTTTTCGATATCGGTAACATATTGCTTGAACGATTTGTCAGTAGCCATCAGGTCGTTTACTGTCGTGCAGGCATGGAGTACAGTCGCATGGTCCTTACCTCCTATTTCGGCACCGATCGTCGACAGAGAGCAGTTGATCAGATTTCTTGACATGTACATTGCAATCTGACGTGCCTGGACAATCTGGCGCTTTCTTGTCTTGGAGAGGAGGTCATCGCGTGTTATGTTGAAATACTCACATACAACCTTCTGTACCTTGTCTATAGTCACGTCAGCCTGCTGTTCACCGACAATCTTGTCTGTAATCTTTTCTGCGAGTTCGACTGTGATCTGCTTATGCGCAAGCGTTGCATTTGCTATCAATGAAATCAGTGCTCCTTCGAGTTCTCGGAAGTTAGACTTGATACGTGTAGCCAGGAATTCAAGTACCTCATCTGAAAGTCTTACTCCTTCTCTGAAGGCTCTGGCCTTGAGCATCTGAAGTCTTGTTGCATAATCAGGTTTCTGAAGTTCTACCGACAGACCCCACTTCAAACGTGAGAGAAGTCTTTCCTCAAAGTTCTCAAGATCTACAGGAGGTCGGTCAGACGTAAAGATCAGCTGCTTTCCTGACTGATGGAGATGATTGAAGATATTGAAGAACGCATTCTGCGTGCTCTGTCCCATAAGGTCCTGGATATCATCAACGATGAGTACATCCATCTTCATATAGAAAGCAAGGAAGTCGGTCAGCTTGTTCTTCACATTGACTGCATCCATGTACTGGGTCTTGAACCTGTTGGCAGGAACGTACAATACAACTAGTTCAGGATACTTCTTCTTAATTTCTATACCTATAGCCTGAGCAAGATGGGTCTTGCCGAGACCAGGGCCACCGAACAGGAAAAGCGGGTTGAATGCTGTCTTACCAGGAGCGGCAGAGATGCTCTCACCTGCTGTGAATCCCATCTTGTTGCACTCTCCTACCACAAGGTTCTCGAAGCAATAAACAGGGTTGAGCTGTGGGTTTACCTGCACTCTCTGGATACCTGGGAAAACAAATGGTCCCGGATTACCTCCTCTAGAGAATGTCTCTACAGACATGGTCTTGTTTACAGGGACATTTCCATGCGATGCAGGATAGACAAGTGATGGCTGCTTCTGGACAGGGGTGACTACATATACAAGTTTTGCACCGACACCCAATTCTTTCTTAAGGGCAGCCTTGAGAATATCAAGGTATGCACCCTCGAGATACTCACGGAAGAACTCGGAAGGAACCTCGACCGTCAGCGTAGATTCCACCAATGATACAGGCTTGACCGGCCTGAACCACAGGTTGAACTGCTTCGGATCGATGTTCTGCTGAATGAAATTCAGACAGTTGTTCCAAACATGTATGTATCTTTCGTCAGTCATCTTTAATAGGTAAATGTCAAGTATCACACCCGCCTTCGAAACGGGAGTACAAAGATGAGGAAAAAAAAGTAATAAAAAATGAAAAAAGCTCTTGCAAATTAATTTTATTTTACAACCCCATATTATTTTCAAGAGCCGCAATGTAGAATGTTAATATATTGATATTCAACATTATATAATCATGCAAAAACTCTAAATATCACGTATTATAGATAGTTACAATTTAGAATGATTCTAATATTCATTTTTTAACAAATAGTTGTTCATAACTATCTGGAATAGGGAAATCATCGCAAATGATAGCTTGGTGATTATTATTTTACACGTGACACTATATTTCCTTCGATCTTTACAAGAAAGGCATCAGGAAATTTCTTTCTTATTGAGGAAAGTTGAGACTTCGCACCTTCGAGGCTTTCTGACCAAGCTGCAACATACTTGTAAATCTTTCCGCCATCTGCCGGAGGGACAATTTCAACAGAAAGTCCCTTCAAGGCAGGATCCTTTGCAGAAAGTTTTCTGCCCAGACCCATGATCTGTACTCCATAATGGGTATCCGAGACAGTTGCCGATGGTTTTTCATTCATCAGCTGCGGGTTGGAAACGGTTTCAGTGACTTCCAGCGGAGCTGAAGTCACATTCATGCTTGCATCGAAATTAGTCTTATAGACCTTGAAGGCATCGAAAAGGCGCTGAGCGACCTTTTCCTGGCCGGACACCGAGCTAAGATAGTTGTAGTCGGCTGTATTGGAGATGAAGCCAAGCTCCAGCAGGACTGAGGGCATGTTCGTAGCCCAAAGGAGATAGAATATATCCTGGTGGATACCTGTATATCCGCTCTCACGGAAAGGCGGCTTCCTGAAAGCCCCGTCAAGTTCTGCAGCGAACATCAGGCTGCTGCCATAATTAGCAGACCATAACAGGCTGTTGCTGATGACCGACTCTGCTGACTCAGGATTGAAATCCTGATAACTGGTCTTATAGTCATCTTCCAGAAGCATCACGGAGTTTTCCCTCTGTGCCACTGACTGGCTGGCTGCAAAGTAATCTCTCTGGTTCTTCTTGTTATTGGATTTAGGACCCAGGATATGGACAGAAGCACCATACGGTTGCGATGAATTGTTCGAATTGCAATGGATTGATATGAAGAGATCAGCCTTGTTGCGTTTTGCGATATTGACTCTTTCCTTGAGCTCGACGAACACATCCGTACTTCTTGTATATACTACCTTGACATCGGGATAGGCCGCCTTGATCTTTTCACCAAGCTGCTTTGAGATGGAAAGAACGATGTGCTTTTCGCTGGTCTTGGATGTCTTTCCTGGTGCTCCCGGATCCTTTCCACCATGTCCCGGATCTATGACCACGGTCTTCAGTCCCAGATTTTCTACGGAATTCTGGCCTGAAAGATGCAATGTGCTGCAAAGTGTCAGTACAATAATCAAAAAACTATATAAAATCCTACGATTCGTAGTCATATCCTTATCCCAATTTGGTAATGAATGAAATTAGTCTTAAATTTGCGAGTTGCAAAAATAACACTTTTATTGCAAAAGGACATAAAAGAACCGATTATAATTAATGACTATATATAATAAGGTAATATCTGCAAGGTTGACAGCCAGATTATGCATTGCCCTGGTGCTTATGCTTACATTGGGCTCGTTGACTGCATCATCTCAGAACAGCAGACGCGCAAAGCGCGTCGGCAGAGGTGCCGTAGAATTACCGGCAGACTCGCTTGCTGCACCCGTAATATCAGATTCGCTGCGCGCAGTAATGGATTCGACCCATCGTGCAGACTCGATCGCAGCTATCGATTCAGTGAACCTTCTCAGGAAGAGTTCCCTTCAGGCCCCGGCATTCACAACAGCAAAGGACTCCATTGTCGAAGATTTCAGCAACGGCAAGAGACTCATATATTACTATGGTGATGTATCGGTCACATACGGAAACATGAAGCTCACCGCGGACTATATGGAATATGACCTCAATTCCGGCATCCTTTACGCCAGAGGCACAAAGGACAAGGACGGCGTAATCCAAGGCAAACCTGTGATGCAGGAAGGACAGAAGTCATATACGATGGAAGAGGTCAGGTATAATTTCAATACCCAGAAGGCCAGAATCACAAACATGCTGACCCAGGAGCAGGATGGTATTCTCCACGGAAAGAACATCAAGATGCTTCCTGACAAGTCCATAAACATCACCAATGGACGCTACACTGTCTGCGACTGCGATGAACCGCACTACTACCTGCACCTTTCTGCCGCCAAGGTCATGACCCAACCGTCTCAGAAGACGGTCTTCGGACCGGCATGGCCGGTCGTCGAAGGAGTGCCGATGCTCCCGATAGTGCTTCCGTTCGGATTCATTCCAAAGAGGCCCGACAGGGCCACGGGTATCCTCTTCCCCACCTTCGGTGAGGAAGCGTCCCGTGGATTCTACCTCAGAGACCTCGGTATGTACTTCGTATTGGGAGACTACTTCGACATCGCTCTAACAGGTGACATCTACACCCTCGGATCATGGGCTGTGGACCTTAACTCAAGATATAAGGTAAACTACAAGTTCAACGGTAGCTTCTCGCTTACATATTCGAATGACCAGACTGGAGAGAAAGGTAGCTCGGACTTCTTCCAGACCCGAAACTTCGCAGTAAGGTGGAACCACTCACAGGATGCCAAGGCAAGACCAGGAACAACCTTCTCTGCATCGGTAAACTTCTCCAGCCCTTCAAACAGCAAATATAACGCGACCAACGTTCAGCAGGCATTGCAGAACCAGATATCATCATCCATCTCGTATTCGAAGAACTGGAACGGTAAGATAAACCTGTCCATAAATGCCCTGCACAACCAGAACTCTAGAGACAGTTCATACTCGTTCACCCTCCCTAACGTGACCTTCTCCGTAAGCAGATTCTATCCTTTCAAGCAGAAGGTAAGGATCGGTAAGGAAAAATGGTATGAAAAATTCTCTCTCGGATACAACACTTCCCTGCAGAACAAGATCAACTTCAAGGCATCTGAATTCGGTAAGCCAGGCTTCATGGACAAGTTCCAGAACGGTATGAACCATAACTTCCAGATCGGTCTCCCGAACTTCACTGCATTCAAGTACATAAACGTAACTCCTAGCGTTCAGTACGGTATGAGCTGGTTCTTCCGTGAAAACCATAAGGTATATAATCCTGAGACAGGCAGGGTCGAGGATGAGAAAGGAAAGGCCTTCGGCGCATTTGGTGCTACCCATACATATTCCGGCAGCGTCTCGATGAGTACGCGACTATACGGTATGTTCAATTTCGGAAAGCACAGAAAGCTCCAGGCCATCAGGCACGTCGTGTCACCATCCATATCCGCATCGTTCAGTCCTGAGAAAGGTACGCATTTCAACGGATGGAGAACTTTGACATACACAGACAAGAACGGACAGATAAAGACTCAGGACTACAATATCTATCAGGGACAGCTTGGTTCTGTTCCGGGCAAAGGTAAGACAGCCAGCATGAGCATGTCTTTAGGTAACAACTTTGAGGCAAAGGTCCGTGACCTTAAGGATACTACAGGAACCGGTTCGAAGAAGATAAAGCTTATCGACAACCTGAACCTGTCGACAAGCTACAACTTCCTTGCTGACTCTCTGAAGATGAACAATGTCGGAGTCACAATGAACACGTCAGTATTCGGCAAGCTCGGTGTCAGTGCAAACATGAACTTCGATCCATATGCGATCCTTGTCGACAAGAACAATCCGTCAGGTAGAAAGATCAACAGATATGCGGTACAGGAAGGACAAGGTCTTCTGCGCCTTACCAACGCAAGCATGTCCCTTTCTTATTCGCTCTCAGGAGACGGTACGATGAAAGGTAATGACGGAACCAACGGAAGCGGTATGGGATCAGGTGCTACTGCTGCATATCAAAGAATATATTATCACCCTATAACAGGAGAATATATACCTGGAGGATGGGTCTACTACATGAATCCTAACGTGCCTTGGTCGCTGAACATGAGTTACAGCTTCAGCTATAATAAGGCGTACCAGTTCTCCAACGGGCAGAAGATAACCAAGAACAACTTCACGCAGACTGTCAATCTCAGCGGAAACGTAAAGCTGACTCCACGCATGTCGTTGAACATGAGCTCCGGATTCGACCTCATGGCGATGAAAATGACAACTACTCAGCTTACAGGAACATACGACCTTCACTGCTTCAACATCAATGTTTCGTGGATTCCTTCGGGACAGTGGCAGTCATGGAGTTTCAGAATTCAGGCAAATGCTGCAGCTTTGGCAGACCTTTTGCGATTCAAGAAGAGCAGCAGCTTCTGGGATAATGCATATTGATAAAATCTCAGGATAAAATTGTCCTTATGATTTTTTATTGCTATCTTTGTGTCTCCCCGAGTCATGAGGATATCCCCAATGACTGAAAAATCAATCATTATTAATATTATTTATGCATAAGATTTTTGAACTGAGAGAAATGGGTATGGAGCAACTCCATGCACTCGCCTCAGAACTCAACATCAAAGGTTTCAAGAAGATGGACAAAGACGCTCTTGTCTATGCAATTCTTGATGAGGAAGCAAGGCATAATGCACACAATGCCCCTGAAAAGCCGGCCAAGCCTAAGAGAGGCCGTCCTAGAAAGTCCGAATCAAAGACTGAGAAACCTGTTGAGAAGCCTGTAAAGGAAGAGAAGACAGAGGTGAAGGGACAGAAGCAGGAAACAGTAGAAGAAGAGCCTGCAGAAGCAGTTGCAGAGCCAAAGGCACAGCAGCCTAAGAAACGTGGACGCAAGCCGAAGAACAACGTTAAAGAAGAGCAGCAGGCACAACAACCGCAGCCAGCAGAAGTAGTGGCAGAACCTGCTCCTAAGGAAGAACCTGCCGCAGCAGAAACAGTAAAGGCAGAAGCTAGGAAGCCGAAGCAGAAAAGGAACAGGATTCAGAAAGGCGGCCAGCCACAGAATCAGGTAACTGCCCAGCCTGCCGCTCCTGAAGCAGAGGTCATTGAAGCGAAAGAGGTAGTTGAACAGGTAGCTGAAGTTCGCCAGAACAATCAGGCCAACAATGGCAACAACCAGAATAATGGCCAGAATCGTCACAATAAGGAGAACAGAAACAACAACCAGCAGAATCAGCAGCCTCAGCAGCACCAGGAAAAGCAGCGTCAGCAACAGGAACAGGCTCCTGAATTTGAAGGCGTCGTAGAGGCTACAGGAGTCCTTGAAATCATGCCTGACGGCTATGGATTCCTCCGTTCGTCTGACTACAACTACCTGAACTCTCCTGACGATGTATATGTATCACAGTATCAGATCAAGCAACACGCTCTCAAGACTGGTGACACAGTGACAGGCGAGATCCGTCCACCTAAGGCAGGCGACAAGTACTTCCCTCTCGTCCGCATCAAGTTCATAAATGGTCGTACCCCTGAATTTATCCGCGACAGGATTCCATTCGACTTCCTTACCCCGCTTTTCCCTGAAGAAAAATTCAACCTTCTCGGAAACGGACACAACGATATGTCATGCCGTATCGTAGACATGTTCACTCCTATCGGTAAGGGTCAGCGAGGACTTATCGTGGCACAGCCTAAGACAGGTAAGACCATGCTCCTCAAGTCAATTGCAAATGCAATCGCTGACAACCATCCGGAAGTCTACATGATCGTCCTTCTTATCGACGAACGTCCTGAGGAGGTGACAGATATGGCACGCAGCGTGAAGGCGGAAGTCGTTGCATCGACCTTTGACGAGCCAGCAGAGCGCCATGTCAAGGTTGCTAACATGGTACTCGAGAAGGCAAAGAGAATGGTTGAGTGCGGACACGATGTTGTAATCCTTCTGGATTCGATAACACGCCTTGCACGTGCATACAATACAGTTCAGCCGGCTTCAGGAAAGGTTCTTTCCGGCGGTGTCGATGCAAATGCACTCCACAAGCCTAAGAGATTTTTCGGAGCTGCCCGTAACATCGAGAACGGTGGTTCGCTCACAATCCTTGCTACTGCATTGACAGAAACCGGTTCCAAGATGGATGAAGTCATCTTCGAAGAATTCAAGGGAACAGGTAACATGGAGCTCCAGCTCGACAGAAGACTTTCCAACAAGCGTATATTCCCGGCTGTGGACGTTACTCTGTCAAGCACAAGACGAGACGACCTTCTCTACTCCCCTGCCCTTGCAAACCGTATCTGGATCATGCGCAAGTTCCTTGCTGACATGAACTGCATCGAAGCCATGGAACTTCTCCAGAACCGCATGCAGAAATACGGTACCAATGATGCACTTCTCCAGAACATGGACAAGGACGACATGTAAAAAGATATTATTTCCATCAAATTACCCGATTTATCCAATAAATTGGGTAATTTTGTTTTTATATAACACTAAAACCATGAAAAATACATTGATGACCATCATCTGCCTTGCAGCTTTCATTGCCGAAGCATTGGCAGGACCTGTGTCGCCTGTAGAAGTGACGACACAAGACGCAGTCACCAAAGTGACATTCTACTCTCCTGAAATCGTCAGGATCGTCAAAGTACCGGCTGGAAAACAAGGTAATACGAGAGAAAGCCTTGTCGTTACAATGCAGCCGCAGGATGTGAAGATCCAGAAATCAGAAAACGCATCTTCTGTAACCCTGAAAAGCCCGGTCCTTACTGTAAAGATCGACAAGAAGACAGGACTCGTGCAGTTCCTCACTAAAGGAAAGAACCTTCTGAAGGAAAAGGGATATAGTTTCGAGGAAAGGAAGGAAGGTCCGGACGCAGGAAGTTTTCGTACAAACATAGTCTATCAGCTTGACAAGGACGAGCCGATATACGGACTCGGAGTGACCCAGGACGGCAAGCTCAGCCACCGTGGTTCCACCCATTGGAACATGGAACAGAACAATACACAGGACTATCAGCATGTGATCCAATCCATCAAGGGATGGGGCATATATTGGGACAATTATTCACGTTCGCAGTTCATCGATAATGAAGAAGGTATGAAATTCTCTGCCGAGGTCGGCGACGACATCGACTATTACTTCATGTACGGCGGCTCTGCCGACGGTGTGAATGCCCAGATCCGCAACCTCAGCGGTGACGTACCGATGTTCCCGCTCTGGACATTCGGATATTGGCAGTGCCGTGAGCGATACAAGTCAGTCGACGAACTTATGGAAGTCGTAAGATGGCACAGAGCGAACAACGTTCCTCTCGACGGTATCATCCAGGACTGGCAGTACTGGGGCAGCAACTATACATGGAATGCGATGGACTTCCTTGCTGAGACATACGTCAATGGAAAATGGATGGTTGATGAGGTACATAGGAACAATGCACATATCATGATCAGCATCTGGGCAAGTTTCGGTCCTATGACACAGGCATTCAGGGATCTTGAAGCCAAAGGCCTTCTCTATGATTTCCAGACATGGCCTCAGAGCGGTCTGAGCGCATTCTGGCCTCCTCGCATGGATTATCCTAGCGGGGTAAGGGTATATGACGCCCTCCATCCGGAAGCAAGAGAGATCTACTGGAAAAACCTCAAGAGGCTCGTAGACTACGACATTGACGCATGGTGGATGGACTCTACTGACCCGGACTTCTTCAATGCTCAGGATTCACATTATGACCATTCTGCCGGAGACGGTACATGGAGAAGATACAGGAATGCTTTCCCTCTTGCATCAGTGAGCG
This sequence comes from Bacteroidales bacterium, assembly GCA_017549505.1. Lineage (GTDB taxonomy): Bacteria > Bacteroidota > Bacteroidia > Bacteroidales > UBA932 > Cryptobacteroides. Next base: position 18,591 of record JAFYUS010000060.1, on the reverse strand, counting down.
GTGTATACGACAATCTTCGCAAGGATTCTGACAAAAAGCGCGCATTCATCATGACGCGTTCCGCATTCGCAGGCCAGCAGAGATATGGTGCAGGTCTCTGGAGCGGAGACGTCAATTCTTCATGGGAAATGCTTCGCAAGCAGGTACCTGCAGGACTTAACTACACTATGACAGGATGTCCTAACTTCAATACGGATATAGGAGGTTTCTTCTGCAACAGCTACAATACGATGGGTGGCGGATCAGCACCGAAGAACCCGCAGTTTCAGGAGCTTTATGTGCGCTGGATGCAGTATGCATTCTTCTGTCCTGTATTCCGAAGCCATGGAGCTGACGCTCCACGCGAGATCTACCAGTTTGGTAAGAAAGGTGATGCGGCATTCGACGCAATCGAAAAGAGCATCAGACTCCGTTATCAGTTCCTTCCTTACATCTACAGCACTGCATGGCAGGTAACATCTGAAGATGAGAGCTATATGAGAGCCCTCATATATGATTTTGCTGCAGACAAGAAGACATGGGACATGACTGACGAGTTCCTTTTCGGAAGAAGCATTCTTGCTGCCCCTATAGTTGACCCTCAGTACACTGAAGAGAAGGTCATCAGGACAAATGCAATGACAGGATGGGACAGGAATGAAGTTGCACAGAAGCTTGCTGAATCTGTGGATTTCAGCAAGAGCAAGACTGCTGTCAGCTATCTTCCTGCCGGTGCGGACTGGTACTACTTCTGGACAGAGGCAAAGTACAAGGGAGGTCAGGATGTGACTGTCGAGTCAAAGTTCGACGAAGTTCCTATGTTCGTACGCGCCGGAAGCATTATTCCGATGGCTCCGGTAATGATGTACGCTGAAGAGAGCAAGTGGGACAACCTCGATATCGTAGTGTATCCGGGTGCTGACGCTGAATTTGTCCTTTATGAAGATGAAGGAGACAACTACAACTATGAGAAGGGTGCGTATTCGACAATCACCTTCAAGTGGAACGACAAGGCGCAGAAACTTACTGTAGGCGAAGTAAAGGGAGAATTCCCGGGAATGCTCAAGAACAGGAAGTTCAACGTCCGTATCGTCGGCCAGAACAACATCATAACTATTGATTACAACGGTCAGGAAGTGACTCTATAAGGTCGCGTCTCAATAATCAGAATCCCCGCTGTGGCTCGCTACGCAGAAGCATAGGGAAATGCTTCGCTCGCGCACAGCGGGGATTCTGATATATATATGTATGGATTTACTTCTCGTGATGGTCGCGATGCTCATGTCTCTTGGCTTTTTCACGAGCCATGTCAGCCTTTGCATCTGCAATCTGCTTGTCAAATTTGGCTTTGAGCTGGTGCTTGTTGTGGTCCTTGGTTTCAAGCTGGTACTGAGTATCCTTGAGCTTGTATCTGACCTGATTGTTGAACATTTCCACATCGTCGTAGAGCTCTGCCCTCTCTATGGCGTCGCGATAGTGGCGCAGAGCGCTCATCTGGGTCGGGAATGTATATACTCTTTCAGCTTCGACGCATACATCACCATCATATGTATATGCCTTTATATCAACGATTCCATCATAGATATGTGTAAATACGACCGTGCTGTCGATGACATCTACCCTCATAACGTCGGGACTGCGATGTCGGATGGCCTGGTCCATGAACTCGCGCTCCTGTTTCATCGGCTCGTTCATCGCCTTACGCTGCTCTGCATTGCTGCTTTTGCATCCTGCCAATGCAGCAATCATGACTGCAACTGACATAAATAAAATGACTTTTCTCATAACACTAATAATTATAAAATTACACTGTCACGAGAAAAGTCAATTTCTATGCCGATTCGCTATTTCTTAAGCCACTTTTCTGTCAGCCACTTACGTACAGGAAGGTCATAAAGCTTAAGGAATGCGTAAGCCATTCCGATTGAAAGAGCTACTGTAGATATCGCCACTATCACATGTGCATAGAGCGGAGCATCAGGATTTGACCACGCCCAGTTCATCTGCATGTACATGATCGGATAGTGTGTGATATAGAGAGGGTATGAAATCTCACCAAGGAAAGAACATACTTTCGTGCTCTTCTCCCCGATTATGCTGCTGCCTGCTCCCATCATGACAATTACAGGGAAAAGGACGAGGATGGCGAGTGAGTTGTAAATACCGTTCAGGATGTTGTCCGGTCCTCCGATGCATGGAAGTGAGAAGATCACTACAAGGAGGAGAGAACACCACCAGAATCCGCACTTTACCTTGATGAACTTACCGATACGTGAAATCAGCAAGCCGCTGAGGAATGGATAAAGAAGGCGTGTAAAGCCGACATATAACTCCTGGGAGCTTAGACTCCAGCCGCCGATCACTGTGTAGATTCTTCCTGCATGTGCCTCAGTAAGAAGACCGAAAACATTCCAGTCAAGGCATATGTCCAAGGTAAGGAATCCCGCGATCGCAGTAAGTATCGCAAGTACGAGTTTAGGGAGTCTTCTCAGGACAAATGCATAAAGGATATTTGCGATATACTCAAACTGCAGGGACCATGAAGGGCCATTGAAAGGGTTCACCTCTCCCCAACCACGTACGTCCAGGCCTTTGCCGCAAGGAAGCATGAGACATCCCATCAAGAAAGCAAGAAGGATTTTCCAAAGAGGAGCATAGCCTTCAAGGCCAAAATTAGGGTTCTGACCGAAGAAATAACAGCATAGTCCAATCACGGAACCCATTATTACCATAGGGTGGAGACGTACAAGACGTCTCTTGAAAAATCCCCATGTCGTCATCTTGTCCCATCTGTCATCATAGGCGTATCCTATCACAAATCCGGAGAGCACAAAAAAGAAATCCACCGCCAGATAACCATGGTTGATTATCTGGTAGGCGGGTCCCTTTGAATATGTCTCGAAGATATGGAAAAGTACTACCAATACTGCCGCAACGCCACGGAGGCCGTCGAGTATTTCGTATCTAGGCTTTGAAGCCAGGTACACATTATGCTTTTCCATTATTCAATCTTAATACTGATCCCAAGACTTGATCTGGATGTCGTCGATAGACATTGCACAGAACGCACGGATGAAAGCTGTTGCAAGTCGGGCATTTGTAATCAGCGGGATGTTGTAGTCCACTGCAGCGCGACGTACATAATATCCATTTGTGAGCTCCTTGTGCGAGAAGTTCTTAGGAATGTTGATCACCAGGTCAAGTTCCTTGTTTGCGAGCATCTCCATTGCCTGCTTGTACTGGCCGGCAAGTTCAGGATCCTGAGCTTCTGTAGGCCAGATGACACGCTCGACAGGAACGCCGTTTTCATTAAGGTATTTTGCCGAGCCCTCAGTACCGTAAAGCTTATATCCACGCTCATGGAGAAGCTTGCATGCTCCGAGGAGATCTGCCTTCTGAAGTGCGTTACCTGACGAGATCAGGATATTCTTCTTAGGAATCTCATAACCTACAGAAAGCATTGAGTTAAGGAGTGCTTCATTGAAGTCGTCACCAAGACATCCTACCTCACCTGTTGAGTGCATGTCGACACCAAGTACAGGGTCAGCCTGCTGCAGACGAGAGAATGAGAACTGAGAAGACTTGATACCTACATAGTCAAGGTCGAAAGCGGACTTGCGCGGCGCAGCCGGCTTAAGTCCGAGCATTGCTTTAGTTGCGAGCTCGATCATATTGATCTTAAGTACCTTGGAAACGAATGGGAAGCTTCGTGAAGCACGGAGATTACACTCGATTACCTTTATGTAATTGTCCTTTGCGAGGAACTGGATGTTGAACGGTCCTGTAATCTCGAGAGCAGAAGCGATCTTCTTGGCAATCTTCTTGATACGGCGGACTGTCTCTACATATAGCTTCTGTGGAGGGAACTGGATAGTTGCGTCTCCTGAGTGTACACCTGCAAACTCTACATGTTCAGAGATAGCGTATGCGATTACCTCACCGTTATCGGCAACGGCATCGAACTCGATTTCCTTGCAGCGCTGCATGAACTCAGACATCACAACAGGGTGTTTCTCAGACACTTCTGCTGCAAGACCGAGGAAGTTGCGAAGCTCCTCGTGGTTGTAGCATACGTTCATCGCAGCACCTGAAAGCACATATGAAGGACGTACGAGGACAGGGAATCCTACCTGGTCGATGAACTGGTCAACCTCATCAAAATTGGTAAGTTCCTTCCACTTAGGCTGGTCGATTCCGAGGGCATCGACGATTGACGAGAACTTATGACGGTCCTCAGCCTTGTCGATTGAAGTCGCTTTGGTACCGAGGATGTTGACCTTGTTCTGGTCGAGACGGAGCGCAAGGTTGTTTGGAATCTGACCTCCCACTGAAACTACTGTTCCATGAGGATTCTCGAGGTCATGGATATCCATTACTCTCTCGAATGTGAGCTCGTCGAAGTACAGACGGTCGCACATGTCGTAGTCAGTAGAAACTGTCTCAGGGTTGTAGTTGATCATCACTCCCCTGTATCCTTGGTTGCGGATGGTCTGGAGTGCGTTTACAGAACACCAGTCGAACTCTACAGAGCTACCGATTCGGTATGCACCTGATCCGAGGACGATCACGGAATTCTTATCGTGCTGATACTTTACATCATTGAAGTTTCCACCGTATGTGAGATAGAGGTAGTTTGTCGCTGCAGGATAATCAGCTGCGAGGGTATCGATCTGCTTTACGCATGGTACGATACCATGAGCCTTACGGAATGCACGGACGATGTCTTCTGCCATCTCAGTATCCATTCCCTTGTAAAGAGCATTTGCAACCTGGACATCAGAGAATCCCTGAACCTTGGCCTTTTTGAGAAGGTCAAGCGGCATCGACTCGCAGTTGTCGTACTGACGCATCTCCTTGTGGGTCTCTACAATACCCATGAGCTTGTTAAGGAACCACTTGTCGATCTTTGTGAGGGCGTGGATCTGATCGACAGTGTAGCCAGCCTGCATCGCCTTGCTGATCACGAAGATACGATTATCTGTAGGCTCGTTGAGAGCTTCATCGATATTGTCAACCTTGATCTCCTTGTTTCCTACGAATCCGTTGGCTCCCTGACCGATCATACGGAGACCCTTCTGGATGATCTCTTCGAAGTTACGTCCGAGGGACATGACTTCGCCGACAGACTTCATCGACGAACCGATCTTGCGGGATACTCCGGTGAATTTCGAGAGGTCCCAGCGCGGGATCTTAGCCACAACATAGTCGAGCGCAGGCTCGAAGAATGCAGGGGTCTGCTTTGTCACAGAGTTCTGGATATCGAAGAGACCATATCCGAGACCGATCTTTGCCGCAACGAACGCGATCGGGAATCCGGTCGCCTTCGATGCGAGAGCAGATGAACGGCTAAGGCGGGCATTCATCTCGATGACATAGTATTCCATCGAATCAGTATCGTATGCATACTGGACGTTACACTCACCGACGATGCCGATATGGCGTACCATCTTGATCGCAAGATCGTGGAGGAACTGACATTCCTTAGCGCTGAGGGTCTGGGTTGGAGCGACGACGATGGACTCACCTGTATGGATTCCAAGCGGGTCGAAGTTCTCCATGTTACAGATTGCGATACAGTTGTCATAACGGTCACGCATCACCTCATACTCGATCTCCTTCCAGCCCTTGAGAGACTTCTCGACAAGAACCTGTGGAGAGAACGAGAACGAACTTTCGCAGAGAGTGACAAGTTCTTCCTCGTTGTTGCAGAATCCTGAACCAAGACCACCGAGAGCGTATGCTGCACGTACGATTACAGGATAGCCGAGCTCTCTCGCAGCTTCTTTAGCGGCTTCTACAGTCTCTACGGCGTGTGACTTGATTGTCTTTACATTGATTTCAGCAAGCTTCGCATTGAAGAACTCGCGGTCCTCAGTGTCCATGATTGCCTGGACTGGAGTACCAAGAACCTTTACATTATATTTCTCAAGGATTCCTGCCTCATAGAGATCCACACCGCAGTTCAGCGCAGTCTGGCCACCGAATGCAAGGAGGATACCCTGAGGAGCTTCCTTCTGGATTACCTTCTCGACAAAGTATGCTGTAACGGGGAGGAAGTATACCTTGTCAGCAACCTGCTCAGATGTCTGAACAGTCGCGATGTTCGGGTTGATGAGGATGGTCTCGATGCCTTCCTCCTTGAGGGCTTTGAGGGCCTGTGAACCAGAATAGTCAAACTCTCCGGCCTGACCGATCTTGAGTGCTCCCGAACCGAGCACGAGGACTTTCTTTATGCTGTTGTCTATCATAACCAATTAGAGTTTGCTGATGAATTCATCAAGTGGAGTTACGTTTTCGTCACGGCCTACACATACTTCAGGAGCAAAGTTGAGACCTGCGAATGGCTTGGTCTTGTGGCGGATGCCGTCTACAGCACCGTCATTAAGGTTGGTGAAGTAGACATCCCAGTCAGACGGGATTGACTTTGCCTTTACAGCGCGATATGTGTTCTGTGAAGAAATATATGTGCGGTTTGTGCCTTCCTTTCTTACAGGCTGGTTGGCACCTCTGTGAGGATGTGCAAGTCTTTCGAGCTCGCATCCTGCAGCCTTGGCGATGAGGTGGTATCCCATGCCGACTCCGAATACCGGTTTGTTGCCACCGAGGACCTTCTTGAGTATTTCTATCGTTCCCTCGCAATTGCATGTGCATCCAGGACCGCTTGAGACATATACTCCGTCATATTCCATCTGAGTAAAGTCGTAATCATACGGAACTCTGATGACTTCTGCACCACGTGAGAGGAGACCTCTGATGATGCTGTGCTTTACTCCAAGGTCAACGACAACGACTTTCTTTCCTTCTGCAGTTGCAGCCTTGCTTCCATTGATATTCTCCACATCCTGAGCAGCCGTTGACGCATAAACTATTACGTCCTTGCAAGTAACAGCTGCAGGTGATGGCTTTTCAGCCTCAGCTGGCTTCGCTGCTCCCTCAGGAATGATTTCGCCCTTCATAGAACCCTTGTCTCGGAGAATCTTGGTAAGCTCTCTGGTATCGATTCCGTAGATACCTGTAAGTCCCTGTTCGTTCATCCACTGCTCAAGTCCTTTCTCTGCTTCCCAGTTGCTGTACTCCTCACAGTAATCGAAAACGATCAGACCTTTAGGCTGGATCTTTTCAGACTCAAGTTTTGCAGAAAGGGATTCAGCTACGAGCGCTTCAGAAGGCACACCGTAGTTACCGATAAGAGGATAAGTGAGACACAGGATCTGTCCGTTGTATGCAGGGTCAGTCAACTGCTCAGGGTATCCTACCATCGAGGTGTTGAAGACCACTTCACCACTGACAGACTGCGCGCAGCCGAACGACCATCCATGGAATTCCATGCCGTTCTCCAGACGAAGTGTTGCTTTAAGTTTCATTTTATAGTTTGTTTAAATTTATTTCAGTTCCATTTCACCGAACTTCCTCAGGTGGTATAAAAAAACGACCACTTCTCTAGAAGAGAAAATGGCCGACAATATCAGTAAAAAAGGAAAAAGAAGAGTGTGCATTATCTTGTAATGCGTTCACTTTCATGCATGTTCCGATATTTGATCGTTTACACATAATTCTTCCTTTTAGATAATATCCCTTTAGGGTTCAGTAAATCTTTGCGAAGATAGGAAAATTATGGTAATTTTGCAATATAAAATATTACTGAGATGTACATTAGAAACGAAGATACCATCTGTGCACCGGCAACTATTCCCGGAACCGGAGCGATATCCGTAATCAGAGTCAGCGGTCCTGATGCATTGACCATTGCCGACAAGGTTGTTACATGCCGTAAGGGAAGCATAAGCGAAGCCGATGGATATACCTTAAAGTTTGGAGTTATATATAATATTATAGATAATTGCAACTCAAATGATTGCGATGCGTTATCAAACAAAAGCTTCAAGCATATTATTGACGAAGTTCTTGTCAGTGTCTTCCGTGCACCACACTCTTATACAGGGGAAAATTCCGTTGAGATTTCGTGTCATGCATCATCATATATCGTGTCGGAAATCATGTCACTTCTATATGCAGCAGGAGCAAGAGCTGCAGAACCTGGAGAGTTTACCCAAAGGGCTTTTCTTAACGGCAAGATGGACCTTGCCCAGGCAGAGGCAGTAGCTGATGTCATAGCATCCCAGAATGCAGCTGCCCACAGGATAGCATTCAAGCAGATGAAAGGAGGATTCTCCTCAGAGCTCCGCGGCATGAGAGGCGAACTTCTCGAACTGGTTTCTCTGATGGAACTGGAGCTTGACTTCAGCGAGGAAGAAGTCGAATTTGCTGACCGGACCCGTCTCGACTCCCTGCTCGAACAGATCATCGCCCATGTGGGCAGACTCATTGATTCTTTCCGCCTTGGAAACGCGATAAAGAATGGAGTTCCTGTCGCGATTGCAGGAGCCACCAATACTGGAAAAAGTACATTGCTTAATGCATTGCTCGGCGAAGACCGAGCAATCGTCTCCGACGTCCATGGCACCACACGTGACACAGTCGAGGAGACACTGAACATAGACGGAATCCTCTTCCGTTTCATCGACACTGCCGGTCTCCGTGAGACCACGGAAGTGGTCGAACAGATCGGCATCCAGAGGACCTTCAAGAAGATCGGCGAAGCATCGATTGTCCTCGGAATGATCGACCTTACAAGAGATTTCGAAAGCACATGCGAGACTATCCGCTCGATTGTTGACAAGGTCGACTTTACATGCCAGAAACTGGTCTTTTTGCTCAATAAAACTGACATCTCAGAGGTTAACAAAAATGTTACTATCGAAAACTATATTGTTTCCTATATTGATAGTAAGTTAGTTGAATCAAACAACAATTATAATGACAAAGGAGAGGTAAAAATCATCCCAATATCTGCCAAAACAGGGGCAGGTCTATCAGATCTGCGCTCATATCTGGCCTTTTCACAGCGTGATCTGCTAGGAGACAGCGACACCACCTTGGTTACAAACCAGCGTCATGCCCAGGCCCTAAGCGATGCCCGCACTTCCCTCCTCCGCGTCCGCGAAGGCCTCGCCGCCGGCCTCCCGACCGACCTCGCCGCCCAGGACATCCGCGAAGCAATCTACCACCTCGGCAGCATCGTCGGAGAAATCTCCACAGACGAGGTGCTGGGGAATATCTTTGCTAATTTCTGCATCGGGAAGTAGATTCTGCGTGGGAAAGTGATTTTTTGCAAAGAAAAGCATACTATCTGCAAATACAGCTCGTAAATCACATCATTTCAAGCATTTAAAAATTCATCCATTTTTGCAGATTTTTGATTTTTAACTTCGATATTTGCAGTTTTTCGCCCGTTTTGTCCCCCATCTGTCCCCCGAGATAGTAGAAAATAGCCGAGGGACAAATAGATCTCATAGGTGGTGATTTATGTTTTTACATCTGATTTTGGAAGATGTACATTCCAGCTTAAACAATGTAAAGCGCCACCTTCTTTTGCAATTTCTGCCATTTCTATTTGACGGATACAGCAATCGGGGAATGCTTCTTGAATGTATTGTTGAGCTATTACATCTTCTTCAATGTTGAATTTAGGCATTATGATGTTTTTACCTACCTGAAGAAAGTTGATATATGCCCAGTTGAACTCATAACAAGGAGTATCAACTTTGTCCTTGAAACGAATTTCTGTAACTTCAAAGCCATAACTTTCAAGAATCCGACGGATGGATGCTGCTTCTTCAGGATAGCAATCACCATGATTACCCATCAGTATTCGATTATCACCACACCATTTGATGAAACCATCTGAATGTCCATACACATCATCTTCATGTGAAGTCCAGGGAATAATGATAACAGGATGACCAAGCTCGGAATCTAGCAAGGCTTTGAATTCCCAATCATCTTTCTTTTTCCTGTTTTCAGAAAACACCTTATCTGTCATCACAATATAAGGACCGCATGGCACCATATTGCCACCATCTATGATTAAATTGGTAGAACGACAGTTAATACCCATACCGGATATCACTTTTGAAACATCCGTTATCGAATCAATATCATCCCTATTTATAAGATAATCTGGATAATAATGATACTTCAAAAAATCATTTTCGCCCAATTGAATAGGCATATAGTCACGAGCCCAATAATCGCGAGTGCACTTAAGTTCTCTTGTTTCTATACCCATTTCCTTTAGTATGGTCATCAACTCCTTATAGAACTTAGGATTACCATATTTTTTAGTATTCAAACAAGGAGATAGAAATACTACGTTTGTATTTTTATCGTGAAGCAATTTGTTGTTCATATCCATATGGTTTATCTTTGAAGTTTATGAAATCTTGGTATAAAGTTTCTTTGGAAGATTGTACATTGTCATGATATTGGTAAAGAATATTATTAACTTTATCTTCAACAGATTGATTTGACCTAAGTAGATTAACACGAGGTTTACGGATATAGCCCACCATACCATTATCATGTTCCACAAGAACAGGAAATCCACGGTCAACACCTGTGGCATCATAGCATCTAAACAATTCTGCACAAGCCCATGGTCCATTTAGAACTTCACAACCATCTTCACTTATTAGTTGACGAATGAGGATGCCACCAAAGTATGCGCTATCATCCAACACATACTTTTCGACAATCTTTCCCTTACTATTTGGCCTATACTCACGTTTGATAATACAGGAAAAATTTAAATCAATCCCTCCAAAGTCGTTTACATACCAACACAATGGTTTAGATATACGTGGATGGGTGATAATATCACGATGATTCTTATTGTAGAAGTAAAATCAATCTCTTTAAAGTGGTATATGGTATTTCCCTTCTGAATAGCAAAACATTCAAATAGCATCTTTGCTATTCGTTCAAAACGCTCTTCGATGTCTGATGTATTCATGTTAGCATCAAGAGTCATTAATGGTCGGAGTTGTTCTATCATTTGTATATTGTCATAATCATGGTGATACATTAATCAAATCCTAAATACACCTTCTTGTACCAATTTGACCAATCAGGCAAATAATCAATTGCAACATCCACAAGTGTATTTGATTTGAAGTCATAGAACTTTGGAGAGTTATTTGTTAGTGCCCGATATTCATTCATAGTCTTGTCAAGAAAAGAATTATCTGGATGAGAGACAACCGAGAAATATACATCTTCAAATACACCTCTATTCTCAAGTTCCAAAGCCAGCATTTGATTTCTCCATAGTTGATTCATACCGCATCTAAACGGACAGCCATTGCCTTCATATTTACCACAGAAGAATGAAGATTGGGCATCCATAATATTCCAATAAAAGTAAGCACAATGTTTGTGGTAATAACACTTATCGTGGTTTTCCAAAATTTCTTCAATACCGCAAGAAGTGCAGTACTCCTTCTCTGAGTGAGAAATACCCTTTGAACGGTAGCCTCCACAAGTCGTAAATTCTCGTTCCGTTAACTTGTGCTCTATCAACCAAAGGCACAGTCTGTTGTCCTTGTTGCGATATGCAATGGCAACATCTGAGTCTGTACCAGCATTAGGACTATGATCTCCAAGAAGCCCTTTTGTTCCTTCAAGTGTTGACTCCCAATACTCAAAGCAATATCCTTTGCGAAGCTGGTTTCTGTCAATATGGTCAAATTCTTTTGGTACGACTCCTGCCCCTATAAGTATTTGGTCTGCGTACTCACTTTCCAAGATTGGCACAAATAGGTTGATACATGCAGTTTGAGAACTTGCCACATGTACAGAAGCTGCAAGGTGAGGCTTATATGCAAACTTGCTTGCTTGAATGTCTTTCACTGTTTCTTTAATACCATCATAAAGCATAATAGGTATTTGGGCTTCGCTATATGGCTTTGGTAATAAACAATCGTGTTCAACTCCATGTGCAGAAGTACCTTTATCAATAATCTTAAGGTTTTCCTTCTTATACTTAATCAAGTACGAATAAACCCTCTGTTGAAAATCTTGGTATGACATAAGTAGTGAGCTGTTAATTATTGAGATTGAAATTAAAGAGATTTCTTAGTTTCTCCGCTTCTTCCTGCAGCTTCTGCGGATTCTGCTTGCCGAGTTTCTTCAGATTAAGAAGTTTCCATTGTACAGATGGATAATCCTTGAAGTACTCAAATTCATAGCCATCCCATTCTGGCTGACCAGATTCGAAACTGATAAGGAACTTCTTATCCGCTTCTGTCATCAACGACTTTACATCATTAATGAGTTTGGCACGAGTCGCTTCAAACTCTTCGTATGAAAAAGGAATATCAGTCATACCAGAGAACTGGTTTTCCATTGCTTCTCGCTGGTCAATCAGTCGTGGAGTAAATGACTCATGGATGGGTCTGTCGCTGCCAAGCAAACAGAAGATAAGTCCCTCACGGCATTCGCTCAATGGTATATCCATATATTTCACATCAAATAAATCACGAGGATGCTGACGAGAGAGTGCTGCTGCAATCTTACCACCATATAATTGTGTCGTCGGAACAACATTTGCCTCACAAAAGAGAGAAAACTCTTCCTGTGCTTTCTCGCTCAATGGTATTGTTTGAACATCACCACCTATAATACCTCTCTTGGTCTGGTTAACCTCTATCTTCACCTGCCTACCTCGATATTCGCACAACAGTTTGCAGGTACTGAAGTTTGGAACGATATGCATCCCTTTGAAAGCTTTCTTTGCCTTTTCCGCGATGACATTCAGATGCATATTGATGTCATCCAAACTTGTCTGACGGTCAGCCAATGGGATATAGGTCAAATCAATATCTACAGAATAACGTGGCAAGTCCTTCAAGAAAAGATTGATGGCAGTACCACCATGTATGGCAAACACATCCTCTTCCATCACTATCGGAATAAGACGTAGTAGCAGTTCTACTTTCTGAGCGTAAACACTTGATCTTACACCATTCATATTCTGCAAGTTCTTTGAATAATAAACCTTTTATACACTTCTTGTTACTGAGATTAATAGTTCATAATAATCTCGAGCATTTTCTCTTGATGTTGAACCATATCTTCGACATTCCATTCTAAACCAAATAGACGCTTAATATTTTTGTTCTTAATTCCTGCATCGTAATTATCCTGACATATCTGTAGCATAATTCGGAACTTTAAAGAAGCTACACTCACTGGGTTTGACTTTGTATCAAGATAGCGATTCTTTTTATCAATTGGATTCCAATTCGAACCAGAACTATTTGCATCAGACCCTATCATGGCAAAATTGCCAAAGCAATTTATATCTTGCGTACTAATTGGCATATCATCACCAGCCTTGGCTTGTGGATAATAATGTTCCAAACTTTTTCTAGTTCGTGAGAAATAGAAGTTATTGAAAACATCTAACTCAAAGTCACTACAACCTAATGCTTTGAAAAAGTCTATTCTATTACGAGAGTCCTTCTTTGCTTTGTTTCCACGAAGTTCCTCTGCATATTTCTTCCAAATTTTATAATCCGTATAGTTAAATACGTAAAGAGGTATATTGCATGAACCAATAGAATAAATACTATCAAAATCTCGCTCAACATCTTCTAATTCAACGTTTAGTTCACTTCCATTAAGAATAGTATCATCAAAACTATTAGGTTTGGGCTGATTCATATCATTGAGTTTGCTCGCATCAAGATACACATCGAAGAAATATTTATCTGCCAGTTTTCTTAAGAACTCCACATAGTTATCAAGGTCACAATCCTCAAACAAATGGTATAAACAATAGAACAGATAGTTCTTTCTTTGTTTGGGTGTGAAAGCGACTTCAAACATGGAAAGTAATTGGATTACTTCGTTTTGTTGTGCTTTTCTATCCTCATACAAATCCTTTAGATAAGCAGTCTTATTACCATTCTTATAATAATATTGCAACTTCCAGGGATTCTCTAAGACTCTGTCTTCTCCATTTGCATGATGAATCACATAATTATCAAGAAAATATTTAGCCAAGAGGAGATTGTATGCAAAGTCCTTAACGAACTCTGGGGTAAGATTTACCTTCTCGAACTCCTTAATGAGTTCTTTATCGTCAAGCGTAAAACTCAAAGGATCGAAATCATCTTCATTCCACGACCTTGTAATTTTCAAGACAATCAATAGAAAATTCGGAAAGTCTATTATCGGTTGAAAATGATCGTTATTGTCAAATTCTCCATATTTATCTATCATTCTTATAGGTGAATATAAAAGTTCTGAAATAGTTTTCATACCTAATGACGAAGATGAGCCTACATTAGAACTAGGGAACTCGTCGAAAGACTCTATAACAAAATCTTCCATAGTTTTACCAAAGACATTTATATCAGGAAGTTTCTGTTGAATATAGAAACCCATGTCGCTACAAGCCTCCCATATACGACTAAACTTCTGCATCGCGTCGTCATCACCTGTTAATTGATTGCTGAGTTTAGCTTTTATTATCTCATGCTTTTCTAACTGCTCACCACGAGAGTTCATAACCTCAAAATAGTGATTTAAATCCACATCTTTCGGCACACGATAGTGAATGATATGTACCTTGTTCAAGAAAAAATCCTGGAATGCTTCCATGTCAGCCTTCTTTTCGCCAACAATGTCTTTGAGTGCTTCCTTTGCATAATTGAATCCGTCAACAATACCCTGATCTTTTTCTTCACTAAACTTAGGCATTTTCTCTATTGTCGTAGCAGAAATCTTTCTTGCAGAATAAGTAAGATGGTTTCCAATCGTTTCAATACCCAAAGCCTTCAAGATAATGTAAATTGTTGTCAGACGCTGTTGACCATCAATAACTTCATAGATATTCTCGTCACGCTTGTATGTGACAAGAGTACCGATATAGTAAACTGACTTCGTCATCGAATCATATACATCATTTATCAAAGCACGTATTTCTTCACGTTCCCAAGCATAATTACGCTGATAGATAGGTATTTTGTATAAGATAGATGTCCCTCTGTTCGAGAAATAGATGTCGTTAATCGAACATTCTTCAAGAATAGTTTTCAAATCTTTCATAGCCATTATTATTTATAGAAACCATTTAATTGGAAGAAACACAGATAGTTTTTATACACACCATCTTTTTCATCCTTAAGATTCTTCAATATTTCACCATTGCCACTATACTCACAGCATTCCTGCGCCCAACCATCTTTAATGTCCTCATTAGAAAGAGGATTAAGTTTATCTGCCAAAGCACTTAGTAAAGAGGCTGGCGTATCTTGTTTAGCAATCAGCTTATACATATTGAATGTATTAATTTTATCACTCCACCCCATAATATAATTCTGTGCAGAAAGCCAGCCGAGGTTAGTGTATTGCGCTCTCAATGAATAAGCCCATATAAACGCATATATAACAAATTGTTCAAATAGTTCCATATCTTCTTTCGTCGGATATGTTTCTGGACAAAATCTATCAACATAAAGTAGAACAGAGGTATCAAACATCAGACGTGCTATGCCATTACCTATACCTTTTTTGAAATATCGATCCAGAGTTTTAACTATAATATTATCGTTGATATAGAACCCCTCATACTTATTGTTGTTCTGTATATCCTTGAGTATATTATAGTAGTGTTTTGTATATTCAAAGAATGGTTTGCCTGCAATTATTGGTGTGTTCAGCTGGAACGCATTTACATTTCGAGTTCCCGAAACAAAAGGCATAGCAGAAGAGTTAACCATGTCAGCATAGCAATAGGCACTCTTATAGAATTGGGCATAAGGTGTCCTTGCAGAACGTGTAATACCTTTGAACATCTGGATATTATGCTCATTTAAGACATTGGCTTTGTTGCCACTTACCCACTCTTTAATACGATATAGATAATTACCAAAGAAATCGGCTAAACCACTTTGTGAGACCTGTTCCCAATCCTTTACTATCTTTTCTGTTTCTTCATCACTAATGTCATTCATTTCACGAAGATGGTACGCTTTCAGTAAATCATGAGGGTAAAGAGCCTTACCTCGAGCATTTTGAGAATCAAAGAATTGGAACGCTTCTGATACATCGGAGGTTATCACAACTATCAACTCACACCTATTCTCAATGTACTCCTTAAGACGTTCCATTTCTCGTTGATGTTCTATAGCTGACTCGCTTTCCTCAGATTTAAATCCAACCCTTCGGTAAAGTGCATTATAATTGTTTGCAATGTTATGGTTATTGTGTTCATTATCATATATCTTCTGTTGCAAGAACTCTATACCTTTTTCTCCTAATGCTGTTAGAAGAAGTGAGAAAGTTATTGTTCGTTGCTGACCATCAACAATATCATATAGGTTCTTACCCTTTGCTTTATGAAGGATAAGCGTGCCGACTCTGTATCTTTCTTTGTTGCTATTCTTTGCATCAATAATATCATCAAGCAATTGAATGGCATTACGAGCAGTCCATTTGTATGGACGTTGATAAATAGGCACACACAATTTTACGCCTTTGATTGGCCCCCCGTTATCCGTTATAGTTATGGTTTGACGAAGGAGTAAATCACCTATAGTAGTTATTGATAACGTCAAATTATTCATATTCTGCCAGTTCTTTAGATATTGTCATATTATACTTATTGATGTACTTTCCTGTTGGAGTAATCATAAACCTAGATGTGCCAAGATTAATATTCTCCTGTTTCAAAGCCTTATACCAGGCGTGGCCAGCCTTTTCTGCCATATATAAGAACAGTCGTTTCACTTTCTGTGACGTGCAAGCCTCCAGTAATGTCTGAACCAACTTGGGACGCAATGTTGTCAAGCCCTCCATGATATAATAGATATCGAGCAAAGATGATGATGCATCCGGCAAGTTCAAACATTCCAACATGGCACGCTCTGGAGATGACACCAGCAAATCATGTTGATTGATTGTCATGGTTTCTACCCCCAACAGCTCATCACCCAGAAAAGAGGTAGTCATATATTTTATGGTCATATCCCACTCCTCTTTTAGTAACCATGAAGGTAACTTGTTGCTTTTGTCTGTAAACAGATAAGCCATAGGTTTCCCCATTGGCAGGTAATGGGAGTATCCGCGGAGTTCCAAAGCTGTATATGCACCTACAACACAACTCTTACTAAGTTGAGTGTTGTATGACGATACAGCAGCAAACAGGCTTGGTTCTGTCCCGTGTATCTTATAAACTCCTTTCGATATACGGTCAAGCCATCCACTTTTCATATAAGCATACTGACCACGAGCATCCAGGCCCTGGCTTGAAAGCCACGAGCCAAATAAAACCGATTCATTGGGCGCCGCTTCTAATATTTGCTGTATTTTTGTAGCCATCTTCGTTTATTTTATGAATACCATCCTAAATTTGTTGCAAAATACTCTTTTTATTTTGTTCAACCAAACTTTTTCTTCAAATCGTGGTATTTTTGATAGAAATTTATCCTCAAATTCGCATTTTTAGCGAATTTAAGAACAAAAAACGTGCATAAAACCACAAATAGAGATACAATTGCCTACCAAAAGAAAATAAGGTGATAGCTCGGAGAATTTCTTGGTTCGGTTTAGTTTATCGCCATATTATATATCTATAACCTAAACTAAACCTTTGATCTTCCGGCTATAATATATATTTGTTATGCAGATGGGACAGAATGAGAGTCTGGAGGGACAAAAGTGTCCCCTGAGAGACAGATTTCGATTTTTGCCACAAAGGAACAAAAATAGCGCCAACACTTTTTAACAACCAGATTTTGAGTTAAAAATAACTCCGAATTTTCGCCAGATTATAAAGATATACAAAGAACTGGAAAAACGTCTTTGCAGATTTTTGTATATTTTCCGTCCCTCCTCCGTCCCTCGGCATAGTATCTGCCCCCGTAATTGGAGGTAAATGTACTGATTATCAATTTCTTATATTTGCAGATTTTACATTCTGTATCGGAAAGTAAATACCGAAAACACAGGAAATTACCAACAAACGCACTTTATTGCCAGATTTGTACAATTCCACACACCATCAAAATCCGGAAAATGTGAAAATTCGGCTAAAAATTGGGCGGATTATGTGAAAATCATCCCTCAAAATAGCACGGATTATGTGAAAGGCGCTATTAAATTATGAGAATTTGCGATTTGCAAATCGCGAATTCAAACTCAAATATTATCGGAAACTATGAAAAAGTCACTCCAATTTTGATTTTTTCATAGTTTTCAATCAAAACATATAAATTATTGTACATGGTCAACAATGAAATAACGGAAACAATATTGCCCCGTAAGTTGAAAAATAGCACAATTATAGAAACCTCATAGACAAAATAGGCAGAATTACATCCGTTCTAATGCAATTTAACAGCCATAACACATTTTTATATCCGATATGATGTAATTCTACAAAATTTATTATATTTGCATCAGATAAGATGTAGTTTTATGAAATCATTACTGTCTGCAACACTCAAAACACTCCGTAAAGAATACGGACTGACCCAGGAAGATCTCGCCCTCAAATGCGGTGTAGGTCTTAACTTCGTGCGTCAACTTGAGCAGGGAAAACCTACCCTAAGAATGGATAAAGTCAACCAGGTGCTTGCCATGTTCGGTTACGAATTGGCACCCGTAAGATCGGAAGAACTCAATGAAAAGAGCTGAAGTATACTACAAGAATAGCCTGGCCGGAATCTTAGCAGAAACCGATGCAGGATACGAGTTCTGCTACAT
>JAFYUS010000059.1 GCA_017549505.1 Bacteroidales bacterium | reverse complement strand
GACTTCTATTCAAGATTCATCACAGACAGTGATGGAAAGCCCGAAGACAAGGTCAAGAAGAGCATGACCAACAAGCTGTTGTGCGGACTTATCCTTGGCATCTTCGACTACAAGCGAATGGATGTGGCGGAAATCATCGACACCGTACGTCCAATAGTCGTCAAAAGAGACTCATTCATGACATTATGCAGAGGCCACCTTATAAAGTTCGAAGAGATAAGCGAGGATGAGGCCGAAATGCTGTCAAAGATTCTGATATCCCCGTATATACTGATTCCTAGTGCGATGCTTGCCCTCAACGGACTGGTTCTGAAGCAGAGTGAAGATATGGTTGACAAGGCATTCAGAAGCGCATTGAACCCGTTCTCTACTAAATCCGGACGCGCGGAAACCCTGTTGAACAACGAATATATCGAAAATCTCTTCCAGTATCATAGTGAACAGGAGATAATCCAGACAGGCTGTAAACAGAGGACCATGACAAAACGTGACGAAAATCTGGTAGAAAAGATAAATATCCTCAAGGCCAGAGATCTCCGTTCATCTGACATCATGATAGAACTTGTACTTGCAGTCATCGCTGTCCTGCAGGTTATAGGCATAATAAACAGCATCGTCAAGGGTAATGAAAATATCCCGATAGCGGGAATAGTGATTCTGGCTGTTCTTCTGTCATTTGAAATCATACGATTGATAAAAGCACGAATAAGTTAACCATTTAAAAATTACAATCATGAGCTACCTATTGATTTTACTGGCTGTCTCATTGGCAGTTTCAGGCCTTGGATGGATCTATTTCATCTATTTCTTCAGCATCGGATATGGATTTGGTGTTTCAGCACTTGCAGTTACGCTTGCAATCGTATTCAAGGATGTGCTTACCCTTCCTACGGCACTTCTTTGCGCAGTGATGTTCATCTTCGGATGCCGTCTGGGTCTTTATCTCCTCACACGAGAGAAACGCTCGACCGAGTACAGGAAGATTCTGTACGGACCTGACGCTGCAAAGAAAAAACCTTTGTTTGTAGTGATCGTAGTGTGGATCTTCTGCGCTCTTCTTTACGTAGGTCAGGTAAGCCCTGTTGCATTCTATCTTGCGAATTCTGCTGAAGGAGCGCCTGTAAACGAGGTCTGGACATGGATCGGAGCAGTCATGATGGCAATCGGAGTATTGCTCGAGAGCGTTGCTGACGCACAGAAGAAGGCTGCAAAGAAGATCAATCCTAAGAAATTCGTGACAACCGGATTATATAAGGTTGTACGTTGTCCTAACTACCTTGGAGAGCTTGTGATCTGGACCGGTTCATTCATCGTATGCTTCGGAGCATGCTGCAGCGTATGGCAGTGGATCATCGCCGCTATCGGCTACATCGGAATCGTATACGTGATGTTCAGCGGAGCACGCAGGCTTGAAGTACGCCAGGCAGTCACATACGGAGCCGATCCTGAATTCCAGGAGTACATAAAGAAGACTCCTATCCTCCTGCCTTTCGTTCCTATCTACAGCGTAGCCAAGTACGAGTGGCTTAAGGCGTAAGGAAATGATATATAAGAGAAAAGACCCGTCCTTTAAATGACGGGTCTTTTCTCTTATATATCCTTCGGCCAGACAAAGTGGGAGTTGATGGATTCACCGCCGTCGACAACGATGCTCTGACCGGTGCAGAAGGTATTCTCTACAGTCAGGAAATATGCCCAGCGGGCAATTTCATCAGTCGTAGCCCAACGTTTCAGAGGGGTCTGATCCATTATCTCCTGCCATAATGCAGGGTCATCCATAACGCATCTGTTCAGAGGGGTCTCGACTCCTCCGGGGTCGAGACTGTTGCAGGTTGCGCCGAACGGCGCAACTCTGAGAGCAACGTTCTTCGTATATGCTATCACTCCACCCTTGCTGGCGCAATATTCGGGGAATTCCGAGCCGGTATGACCGCTGGCAGAACCGATGTTCAGGATTGACTTGATATCGCCTTGTACGCCGTATTTTTCGGTTATCCTTATAAGAGCCTTCAGGTTGGTGTCTATATCATCTTCATTCTGCGTTCCGGCATTGTTTATCAGGATTTCCGGATATGGAAGCGCAGGGAGAGCGTCTATATTTCTTATGTCGCATGTATGATGGACATATGCGTCATCGGCAATCGACGCCTCCTGGCGGTCGATTCCGATGACCTCGTGTCCCTTCGCCAGAAAATGTTCCGCAATGGCCTTTCCTATGCCCTGCGATGTGCCGGTAATCAGTATTCTCATGTTTTCCCTTTTGATCTCTGCAAATTTAGCAATTAATGCCTAACTTTAGGGAATAAAGCGACAGAGAGATGAAACGCAGAGACTTTTTGAAGACTTCGGGACTGCTTACGGCTGGAGCGGTCGCTGTCGGAGCAGGACTGACAGGATGCTCGTCCGGACAGCCTCAGGGATTCAATTTCAACAGGCTTGGCAAGGAAGACGGACTTAAACTGAGCTTCCAGCCTTATGAACTTGAACTAAGGCATGTATTCACAGTATCTTCATATTCACGCAAGACTACACCGGGAGTACAGATACGCATAGATTATGAAGGATTTACCGGTTACGGAGAAGCATCTATGCCTCCTTACCTCGGTCAGACAGTCGAAAGCGTATGCACCTTCCTCAGCCGCGTCGATCTTGGTCAGTTCAAGGATCCATTCCGTCTTGAAGAGATACTTGCATATGTGGACAGTCTATCGCCGGGAGATAATGCAGCAAAGGCGGCAATAGACATAGCCCTGCACGACCTTGTAGGAAAGCTCATGGGGCAGCCATGGTGGAGAATCTGGGGTCTGGACCCTTCCAAGGCACCTGATACAACGTTTACTATAGGCATCGACACACCTGAGGTAGTTCGCGAGAAAACCCGCGAATGTGCCGACAGATTCAACATCCTTAAAGTCAAGGTTGGACTGGACAATGACAAGGAGATGATACAGACAATCCGTGAAATCACAGACCTGCCGCTAGCTGTTGACGCCAACCAGGGCTGGAAAGACAGGGAACAGGCCCTGGACGAAATCTTCTGGCTCCGCGACAACGGCATTGTGATGGTCGAACAGCCGATGGCGAAGGAAAGGCTTGACGACAATGCATGGATTACAGAACGAAGCCCTCTGCCTATCTTTGCAGATGAGTCCATACAGAGACTCGCTGACATTCCTTCTGTCAAGGGAGCATACCACGGCATCAACATCAAGCTCATGAAATGCACTGGCATGCGGGAAGGTTGGAAGATGATCAACTACGCCCGAGCTGAAGGAATGAAGGTCATGGTAGGATGCATGACAGAAACCTCCTGTGCAGTCTCTGCAGCCGCCCAGCTCTCCCCTGCTGTCGACTTCTGCGATCTGGACGGCAATCTCCTGATTACAAACGACCTCTTCCGCGGCATGGAAGTCATAGACGGACACATCGTCCTCCCCGACCGCCCCGGCATCGGCATCCTCCCGCTGTAAATTCGTGCGCGATAACTCTATATGAATCACGAAAAAAGCATCTATGGAATCCATAGATGCTTTTTTGTGGTCCCTGCAGGGCATGATCCTGCGACCCCCTGATTATGAGTCAGGTGCTACTAACCAACTGAGCTAAGGGACCAGACTTATTAAAGAACTAATTTGCAGTGGTTCGGAGTGGTTACCGAACCACATTGCAAATATAATACTTTTTTCGATTAGTTGATCTTGATTTCAACCTCAACACCTGAAGAAAGTTCGAGCTTCATGAGAGCGTCAACAGTCTTTGGAGTTGAATCGTAAATGTCAAGAAGACGGCAGAATGAGCTGAGCTCGAACTGCTCACGTGACTTCTTGTTTACGAAAGTCGAGCGGTTTACAGTGAAGATCTTCTTGTGAGTAGGAAGCGGAATAGGACCGTTTACACGTGCACCTGTAGCCGAAACTGTCTCAACGATCTTCTTTGCCGACTTGTCAACAAGCATGTGATCGAATGATTTGAGTTTAATTCTG
>JAFYUS010000013.1 GCA_017549505.1 Bacteroidales bacterium | reverse complement strand
TCCTTCTCGCAAGAGAGAAGCATCACTGCTGCTGCGAGCAGTGATGCATATTTAAATAAACCCTTCATTAGTTATTCTGCTTAAATCTCATTTCAACATACTTGTCAGCTCTCTTCTTGAACTCCTCGACAGTAACGATCTTACCCTCGATCTTATTGAGTTCCGGAGCAGCCTTAAGTTCTGTCATAGGCTTGCATACTGACTTAGGGAATTCACCCTTAGGCTGAATGCTCTTTCCATTTACTGAACTTGAACTCATCGCTCTTGAAGCAGCAGGCTCATTCCATCCTCTTGTCATCACAATCTCTGAAACCACAAAATTCTCAATGATTGTCTGATTCATAGAATAGTCGATACCTACCATATTAGGGAAGAACTCCTTACCGCCGTATACAAGCGGCTTGATAGTGATTGTATTTCTATCCTCAGATACCTCTACAGGGAATGACGGAGTCCAGCCGTCACCGTATGTTACGGTATAATAATTCTCGAGCTCCATACCTGAGAGGTAGAAAGGAATGCTCCAGTTGGCAGCAGGCGGAAGGAAGTTGGCATCGAACGGTGCGATAAGTGAAATATTACCGTTCTCATCCTCTACCGCCTCGATATACCACTTAGGTCCGAAATCGTAGAACATAGAAGACACGTCAACTGACTTGTAAGTCCTGTCTACGAAAAGATCATATGGGCTGTAATAATCAAGACGCTTATATGAGTCTGCATCAAGCCATCCTGTAGCAATAAGTCTGTTCTGATAAACAAGTCTGCGGTCTGTCACAGTCTTTGCAAGTTCCTTGAACTCACTCCAGAGGCCGTCCACCTTTTCTGCGTCATACTTGCTTGTCTCCTTGTAGATAGTATATACTGAGTCAGGAAGTTCTTCAGGGAAATCAAGGATATCGGCAGCAAGAGTAATCTTTGATGTATGGATGAAGTTCCTGCCGTCCTGAGCGCTCTCGAGGGTAGCCTTCGCTGTCCAGTCACCGACGAGATCGATATAAGCTCTTTCGTTTACATACGGCTTTTCATCAAGCCATGGAGTCGCACAGTCAGCGATACCCGGGCACTCGCCGTCTTCTATCTGGATAGGAGTGAATCCTACGAGGTCATTAGGGGTATACTCATCGTTGTAACCGAGGACGGCAACACGTGTTGTCTCACCGTCGATAGATGCGATTGTAAGCTCCAGACCCTCGTCTGAGTTGATCTTTGCGATTTCCTCAGTTGTAAAATAGCTGTATGCCTTGTTTCCTGCCACGAGGCTGAAATATGTAGCACCGCCATTTATCTCAAGAAGCCAGTCTCTCTTGTAGTTCGCAGCATAGTAGCATTCCTTGAGAGGATTACCTTCAGCTGCTGTAGTACACTTTACATTGAACTTTGCGACATATGGAGTTGCCTCATCCTCAAGAGCGGTAACCTGAACTACAGGAGCATCCTTGGTCTTCTTGGTTGTCTTGAATTTAAAGTGCTGGAAATTCTGGATAGTTGCTGCATTGTCACCCATCGCAGTCACGAGTACGTGGTATTCAGTATCCTCTCCGATCGCATCCTGATAGTAGAAGGAAGTAAGGGCCATACGGACAGCGTCCTTTGCAACGCGGGTTCCGAATGTGTATGCACCGAAGTATGAAGTTACTGCCCACTGCATGTATTCTTCCCTGCCATTACACAGATCAAGGATCTGCTGATACATTGAATCATCAAATACGCCGACAGCATACTGCTTCACGCCCTTTCCAGGATAAAAGTCCATCACGAGGTCGATCGGGCTGGCCTCGACAAGCTGTACATCCACCTCACCATCAAACGGCTGCGGCTGCTTCACGAAGAAATGCTTTCTCTGGAATGCTCCTGTCCAGTATGAGTCCATAGGACGGGTGACCTCATAGTCTGTGATGATTCCCATGCTGCTCTGCTCATTTGCACTGGCTCCGCCTGTGAAATAGGCTGGATCTATCATAGGCATGAAATAACCTGGGTCCCATCCACCTGGGAAGCCGAATATCTCATCTCCATTGTCATCGAGAAGAGCATCCTGGTCACCGTCCATCCATGAAAACTCACCTGCCACATATACGATAGGCTCACCTGGAGAAATCGGGTTGTAATTTGTTTCCCAGTCGATTTCGCCGTCACCGTCTGAATCCTCGCCGGTCTGATACCAGTTGGTCTCTTCAGAGTAAACGATAGTCTCATCATCTGTCACGAACTTGGTATATGCGCCACCGTTGTAAAGAAGGTTGGAATAATCGTTAGACTGCATGTAATTGTACATCATCAGGTCACACTGGGTATAGCGGATAGCGTTACCTCTCTGCTTTGTCTCTTCAGGAACTGTAAGGCGGACCTTGAATCCATCGTAGCTCTGGTCAACCACAGTGATAAGCTCATCGAGGTCATAAACTACTGTCTTGAATGGAAGAGTGACGATTTCTGAATAGTTCTGGGCATCAAGCTTGGCAACCACATAAAGATAGTACTGGGTATCCTCCTTAAGGTCACCGCTGATTCGTACTTCATCCTCCGGCTTCACAGTAAGGGACTCACCTGATGCAAACACCATTACCGGATTGTCCACCCTCATTTCCTTGGTATCAAGCATGTAAGCGATATCTACCGCTGCAGGAGCCTTGACCTGGAGAATCACATACTCGGGACCGACTTCCTTGACAGATACGTTGAAGTTGGACTGCTCTGTCTCAGGCTTACATCCATGGAACATGCCGCAGACCAAGGCCAGAAGGCCTACAAGCGACATTTTAGAAAAGAATTTCTTCATTGATTTGTATTGTTTAAACTTTGGTTATTTACAGTAAATCGCGCAAAGATAATTAATTATCAATAAATACAATCAACTTATACCGTAAATTTCCTTTTTTTGTATCTTTGCAGGCAAACAAACAAAAAGAACGAAATGGACAATCATGCACTTCTGGCGGTATCGCCGATTGACGGACGCTATTCGCGTCAGACTGAACCACTTAGAGAATATTTCAGCGAATACGCACTGATCAGGTACCGCGTCCGCATCGAAATCGAGTATTTCATCGCACTTTGTCAGATTCCTCTGCCACAGCTTGCGGATTTCGACCACTATAAATTTGAAGCACTCAGAGACATCTACAGGAACATGACTCCTGAGGATGCCGCAAAGGTGAAGGAAATCGAGAAGGTGACAAACCACGACGTAAAGGCAGTGGAGTATTTCATCAAGGACCGCTTCAAGGAGATGGATATCCTCAAATGGGGCGAATTCGTCCATTTCGGACTTACATCCCAGGATATCAACAATACATCGGTTCCCCTTTCGTTCAAAGAGGCCATCGAAGACAGCTTCATGCCTCTTCTGAAGGAAGTCCTCGGTCTTATCAAGGGAATGGCAGCAGACTGGGCTGAAATCCCGATGCTTGCAAAGACACACGGTCAACCTGCATCTCCTACCCGTGTCGGCAAGGAGTTCAATGTGTTCGTTGTTCGTCTCGAAGAGCAGATAAGACAGTTCGAGCAGCTCACATACCCGGCGAAGTTCGGTGGTGCTACAGGAAACATGAATGCCCACAAAGTGGCTTATCCGTCAATCGACTGGATCGCATTCGGTAATGATTTCGTTTCTTCACTCGGCCTCAAGAGATCATTCCCTACCACCCAGATCGAGCACTATGACAACCTTGCATCCCTGTTCGACTGCCTCCGTCGCATCAACACCATCCTTATCGACTTCGCACGCGACATATGGACGTATATTTCAATGGAATATTTCCGTCAGAAGGTAAAGGCAGGTGAGGTAGGTTCGTCTGCCATGCCGCATAAGGTGAACCCTATCGATTTTGAAAATGCAGAAGGCAACTTCGGCGTAGCAAACGCCCTTTATACTCATCTTGCGATGAAGCTTCCTATCTCACGTCTCCAGAGAGACCTTACAGACTCGACTGTACTGAGAAACATCGGAATGCCTCTCGCGCACTCAATGATATCACTTAATTCATTGAAGAAGGGACTCGGCAAGCTCATCCTCAACGAGGACGCACTCCGCGCTGACCTTGAAAAGAACTGGGCAGTGGTTGCAGAGGCTATACAGACAATACTCCGTAGAGAAAATTACCCGAACCCATACGAGACGCTCAAGGCGCTTACACGTACTGGTGCGGGCATCAATCACGAGATAATCGCAGACTTCATCGAAACTCTCGATGTCAACGAATCAGTCAAGGAGGAACTCAGGGTGATTACCCCTTGGACCTACACAGGATTCTAAAACTTATTCGACGATATATACATCTTCGCCAGGGACAGCAAAATTGAACTGCTCTCTGGCGAATTTTTCTAATGTATCCCTGTCAGTCCTTATCATATTGATCCGACGGTCCATTTCCGCATTCTGTTCTTCATACTGCTGTATCATCTTCTCCTGACGGCGGATCTCAGCTGCCGCCTTCGCCCAGTTGATGAATGTATTGCCGGAACCTACCAGCCAGAAAAGAAGAAACGCAGCAGTCACTGCCACCACAAAACACGCAAAATATTTATGCGGACCTTTGAATATATCCCTGATTTTTCCCATAATCTTTGGCATTAGACGACAAAATTAACTATTTTTGACAATTATTTGCAACAATCAAACTATCAGACAATATGAAACCAACACTTTTAGTGCTTGCTGCCGGCATGGGAAGCCGTTACGGCGGACTCAAGCAGATGGACGGACTCGGTCCTAACGGAGAAACCATTATCGACTATTCAATCTACGATGCAGTTGAAGCCGGATTCGGCAAGGTTGTCTACATCGTACGCGAATACTTCAAGGAACAGATGGAGCAGGTCGTGAAGGAGAAGTACAGCAACGTGAAATGCATTGACGGAGAGCCACTTGAATTCCAGTTCGTAACCCAGGAACTTACAAAGATTCCTTCAGGATTCACTCTCAATCCTGAGCGTGAGAAGCCATGGGGAACAGCCCACGCGGTACTTATGGGAGCAGAAGCCATCAACGAACCTTTTGCCGTGATCAACGGAGACGACTACTATGGAAAAGAGTCTTTCAAGGTACTTGGAGACTGGCTCAGGGCTCATGAGGGTAAGACAGGAGAATTCTGTCTCGTAGGATTCGAACTTGACAACACTCTTTCTGAATCAGGCGCAGTATCAAGAGGTATC
The DNA here is from genome assembly GCA_017549505.1 of Bacteroidales bacterium. GTDB lineage: Bacteria > Bacteroidota > Bacteroidia > Bacteroidales > UBA932 > Cryptobacteroides. Next base: position 10,450 of record JAFYUS010000013.1, on the reverse strand, counting down.
GGAGCCGCTGATGCAGAGGGATACCTGACAAGCGTAGTCGAGCATCATAAGATCGCCATGGCAGAGGACGGCAAGATCTACGGAGAGAACAGCGTAACAGGCGAAACCGTAGAGCTTCAGGCAAAGGCTCTCTGCTCGATGAACATGTGGGGATTCACCCCTGACTACTTCGAAAAGAGCGGAGCGATTTTCGAAAGCTTCCTGGAGAAGAACATCAACGAGCTCAAGGCAGAGTTCTACATCCCGTATGCAATCGACTGCATGATCAAGGACGGCAGCGGAAAGACTCAGCTCCTTTCAACACCATCTCGTTGGTTCGGTGTGACATTCAAGGAAGACAGACCAGGCGTTGTCGCAAAATTCCAGGAATTTGCGGACAAGGGAGTATATCCGACACCTCTGTACAAGAAATAAGCATGGGATTCTTTAAAAGACATTCGGGAAGAGGTTCGTACGACCTCTTCTCGAATCATTCACATTGCGTTCCGGGATACGGAGGCATGATGACGCTCTTCGTAATGTTTCTTCTCGGAGCACTTCTGGGAAACATATTGGTAGGAGCGCTGACTTTCGTATCGACAGAATTCGCCACAATCTACGGAACTGTCATCTCTTATCCTGTAATGTTCATCCCTCCTTGGCTATACGTATCGGCCAAAAGCCGCAGGAACGAATTCTTCGAGACAGGATATGCCCTTGACAGCAGTCATTTCGGTTCCCTCGGAGCTTTCAGCATGGCAGTCATCGTTTCGATTGCCACCATGGCCATGGCATTCATGGCTGACAGTCTGAACGTCCTGATGCCGGAGGCACCCGAATGGTTTGAAAAGGCCATGGAACAGATTATGGATGCACCGGTATGGATAACCCTGATATCCGTTTCGGTCTTCGCTCCCCTATTTGAGGAATGGCTCTGCCGCGGCATGGTACTCAGAGGGCTTCTCCAGAAGACCCATCCGGCTTCAGCCATCCTTGTATCGGCTGCATTCTTCGCCGTGCTCCATATGAATCCATGGCAGGCTCTTCCGGCTTTCCTTCTAGGTATCCTCTTCGGATATGTCTATTACAAGACCGGATCTTTGAAACTCACTATGCTGATGCACTGTGTAAACAATACCATGGCAGTGGTATTCAGCAAGATACCTTCTCTTGAAGAAGCGGAAGGCTTCGCTGACGTACTCAGTCCATGGGCTTATGCCGGTGTACTCGCCGCATGCGTCGCATTCGTTGCAGCAACAGCCGTAGTGCTCCGCAACATACCTTTCTCAAAGGATGATGCACGAAGCAACTGCGACGAGATACCTCCTATGACAATCTAGGAAATACGTTTTCCGAATGGAGTAAGGGCAAGGATACCCATCTTGAAATGCTGGATACCGAAAGGTATTCCGACTATAGTGATGCTGCAGATTACACCGAATGTAAGATGCAGCATCGTTATTTCTATACCGCCGACAAGTATCCAGACCACGTTCATGAGCAACGACAGACATCCTTCGTCGGAAGGACCGGGCTGTACTTGATGGCCGAAAGGCCATAAGGCGAAAGTTCCCATCTTGATGAGCTGGATTCCAAAAGGAATCCCTATTATCGTAAGACATGTGACGATGCCTACAATCCAATAGTAAAGGGCTATCACGAACCCGCCCAATACAAACCAAAGAACATTTCCAAGAAAATTCATTTCTGCTTTATTATTCCGTTTTCATAAGTGATGCCAATGACCTCTCTGCCTCTGCCAGAGTATCCAGCTTTCCGACATCAATGATTCTGACGTTGTCAGCCTGCACACCGTATACATTATATAAAGGACAGACATCAAGGTAAAAATCTATCACAGAAAAACGTGGAGTATCTGATCCTGCATACAATCCATGGTCGAGCGCATACTTATGCATGACTTCCAGAATCTTATCAGACATCATATGTATGCCTGAAAAAGCCAGACGAAGGCACTCGGATTCATTGACTCCCGGCACGGGGATACGTTTCTCTCCTGTCTTCTCATTCATCCATCCGACAAGACGCATCGTCTGTGGATCGAAGAGAAGATAACGGGAAGACCTGCGTCCGCTCACAAGCAAGGTGGCCAAAGCATCTGAAGAGTTTCGGGCTACAAACCATCTGAGATCCACATCAGACAGGATATCGACGTTGTGTATGAGAAAATGCCCGCATCCTTCAAGATAAGGACGGGCATGAAGTACTGCACCGCCTGTCTCCAGAAGCATCGCCCTTTCATCGCTTATTCTGATATCCATGATATCCTGAGATGACACCCACTGTTCGACCATATCTGCGAAATGATGCACGTTCACCACGGCCTCATCAATGCCTGAAGCCTTCAGTTTACGTGTCACATGTTCTATCAGAGGCTTGCCGCAGACCGGCACCAACGCCTTGGGAAGAGTATCGGTCATCGGTTTAAGACGGGTTCCCAATCCCGCCGCAAATATCATGGATTTCATATTATAGGACAATGTCTTTACCTTGCTCCCTGTGTATGAGACGTACACGAACAGACGGATATTTAGTTGCCAGATGGCTGGCCAGATGCTCTGCACAATAGACAGAACGATGCTGCCCTCCGGTACAGCCGAAGTTCACCATCAGACTGGTGAATCCTCTGGAAGAATATGTCTCGACATGAGGGTCTACAACTCCATACACGTGGCTAAGAAATTCTACGATCTCTCCGTCTTCTTCAAGGAATCTGATCACAGGCTCATCCATTCCCGTAAGCTGCTTATACTGCTGGTAACGTCCCGGATTATGTATTGACCTGCAGTCAAACACATATCCGCCTCCATTTCCTGAAGGATCACGTGGAATGCCTTTCTTGAATGAAAAGCTAGTCACAGTCACATTCAGGCATCCGTCGTCAGAACCGGACCGCTCAAATCCGGGAATCCTGGTCATGTCGTCAAGAATCCTGCACATGTATGGATACCGTGTCCGGACTGCCAGGAAATCACCGCATGACTCCCCTTTCAGCAAAGCTGCAAGTGACTTTAATGTCTGAGGTATGGACACTACAAAATTGGCCTTCTGCTCGACCCATCCTCTGAAACCATATGCTCCAAGGACCTGAAGGGTACGGAAAAGGACAAACAGCTTTAATTTCTCCATGAAGTCATCCCGGTCATATTCGACATGAACCGACAAGGCATCAAGATATAACTGAAGCATCTTTTCCCGGACATCAGGCGTAAAGCCGGAGCGTGCATGCCAGATGAATGAAGCTACATCATAATGAAGAGGCCCTTTGCGTCCACCTTGAAAATCAATGAACCAGGGCTGCCCGTCACGAACCATTACATTCCTCGGATTGAAGTCTCGGTACAGAAAAACAGGAAAATCAGAAGAACAGGATAAAAGGTCGTCTGCAAAGCGCTCAAGGTCATCCTGCAGAAGCACTTCATTGAACTCAAGTCCCGAAGGTTTCAAAAAGCAGTATTTGAAATAGTTCAGGTCAAACATCACCATTCTTCTGTCGAATTCAGGCTGGGGATAGCATACAGAAAAGTCCAGTCCGTCAGCGCCCTCGACCTGCATGCGCGGCAAAGCCGCCATCGCAGAACAAAGCAACGCCTCCGTTTCCTTAGTCATTCCGGTCCTTGCATACATGTCATAAAGGACATCAGTTCCAAGATCCTCCTGAAGATAACGCATGCCGTCATCGCTGACTGCCAGGATTTCCGGAACATTGATTCCTTTGGAACGGAAATGACCGGCAATTGTCAGAAAGGCATGATTCTCTGCTCTGTCCAGTCCGACGACTCCTACGCACGATCCGGAAGAAGAAGAAAGACGATAATAACTGCGGTTGCTGGCAGAACCTGTAATGGGAACCATTACCTCTGGAGCTTGGCCGTACAATGACCGATATAATGATGATAATACCTGCATTTCAAAAGCTTTCTATACTCCACACGTCAATTATTTTGCGAATTTACGAAATAGTTAAGACAAAAAAGTTAAATTTGTATGATTTATAAACATCATCAGAGATGCTCAATAATGCTTATTGCTCGGACAAGTACCAGTATACGATGGGAAAATCCTTTTATGACTGTGGAATGAAGGACCAGAAGGCGGTCTTCAATCTCTTCTACCGCAAAGCACCTGAGAACAATAACTGGGCGGTGGTAAGCGGTACGGATGAGGTCATTGAAATGGTCGGAAACCTCGGCAACATGGACCCGTCATTCTTCGAGAAGTTCCTTCCCGGAGATGAATATGCAGAGTTCAGAGGTTATCTGTCGGCAATGAAGTTCACAGGAAACATCTACGCCATGCGCGAAGGCGAGATCGTATTCCCGAACCAGCCGATAATCATAATCGAAGGTCCACTGATCGAAGCTCAGGTACTTGAGACCCCGATGCTCTGCATCATGAACCACCAGATGGCCGTGGCCACAAAGGCATCACGCGTCTGCAGAGCGACGAACAAGCCTGTCAGCGAATTCGGTTCCAGGAGAGCACATGGTCCATGGGCAGCAACATATGGCGCAAAAGCTGCTGTCATAGCAGGCTGCGCCAGCACTTCAAACATTCTCGCAGGAGCGATGTTCGACTACGGTTCGACAGGCACCATGGCACACAGCTTCGTCACCGCATTCGGAAGTTCAGTTCAAGGAGAATTCAAAGCATTCGACACTTATATAAAGACCCACAGGAACGAGGGTATCATACTTCTGATAGACACCTACGATACACTCAAGTGCGGAGTACTTAATGCAATAAAGGCATTTAAGGCAAACGGAATTGATGATTCATACGCACCTGGATACGGAGTGAGACTCGACAGCGGTGACCTTGCATACCTTTCAGTTGAATGCAGAAGAATACTTGACGAGCATGGACTTACAAAATGTAAGATCTTTGCGACCAACTCATTGGATGAATACCTCATCACCGACCTTGAACGTCAGGGTGCATGCATAGATTCATATGGAGTCGGCGATGCCATTGCTACATCAAAGGCGGCGCCATGTTTCGGAAACGTATATAAGCTTGTGGAAATAGACGGGGAAGCGGTGCTCAAACGTTCGGAAGACAAGATCAAGCTGATCAACCCGGGATGCCAGATCACATACAGAATCATGATCAACGATCCTTCAAAGGGCGAGATCTTCAAGGTCGACGTGACCTGTCTGCGTGGAGACGGGCTAAGCAGAAAGATCGAGGCAGGAGAGACATTCACTGTCTGTGACGAATATGACCGTTACAAGACGAAGACATTCGAGGCGGGAGAATATACAGCCCTGACCATGCAGCACAAGGTGATCGAGAATGGAAAGAAATGTGCCCCTGAGTACACCCTCATGGAGAAGAAGGCATATTACAATGAGACACTTATGCATTTCAGCCCTAGCGAAAGACGTCTTATCAACCCGCATTACTATAAGGTGGACATCTCCGATGACCTTTACAACCTGAAGATGAGCATCATCAACAAACTTGTGACTGAAATCCGCAACTTCAAACTATAATATGAAAAATAACGCATTGGTAGTAGTGGACATGCTGTACGACTTCATCGACGGAAGCCTCGCATGTCAGAATTCCGAAGAAGCTGTCAGACAGACTCTCAGATTCATCGACAGCCAGACAAAGGGTCAGGGCGGAGAGGAACATGAAATCCTTGACACCTTCCCGATTCTCTTCATCAGGGATCATCATCCTGCCGACCATTCCTCATTCGAGGAATTCGGCGGCATCTGGCCGGCGCACTGCGTGGCCGGCACTCGCGGAGGAGAAATCCATAAGGACCTTCTTCCATATGCATCGGAAGAACTCACATTCGACAAAGGATGCAACAAGGCTATTGAACAGTACTCTGGTTTTGAAGGCGTCAATACAGCAGGACAGTCACTCGGCGAAATCCTTGAACTCCTTGACACTACAGATGTTTACGTCTGTGGTATCGCCACTGAATACTGCGTCCGCAACACATGCGAAGACCTCCTGAAAGCAGGATTCAATGTACATCTTCTCAAGGAGTGCATAGGCTATGTAGAGCACGAAGGCCACCTCAAGGCATTGAGCGAAATGGCCTCAAACGGCATAAGTATTGAATAATCAAATAATTATTCGTACCTTTGCCGTCTTGTTATGAAGAATCTGTTGGCAAAAATATGGGTACCGCTTATGTTGGTAAGTCTGGCTGCAATACAGTCATTCGGAATCGACGCGGGCAGATCGGCTAGCCTGAGAATGCTGGCTGATTCATTGATACTCACCCAGTTGACAGATACGACTGATATCACAGACAGCATTCTTATAACAGATGTTCCGTCTGCAAAGGACACAATAAAGATACCGGATTCGCTCCAGTTTACAGATCCTTTCAAATACAGATATTATATAGCCCTCAAGGATTCAACCACGAGATTCCAGGTAAGGGACTCCCTGATGGCTGCAGGAGACACCCTCGAATTGATGAGGCTGGACTCTCTGTATATAAAGGATTCAACAGAAGTAGCTGAAGCAGCTCATGCAGCATGGTATGCGTCACTGACAAGAAAGGAACGCAAGAAATACGATGCCGAGCAGGCTCTGCCTGGACTGATCGCCGCCGCAAACCGCAAGATTGAGATCAAGGACAGCATCAGAGCCTACAAGGACAGCGTCAGACAGTCAATCCCGCGTATTCTCGAGACATTCGCCATTCCGGACTCTCTCCATTTCAAAAGAATCATAACCTGGACTCACGACAGGGATTTCCAGAACCTTGTGGAAGTACGCGACATGGCTCCGGACACCTCCTACAGGAGAAGCTTCAATGACTATGTATTCTTCAATGAAGACATAAATGCCACATGGCTGGGAATCAGCGGTTCTCCTGTCCAGCTGTATGACTGGTTCAAGAGGACAGAAGAAGCCAATGCCATCTTCTATACGCCATACAGCATCTGGAACTATACCCCTGAAAACCTGCCTCAATACAATACAAAGACCCCTTATACAGAACTCGCTTATTACGGAACCCTGTTTGCAAACCAGGAGAAGGAAGAGGCAAATGTAAGAGTGCTCACGACTCAGAACATCACTCCAGCCCTTAACATGACGCTGGAATTCAGAAGATATGGAGGCAACGGTATGCTCAAGAGGGAGGATACCGCAAACAAGTCCTTCGTCGCTGCCACAAACTACCTGGGCAAGAAGTACATGATGCATGCCGGATATATCTACAACAAGATACACAGAAGCGAGAATGGAGGTATTGTAGATGAGACATGGATCAGGGACACTACTGTAGATGCAAGAGAGATCGACGTCTACCTGCGCGACGCCAACAACGAGCTGAAGAAAAACACTCTTTTCCTTGACCAGACCTACAGGATACCTCTGACCTTCATCACTGACCTCAAGGACAGAAAGGAGAGAAAACTGCAGGAGGCCATCCGTGACAGCATAATGGCCAGCGGAGACTCAACTGCAATTGCCGCATATATTGCGGAAGAGGAGAGAAAACTGGCTTTGGAAGCAGCCAAGGCTGATACCGCAAGCATCAATACAGACATCACAACAGCCTTCATCGGCCACAGCAGCGAGTACTCCGTCTTCAGCAAGACATATACAGACAAGATCAGCGACCAGTTCGGAAAAGACTTCTATGGAGACCGTTTCTATATAAATCCGACTTCAAGCATGGACTCGCTCAGGGTAATGCGATTTGAGAACAAGGTATTCATGAGGCTTCAGCCTTGGAAGGACGACGGCATCATCTCCAAACTCGACGTAGGTATCGGAGACAAGCTTGCCAACTACTTCAGCTTCAGTCCGGTCGATTATCTTCGCGGAAGCAACAACATAGTCCAGAATTCCGTCTATCTCTATGCAGGAGCAAACGGTCAGTACAGCAGGTATCTGGCATGGAATGCAAAGGGAAAATACAATTTCCTGGGATATGAACTCAACGACTTCGCATTGGAGGCGAACATGAAATTCAATGCCTATCCGTTCAGAAGATACAGAAACAGTCCGCTGACGCTCGGAGCACATTTCGAGACAAGTCTCAAGGAGCCTGATTACTATCAGCAGCACCTTTTCACAAACCACTTCAAGTGGGACAATGAATTCGGCAAGATATCGACGACCAAGGCGGAGGTCTCCCTCTCTATCCCAAGATGGGATATGGCAGCTTCCTTCGGTTACGGCTTGCTGAGCAACAACATATATTATGACAATCAGGGCATGGCCCGTCAGAACGGAGATCCGATGAGCGTCATGACTGCTTCCCTGAAGAAGAACTTCCAGATATGGAAGTTACACCTGGACCACCATGCGATGCTCCAGCTCTCCTCGAATCAGGAAGTGCTGCCGCTCCCGCTTCTGGCCCTGAATTTCCGATACTACATCCAGTTCGACGTCGTGAAGAATGTCATGCAGATGCAGATCGGAGCAAACGGAACATATACGACTGAATGGTATGCGCCGGCATACAACCCGGTACTCGGCGTATTCCATAATCAGGATGAAAGAAAATACGGTGATTGTCCATACATCGATGCCTTCGTAAACATCCAATGGAAGAAGGCTGCCATATTCATAAAAGCAGTCAATGTAAACATGGGATGGCCGAACAAGTCTGTCGATTACTTCACAGCGGCAGGCTACATTGCTCCTCAGAGGGCAATCAAGTTCGGAATAACATGGCCATTCTGGGTACGTCCAGGCAAGGCATCAGCAACAGGTCCGAACGGCCCGAACGCGGGAGGCGCAAGGAATGAATCCATCGGACAAGGCGGCATGGGTGGACGATCAGCACCGGGAGGCGGAATAAGACAGGCCTCAGCACGTTAGTAGAAGATTATGAAAGTTAGTGGTAAAACAGAAAGAAGATTAAGAAATGTCCTTATAGCATTCACCATCATATGCCTCACACCATTATGTGAAAGAGGAAGGATGCTTAACGGAGCCCATACGACAGATGCATTTGCTGGGCAGGACATTACGTGTGTGATAGATCTCGGAGATGAGATGTACGCAGGACACGGTCTGGAGACCGGTATGAATTATGAACTCCTAGGCAGATTCGCTGAGGACAACAGATGCAACATAAGGATCCTTACACCGTCCAAAGGTGAGGATTACATTGACTCACTCAAACAGGGCAAGGTAGATATAGTAATATCACATGCCCACAACCTCAACGAGGACAGAGACAGCGTGGAAGTTTCACGAATGATGAACTCATGCTCGGAATGGATGGTATCCAAAGACTCCGATGCAAGACTAAGACAGATCAACCTGTGGATAAGTCACATGACAGGATCTCCAGAATATCGTGACATTGAGAGAAGATACTCACAATACGGCAATCCGATCAAAAGGGCCGAGAACGGAGTCGTAACACGCACAATCAGTCCATACGACCATCTTCTTAAGAAGTACGCCGCTCAGCTCGGCTGGGACTGGAGAATGCTGGCAGCAGTGGTATATCAGGAGTCAAAGTTCTCGATCAATTCAAGGTCACATCGTGGAGCCAGCGGCCTGATGCAGGTCATGCCATCGACTGCAGCTTATTACGGCATCGACGATCTCCTCAACCCTGAAAAGAACCTGAAGGCAGGCACAAGCCACCTCAAGAGACTTCAGCGCATGTTTGAGAACACAGGCATGGAAGACATAGAGAAGATCAAGTTCACCCTTGCCGCTTACAATGCCGGAGAAGGCAGGATTGCAGACTGCAGAAGATTCGCGGAAGCAAAGGAAGTCGACAGCAACAGCTGGAACCAGATAGTAGAGATCATCCCTCTGATGAGAGAAGAATCAATACTTGGAGAAGAATCTGTAAAGCTGGGCAAGTTCCAGGGATATGAGACAATCGCATACGTCGAGAGTATAATGAATCTCTACAATGCATTCTGCACTATCTGTCCCTCTATCTGACGCGGACAGTCTGAGCCGGGTCCACCTTTGAAATGAACAGACAAGGTATCAGAAGAAGCAGCATTATAGCTACAAAAGACAAGGTATCAGCCATAAGTATCTGAAGAAGATCGATATTTACAGGCACAAACGACACATAGTAGTTCTCCGGATTAAGCTTGAGAATATGTGTCGTTTTCTGTATAATGCATATGAGCGTTGCCGATACGTTACCTATTACCATACCGATTGCCACAAGACGGGCAGAAGCAGCGAGGAATACCTTGGATATAGACTTGTCCGTCATACCCATGGATTTCAGTATTCCTATAGTAGAGATATTTTCGAAAAGAAGAATGAGAAGGCCTGAAATCATATTGAAGCCTGCAACTACGGTCATCAGCAGCAGTATGATTCCGACATTGAAATCTATCAGTGAGAGCCAGCTGTATAATTGCGGGTATCTGGAAACTGACGAAGTCGCAACCATATCATCTCCATTCTGATAAAGGCTTACAATGGAGCCGATTTCCTGCGTTGCGGCAAGAACTGCATCTTCATCAGTCCGGGA
>JAFYUS010000058.1 GCA_017549505.1 Bacteroidales bacterium | reverse complement strand
GTAAAACAGTCTTTTCAATGAACTTCTCTTTTCCTCTTGCGAGGCCCGTTTTTCGAACGGGGATGCAAAGGTACGCTTTATTTTTTAATCTCCAAATCTTTTTGCAAAAATTTTTCAACTTTTTTCAAGCGCCAGTCTTTTTAAGAACTCTCAGCCTCTGTGGGCACCCCGTTTTTCGTTTGGGATTGCAAAGGTAGACATTTTTTCATTACCTCCAAATAAATCTGTAACCACAAAACATACAAAAAACGCCCGCAGAAACCTAAGAGACTGATTCTGCGGGCATTATAACACTGTTACATTTTTGTTAAAGCAACTAGAAGTTGTATTTAACCATTACATTTACTCGATTATTGCCTACCCAATGAAGATTATCTGTTGCAAGACCGTACTCATTCAGTTTACCTTCTTTATAATCTCCATACTGTACAGCTGTCCACTGGTACTCGAATCCGAGATTAAGCTTACCTATATTATATATAAGCTGCGGGTTGATGCGGTAGATCTGATTGAGATTAGAGAATCCGTTTCCGCAGAAATATACGTCACCCTTTGCAAGAGGAGCGGATGCGGCCTCTGCAAGTCCCAGATTCTTCATGTATCCGAGGAAGAGAACACCCTGCCATTTCTTTCCGTAGGTCATGGAGAGCCATGAAGATGAATTACGAAGAGATGCATAATTCCAGCTGCCGTCAGAATTCTCGCCTATCTTTGCATAACCGCTCATGAGATTGAGATGCTCACCGCTCTGACCGAATGTAGACTTAGCCTTGAGAGCAAATTTCTTATATGTATACTGAGTATAGACATATCCAAGAACTGATGTCTTACGGTCATTGACCTTGACAACCTTGTCATTAACTGATCCGAGAACTCTTGGCTTGATACTGAGAAGGTCAACACCTGCCCTTACAAGGAATCCGTTTGACTTGTATGCAAGTGCAGCATACATCTCCGGAGTCATTCCATACTTCATATAGTTGGCCGAACTTCCGATAGGACCATTCGACTGATACTGCATCTGCCATATTGCAGCTGCCGAAACCACCCAGTTCTTTCCAAGGTTTGCATCCATCTGAACAAGCGGAGTCCTCGAGAAAGGTCCGAAAGGTGCTCCAGCCTCAAGGCTGAAGATATGAGGGATGTCTGCAGCCATCGGATGCCATGCCTGACCGATCTTCATAGCTACTGAATTCTGTTTCTCTTCACCGAGTTCCTTCCAGGTCACAGTCGCATATGCCTGACGAAGACGAGCAGTTGCGGTTCCTGAAACCTTTGTATTTCCCGGGAAGTATACACTTGCATTGGCATTTGACGAATTCGAAAGTCCCGAATAGAAGTCTCCTTCGATCTTTGCACCGAAGTGGACATTGTTTACATAGTATCCGCTTACATCGACTCCAAGTCGGGAAGTAAGCGAGAGATATGAGAATGAACCCTGATCATGGATATCAACACCATCCTTCATGTTCACATCCTTCGGCATATAGTAGAACAGGTCACCTGTACCTGATACGCTTTCGCGGCTGTCGTAAACGAAGTAGTTTCTGATAAAACCGTAAAGCTTGAAGTTGTTCTTCGCTTCAGCTTTCTCAGCGGCAGATGCACCGAATGTTCCAAGAGCCAGGAGAGCAGCTGAAAGGATAAGATAAAAACGTTTCATTGTATTAAATTATGTTATTGTCGAAATTACAAACGGGTCGCCCGAAAGCGACCCGGCAAATATAATATATTTTTTGATATTAGAATCCGATGAAGATCAGCATCGCATATCCAAGGACAAAGCCGACTACGCCTACTATAATACCTACTGTTGCCATCTGCTTGGTTGTGATCATGCCAGTAGAGGCTGCAAGAGCATTAGGAGGTGTACTTACAGGAAGACACATTGCAAGAGATGCTGAAATAGCGATACCGACAATCATTGCAGGAACACCACCTACTGACTCGAATGCAGGATTTCCTGACATAGCCTTACCAACCACTACAAGGATAGGAACAACCAGGTTCGCAGCAGCCGAGTTGGATATGAAGTTGGAAAGGAAGTAGCAGATGAATCCTCCGACCAGCATAACGACAAGAGCATTCCAGCTTACAAATGGGATGATCTGTATAAGTCTTGCGGCAAGACCTGTCTGATTGAGAGCCGTACCGAGAGCAAAACCACCGGCTACCATCCAAAGAACAGCCCAGTTGATCTGCTCAAGATGACGTGCCTTAAGGATTCCGGTAGCAGAGAATACAGCAAACGGAATCATGGCGACGATATTTGAATTGATACCGATCCACTGTTCTCCCATCCACAGCACAATTGTAAGTGCGAATGTAAACCATACTACATATTTCTGGAAAGGAGTCACCTTTACAGGCTCCCCTTCAATCTTCAGTTCAATCGACTTAGCCTTGAACGGATAGAGTTTCATAAGGAGTACCCATGCAAAGACAAGCATAACGATTACGAAAGGGATCATTCTGAGAGCCCAACCGAGGAAAGTTATACCATAACCTGCATCCTGAAGAGCGCCGAGGGCGATAGCATTCGGAGGAGTTCCGATAGGAGTACCCATACCACCGAGGTTAGCGGCGATAGGAATCGCAAGCGCGAGAGAAATTCTTCCGCCACCATCCTTCGGAAGAGTAGCAAGAACCGGAGTAAGGAATGTCAGCATCATTGCTGCAGTAGCGGTATTGCTCATGAACATTGAGAAAACACCGATGACCAGTAGAACTCCCAGAAGCACGAACTTAGGGTTTGTTCCGAACGGCTTAAGCATTATCTTGGCCAACTGGACATCAAGTCCGACCTTGGTTGCAGCAAAGGCAAGAACGAAACCTCCGAGGAAGAGCATGATCACAGGATCGGCAAAAGCTGCCATTACATCCTTATAATTTGTCAGGGCACCTACGTTTTCCTTAGCGATAAGGAAACCAATACCCTTGTTTGAAGTCGTAAGAAGAATTGCGACGATGGCGACAACAGATGTTGTCCATGTAGGAATCACCTCAAGAATCCACATGAGAGCGGTAAACACAAATATTGCGATTACCCTCTGCTGGGTCAAAGTAAATAAAGGAGCATTTGTAAGAGGATCAACTCCAAAGAAAGAGGTCGGCACAAGAGCCAGAAAGAAAGTGATGATGCAGACTACCCCAAAAGAAAGGCAGCGTTTAAGATTCATCGGATGGCCTAAAAAATGAAAATAGGACATGGCTTATTAAGGTTTAGTGTTATTATTGTGTAAAGTTGGGGATTTTATTTATAAAAAACAATAGAGCAGACTCGGAGGCCTGCTCTATCAGAATAAATATATAAGGTTCGAATTAACCGAAGAATCCAGTTGAACCAAGTACTACAAGCATTCCATAGCCGAGTACGAGACCAAGAATACCCATGATGATACCGGTCTTGACCATATCCTTCTGTTCGATCATACCTGTAGAAGCTGCAATCGCATTCGGCGGAGTCGAAATAGGAAGTACCATTCCGAGTGATGAACCGATTGCCACACCTACGAGGAGGGTAGACACACCACCGAGAGGCGCAAGGTTTGCAGAAACTGCTGCACTTGCTCCGACTGCCGCAAGAATAGGAACAAGGAGGGATGCCGTAGCTGTGTGCGAAATGAAGTTCGCCATAGCGTAGCAGATAAGACCTGAGCCTACAACCATTACAAGGGCTGGCCATGAGCCGAATGGGATAGCGTTGATGAGGGTCTGTGCAAGACCTGTTTCCTGAAGACCTACTCCGAGAGCGAAACCACCGGCAACCATCCAGAGTACAGACCAGCTGATCTCCTCAAGGTCACGCTTGGTAAGAACACCGATGATAGCACATACACCTACAGGGAGCATTGCCACGACATTTGCATTTACACCTGTCTTCTTGTCAAGTACCCAAAGAAGAACTGTGCAGATAAATGTGATATAGACTACAATGGATCTCCAGTCCTTCTTAAGATCTCCTTCGATGTTAAGATTGATTTCCTTAGCCTTGAATGGGAAGAGCTTTACAAGCATGAACCATGCAAGCACAAGAAGAAGGAGTGTGAAAGGGATCATGAACATCATCCACTGACCGAATCCGATCTCGATTCCGATCTCTGACATATACTTGAGCGCGATAGCATTCGGAGGAGTTCCGATAGGGGTACCCATACCACCTACGTTGGCAGAGATAGGAATAGCAAGCGCAAGAGCTGTCTTACCCTTTCCGTCAGCAGGAAGAGCCTTGAGTACAGGACCGAGGAAGGTAAGCATCATAGCTGCAGTCGCAGTGTTTGAAAGGAACATCGAGAAGATACCGGTTACCATGAGGAAACCAAGAAGTACCATCTGAGGCTTCTTTCCGAAAGGCTTGAGCATCACACGTGCAAGGAAGAGGTCAAGACCAGTCTTCGACGCTGCAATCGCAAGGACGAAACCTCCGATGAAGAGCATGATGATAGGGTCTGCAAAGCAGTGCAGAAGGGACTTGTAGCTGGTCTGTGTTCCAAGAACCTCAGGAGAAGCGTTCTCAAAGAACACAAGGCTGCTGTTAGATGTTGTAAAGAGCAGCAATACAACCACCATCACTGAGGTTGTCCACGCCGGAACTGCCTCAAAGAGCCACATAAGGATAGCAAAGAGGAAGATTGCAAGCGTTCTCTTCTGGATGATTGTCATGCCATCAATCCAATTCTCGACAGGCATGCACCATACTACCAATGCCGCAACAACAGCAATGATCAGACGGATTGCCCTTGAAACAGTTTTATTATCTACTCTATGAGACTTCTTCCATTCGTGGTAGGTCTCTACAAGTTGATAACCATGAAAAATTTTAAACATAAGTTTATGGTTTAATTAATAAAAATGCGCTCGTCTGTAAAACGGGCGCAAATTTAGTCTTTATTTATGATATAGCAATTAAAAAACGGTTAAATTATGCCCTGCTCGAGCATAGCCTGGGCAACCTTCATGAAGCCGGCGATGTTGGCTCCCTTGACATAGTTGATATAACCGTCAGGCTGAGTACCGTACTTCACACAAGCTTCATGGATGTTAGCCATGATGCTGTGGAGTTTCTCATCAACCTCGGCAGGTCCCCAACTGATATGCATAGCATTCTGAGTCATCTCAAGACCGGAAGTTGCAACACCACCTGCATTGACAGCCTTACCAGGAGCGAACATGATGCCTGCCTTCTGGAATGCTGCTATTGCCTCAGGAGTACATCCCATATTTGAAACTTCTGCAGCGAGCCAGGTTCCGTTTGCAAGGAGTTCCTCAGCATCCGCACCTGTCATCTCATTCTGGAATGCGCATGGCATTGCGATGTCACACTTGATGCTCCAGGCCTTCTTGCCAGGATAGAATGTAGCTGACGGGAACTTTTCTGCAAATGGAGCCACAACGTCATTGTTTGAAGCACGGAGTTCAAGCATGTATGCTATCTTTTCAGCATTCATTCCTTCCGGATCATAGATTGCTCCATCCGGACCGGAAATTGCGACAACCTTTGCACCAAGTTCAGTTGCCTTGGTTGCAGCGCCCCACGCTACGTTACCAAAGCCTGAGAGAGCGATTGTCTTGCCTGCGATATCCTTACCGGCCATCTGAAGCATATGCTGTACGAAATAAACTGCACCGAAACCGGTAGCTTCAGGGCGAAGGATTGATCCTCCCCAAGTAAGTCCCTTACCTGTCAGGACTCCTGTATTGTACTGCTGTGCAAGTTTCTTGTACATACCATACATGAATCCGATTTCACGGCCACCTACTCCGATGTCACCGGCAGGAACATCCTGGTCAGGACCGAGTACCTTCCAAAGCTCAAGCATGAAGGCCTGGCAGAAACGCATGATCTCAGCATCTGATTTTCCTCTAGGGTTAAAGTCTGAACCACCCTTTCCGCCACCCATAGGAAGAGTTGTAAGGGCATTCTTGAAAGTCTGCTCGAAACCGAGGAACTTCAGGATCGAAAGATTCACAGAAGGATGGAAGCGAAGACCTCCCTTGTAAGGACCGATAGCAGAGTTGAACTGCACACGGTAACCGGTATTTGTCTGAACCTCGCCGTTATCATCTACCCATGTAACTTTGAATGTAAGGATACGCTCAGGTTCAACGATACGCTCGACAATCTTTGCATCCTCGAATTCAGGATGCTGGTTGTATACTTCTTCAATAGACTCCAATACTTCGTGTACTGCCTGGAGATATTCCTTCTCGTAAGGGTACTTGGCCTGGAGTTTGGCCATCAGATCTTGTGTGTTCATTATATGATAATTAAAATGGTTACTTTACTTCCCATGTGCTGCCGCTGCGAAGCAGGTCGTCAACACATTGTATCTTTGACTTCGCTTTCTGGTCGATCACCTGATCACGCACGCCGTCATCGTATGTGACATCCTTGACATCACGTATGACTCCAAGAGCGACAGGGAAATCAGGATATTTCATATCTGCAAGCATCATATGGATACCCACATTCTCCGAATGTGCGTCATGTACGAGGATATCATCCTCGGTTATACCGTTTTCACCGATAGTGACGACTCTGAGTCCCATTCCGTCAAGCACAAGTCCCTTGTTCTTATCTTTGCCAAAAATCATCTTCTCTCCATGTCGAAGGACGATAGTCCTATCTGCACGGTATTCCCTGTCTGCAATCAGCTTGTGCGCACCATCGTTGAAAATCACACAGTTAGTGAGTATTTCCATCACGGAGCAACCATCATGCTTTGCGGCCGAGAGCATAATCTCTGACGTAAGTTTCAGTTCCGAGTCAAGACTGCGGGCAAAGAATGTTCCCTTTGCGCCGAGCACAAGGCTTCCCGGATTGAAAGGATGTTCCACAGTTCCGTATGGAGAAGTCTTGGAGATGGCACCGAATCTTGATGTCGGCGAATACTGTCCCTTGGTAAGACCGTAGATCTGGTT
>JAFYUS010000057.1 GCA_017549505.1 Bacteroidales bacterium | reverse complement strand
TTATAACGTCGTATATTTCGAGCAGCTTGCTCAGATCCTTGAATCTCAGGTTCAGACAGCTCAGGATGCGTTGACTCTCGCAAAGAAGCAGGAGGAACTCGGACAGAAGGGATATACCGATGTCATCGAGATGGAGGCAGAACTTGCAGACCGCGAATATCAGCTGATCAATGCAAGAAACCAGCACGCCGATGCTCTCCTTACTCTCAAGGACCTTATGTTCTGGCCTATGGATGAGGAACTGCACATTGACACATCGATGGCTGATGCAGAGGTGATAGTCTCTTTGACTCCTGAAGATGAGACAGAGAACATCATCGACTACGCGGTGCATAATCTGCCATCCATTGCTATTGCCAAGGGACGTATGGATAATGCGATGCTTGAGCTCAAGACTGCAAAATGGAGATTCACTCCGAGCCTGTCATTGAACGCTGGATGGTCGACAAGCTATTATACCTATCCAGGTATGGAGGGATATGTTGCAACTCCGTTCCATACGCAGTTCAAGAATAACGGAGGTGAATATATACAGCTATCTCTGTCATTCCCAATCTTTGACCGCCTGTCAACATTCTCAAACCTCAGAAAGAAGAGGAACGAGAGCAGAAGAGCTACCGTCCAGTACGAACAGAAGGTACGTGAGGTCGAAGCAGAAGTGATCAGGGCTGTACAGGACAGAGACGGAGCATCGGCGGCTTTCCATCAGGCTGACAGAAGAGCTGCTCTTCAGGAGGAGGCATATCACCTGAACGTCAGGAAGCTCGAACAGGGTCTGATATCGACCATCGATTTCCAGAAGGCTTCGGACAACTGGCTCAATGCCAAGACCAGCAGGCTGGATGCACTCCTTAAATTCTACATCAAGCGCAGCGTGGTGAACTATTACAATGGAATTAGCTATATCAATCAGTAACAGACTATAACGATAAAATATAACCCTATGGACAAGATAATTGAAAAGAAGAAAGGAATTGCAGTGGCATTCACTAAGAAGGCTTTGCCGTTTTGGTTTGGTGCCCTAATGGCGGCGTTCATCCTCTGGCTCGTGCTTCGCGACGATGCCAGCACACTCAGGGTCAACGGAGAGACTCTCTCTATCAGCGAGGTACGAAGCGGAGAGTTCAACGACTACATCCGCATCAGCGGTCAGGTGCAGCCGATGACCACTATCCAGATCAGCCCGCAGGAAGGCGGTATCGTAAAGGAGATCATCATCGAGGAGGGTTCCAAGGTGAATGCTGGAGATGAGATTCTTCGTCTGAGCAATGACAATCTCGACCTTCAGATTCTTAATTCAGAGGCAGAGTTGGCTGAGAAGGAGAATCTTCTTCGCAACACTATGATCTCCATGGAGCAGCAGAGGCTTAGCGTGCAGCAGGAGAAGCTCCAGCTGCAGATCGAGGTGAAGAGACTCAAGAGAAAGTATGAGCAGAACAAGGCTCTCTACGAAGAGAAGCTCATCGCCCGTGAGGAGTATCTGATGGCTCAGGAGGATTATGAACTTGCGGCTGGTCGTCTGGAACTGGTCAAGGAGCGTGCTACACAGGACAGCCTTTACAGAAGCGTCGAGATCCGTCAGATGCAGGAGAGCCTTGAGAACATGCGTCTCAATATGCAGATGATACGTCGCAGAAAGGATAATCTCACAATCAAGTCCCCTATCAGCGGTGAGCTCGGACTTCTTGATGCGACACTCGGACAGTCGATTGCAAGCGGAACGAAGATCGGTCAGATTAATGAACTTGGAAGCTATAAGATCGAGGCTCAGATTGACGAGCATTATATCGACAGGGTGTCTGCAGGATTGTCAGCATCGTTCGAAAGACAGAACGAGTCATACGACGCGGTCATCAGGAAGGTCTATCCTGAAGTTCGTGAGGGTAAGTTCAAGGCTGACTTCAAGTTCAGCGGAGAGCAGCCTGCAAACATCCGCACTGGACAGACATATTACCTGAACCTGCAGCTCGGCCAGCCAGAGAAGGCCATTCTCATCCCTCGAGGCACATTCTACCAGAAGACAGGAGGAAAGTGGATCTATGTTGTCTCTCCGGAGGGTGGAAAGGCCGTAAAGCGTGAAATCCGTATCGGTCGTCAGAATCCTCAGTTCTATGAAGTGCTTGAAGGATTGGAAGCCGGGGAAAAAGTGATAACTTCGGGCTATGATAATTTTGGAGATAATGAGGTGCTGGTATTCTAACTAATGACTTTACAAAATGAAACTAAAGGAAACTATAATAAAGGCATTATCTCTCGGTACGGGAGTAGCCATCGGTCTGATTCTGATAGCGAAGGTATGCTATGAGATGAGTTATGACACCTGCTACAGAGATGCAGACCAGATATATAAGATTCGCACCCTTTACAATCAGCAGGGAGAAGAATCGGAGTATGACAATGTATCCGGAGCTGTGGCTCCTGGATTCAAGGAGCACGTTCCCGGAATTGAGACTGCAACCCGATGGACTTTCATTTTCAACAGTGACAAGTTTATCGATGAGCAGAAGAATATCATCACTGGAGAATGTATTGTGGCCGATACATGTTTCTTTGATGTCTTTGATGCAGAGATTCTCGCCGGTAATCCTAAAGAGGCTTTCAGCCAGATTGCAGTCGCAATGGTGTCTGAGTCTTTTGCAGAGAAACTTGGCGGAGTATCGGAAGCTGTCGGACAGATCATCTACAATGAGGAGATGCCGAACTTCAAACTTGAGATCGCCGGAGTCTATAAGGACTATCCTTACCACAGCTCTGTCAAAAATGATGTTCTTGTCTCTATGGAGAGCCTTGTCAAATCATCTACAGAGAACTGGGTGGGAAATGACAGGTACAGAGGATATGTAAGGCTTGCTGAAGGTACTGATCCGGATATGCTCGCTCCTGCCATAAGACTTATGCAGGAAAACAATTATCCACCTGAAATAAAAGCCATGGCGGAGACATCGGGTATCGACATTCATTATTTCCTTTCTCCGCTTGTGGGTGCACATACATCTTCTTCCGCAATGAAGAACATGATGGTCATTCTGACTATTGTTGCCATACTTCTTATCTTGATTTCACTCTTGAACTATATCCTGATGTCGGTTTCTGCATTGGTGAAGAGGTCAAAGGAGATGGGTGTCCGTAAATGTTACGGAGCTGCCAGTGCAAACATCTATGGAGTCATGTTCAAGGAAGCAGCTCTTGATGTTGCAGCAGCCCTCGTTGTTGTAGCGGTCATAGTCCTCTCACTCCAGACAGTCATAGAGGATATAGTCGGAGTTCCTGTGGATGCCCTTATGGTAAAGGGAACTTATATCACAGCTGTAGGAGTGGTGCTGGCAGTATTCCTTATCGCAGCCATCGTTCCGGGCTATCTATATTCGAAGATTCCTGCCGGTGCAGCAATAAAGAACTATCGTGAGAACAAGAAGATATGGAAGTTAGGACTCTTGTTCGTTCAGACCGGAATATGTGCACTTCTTCTCACCCTCGTGTGTGTCATCAGCGCACAGTACAACAAGGCAATCAATGACAAGCCGGGATATGAATACGAAAATCTGCTTTATGCCGTGCTTACGGGTACTGACAAGAGTGTGCATCCGGGAATCATCAACGATCTGAAAGCTACCCCAGGCGTGCTTGATGTGCAGGTATCATACAGCCTTCCGCTTGATTACAGCTCCGGAAACAACATCTATATCTACGATAACGGACATAAGGAACTGTTCAATATCGCTGACCAGTA
>JAFYUS010000056.1 GCA_017549505.1 Bacteroidales bacterium | reverse complement strand
TTGAGCAGTATGGCACATGGGATCCAGTAAAGGCTTCTATCAACTCTATGAAGGATGACAAGTTTACATTCACTGCTACAGGTACTGATGCTGATGGTAATGAGACTGGTACTGTTACATTCGATATGGGTGCCGACGGTGCTACTTGGAACTATAAGCTCCTCGACAACATGAATGGTAACAAGGAGTACGATGGAACAGCTATGTATTGCATCATCTCTACATCAGGTACTACTACTTATGTATTCAATCCAACAGAGGGTAAGGTAACTCTTACAGCTGACGGAAGAGAGTATGTAGTAGATTTCCTTGTACCAGGAACATATAAGTATTCTACAAAAGATATTACTGTTCCTACTGCAGCAGCATTTGGTTTCCACCTCGATCTTGGATATACTGAGGCACGAGTTGCAAATTACTCTAACACTGACAACGGTTTCGCCCGCCACTATGTATGGGCTCGCGACCATGTCTTCATGTTCGACAAGCAGTAGTATCCAGCTACCCTGAATAAAAGGAATCCGCATAGCCGTCAGGCAATGCGGATTCTTTTTTCATTCAGTCTCTCCCAGATATCCTACTCCATGTCATATCCTCCGCCGAGGGCGTGGGACTTCATATGTGTGTGTCAAGGCCGTTGAGCGGGGCATGACTTGTCAGAATATACCGTGGGACTATATGTGTCGCTCAACGGCGGAAAAAAACGACCGTTGAGCGGAAATTCTGTACTCAGATGCAGTTTTCCCGCTCAACGGCTTTGATGTAATAAACAGCCATTCAGTCTAGTCAAACTTCTTCATCCATTTCTTCCGGATGGCTCCCCATAAACAGCTGAAGACAATAAAAAAAAGAAAAACTTTGACAAAGAAAAAGAAAAATCTGCATGAGCATCTTGTTCTCATGTGGATTTTTTTGCACATTTGTGGGACATTGTAAGGGGAAACGGCACGACATAATATTTCAGGGGATATAGTATCCCTATGTTTAACATTTAACAGTTTTATTATGTCGTACCAATTCAAGTATGCAGATCTGCTTGATGACGAGGTCTTCAAGTTGGTTTTTGGAAGAGAGTCTACAAAGGACGTAATGATCGAGTTCCTGAATCAAGTCATTCCTGACAGGAAGATAGTTGATCTGGAGTTTATCGACAAGGAAATGCATCCTGTCGAAAGAGATGCAAAAGGTTCAGTCTACGATATGTTCTGTAAGACTGATGATGGATCAAGGATCATTGTGGAGGTGCAGAGGAGAAAGCAGCCTTTCTATCCCGAGAGGGCTCTATATTACTCTACATTTCAGATACAACGTCAGGTTGAAAGTGGAGCTGAGTATTATGATTTTCTACCTGTCTATGTTGTCAATATCCTGAATTTCAAGATGGACAACGATTCAGATAGTACGGAGATAAAGACAATCTATAGACTATACAAGGAGAATTCAAATATTCTTCTCACTGATAGGGTTACCTTTATCTTCATAGAATTGCCAAAGTTCAATAAATCTTTGGAGGAGCTTGATGGCAATATTCTTGAAGGAATGTATTTCTGCTTTAAGAATATGGGGACTCTTACTAAGCGCCCGGAAGCTTTAAGTCATGATGTCTTTAGTAAGATATTTCAGGTGACGGAGCTTTATAATATGGATGATATAACACGTACTAAAGTTTTACACAAGATGACAACAGAAAGGGATTTAAGGAATCAGATGGCTTATGCCCGTGAGGAGGCAATTGCAGAAGGTCTTGCAGAAGGTCGTGCAAAAGGTCTTGCAGAAGGTCGTGCAGAGGGTCGTGCAGAGACTATACGTAAGATGCTTGCGGCAGGAATCCCGGTGTCAGTAATAGCTGATGCTTTGGAGATGACTCTCGAGCAATGTGAGGCAGTGGCAAAGCAGTAGTGCCTGTCTCATGAAATCAACAATCGCCACTATCAGGTTTTCTGGTTGTGGCGATTGCTTGTTATATTTCAGACAGGTGCTACAGGTTATATCCTCCGCCAAGGGCGTGGGACTTCATATGTGTGTGTCAAAGCCGTTGAGCGGGGCATGCCTTGTCAGGATATACCGTGGGACTATATGTGTCGCTCAACGGCGGGAAAAAACGACCGTTGAGCGGAAATTCTGTACTCAGATGCAGTTTTTCCGCTCAACGTCTTTGCTTTCATTCTGTCTAGTCAAACTTCTTCATCCATTCCTCACCTTTCTTTGTGGACAGGAAGATGAACAATGCAAGGCAGACCACAAACAAGCCTGGCAGGAGATGTGTAAACAGATATCCTACTCCATGTCATATCCTCCGCCGAGGGCGTGGTAGAGGTTGATGATGTTGCGGATCTCTTCGAATTGGTCAGATACTTCGGCTAGTTCTGCCTGGAGAAGTTTCTGCTGTGCTGAAAGAACCTCAAGATAGTTGGCGTTGCCGTGCTTCATCAGGAGCTGTGTGTTCCAGACTGCAGCCTGGAGATGGACGATCTGCTTGCGGTCGATCTTCATACGGCTGCTGGCTGTCTTTACGGCAATCAGGGCGTTGTTTACTTCTACACCGGCGTCAAGGAGACTCTGCCTGAACTGGTATGTCGCGATGGACTGCTCCGCTTCAGCTCTGCGGAGATTTGCCTTATTGACTCCCTTGGCATATAGCTGCTGCGAAAGAGAGGCTGTAAGCTGAAGTATGAATCCGGCAGGATTGAACATGTCGCCTGTAAGATTAAGGCGGGGATAGAAGGAAGCGCGTGAGATATTCGTTGCATAGAAGGCCTGTGCAAGTGCCATCTCAGCCTGCCTTACGTCTGGACGGTTGCTGAGGATGGCCGCCGGAACTCCGCCTGAGAAATAGTCATGCTGGAAGGTCTGTTCTCCAAGCTTGCCTCGCTCTATCTTGAAAGGAACTGTTCCCAGAAGCGCCGCAAAAGAGTTCTCTGCCTCGAATATCTTCTGGTAAAGGTTATATACGTTATTCTGTACGTCCAGTCTGTTGGCCTTGGCCTGAAGAACGGCTGCCTCATTGGTCTTGCCGGCCCTCTTGAGGGCTTCAAGAGTGCTGATGTTCTCTTCCCATGTCTTGAGCGTGCGCTCGCTGATGGCGAGCTGCTCGTCAAGCATCAGCAGGCGGTAGTATGACTCTGCGATGGTCGCAACCAGCTGGGCCTGTACAGCCTGTCTGTAGGCATCGCTCTGCTCAAGCGCGGCTGCCGCCCTGCGCTTGGAGTTGGCTACCTTGCCGAATATGTCCGCTTCCCATGAGAAGGTAGGTGCCATCCGGAATGTCTGGGTACCGTTACCTGGAAATCCTCCGCTGGTGCTGAAGGATACCGATGCACCGGGGAAGAAGGCACGCCCAGCCTCCCAGAGGCTGGCCTGTGCCTGCTCAACCCTCAGCCTGGCGACAGCCAGGTCTGTATTATGTTCGATACCCAGGCGGATCCATTCCTGAAGTATAGGGTCATCAAAGAAGTCTTTCCATGCCAGTGACGCGATGGAAGTCGAGTCCTGCTTCAGGTCAGGAAGCCTGCGGTAGAGGCTGTCGACAAACTCTACGCCTTCTCTTTCATACTGAGTGTACAGCTTGGATACTCCGCAGCCCGGGAGCAGGAGGGTGGCGAATGCCAACAATATTATATATGTTCTTTTCATCTGATTTGTATTAGATCCCCGGTCAGGCCGGGGATGACGTTACTCCCTCTTCCTTTTAGGCATTACCTTCTCTTCAATGTGCTGGAAGATGATGAAGAGCGGAGGTACTATGATAAGAAGCGCAAGCGTTCCTATGAACATTCCTCCTACTGTTCCCACTCCGATGGAGATATTTCCGTTGGCTCCTACGCCGCTTGCGAACATGAGCGGAAGCATACCGAAAATCATTGTCAGGGATGTCATGAGGATCGGTCTGAGTCGTGCCTTGGCAGCGGAGAGAGCAGCCTGACAGATACTCATGCCCTCTTCTCTCTTCTGCGATGCATACTCCGTCAGGAGGATGGCGGTCTTCGCAAGGAGACCGATGAGCATGAGGAGTCCGATCTGCAGGTAGATGTTGTTCTCCAGTCCGAACATACGTGCAAACAGGAAGCTTCCTGCAAGTCCGAACGGAATGGATACGATGATCACGACAGGGATGAAGATGCTCTCATACAATGCGCAGAGTATCAGGTAGATGAATACGATACAGATTACGAATATCACGGCGACGGAGTTTCCTGTGTTCGCTTCCTCTCGTGACATGCCTCCGAACTCGAATCCGTATCCGGCAGGGAGTACCTTTTCTGCAACTTCACGCACGGCCTGGATGGCCTGTCCGGAACTGTAGCCCGGTGCTGACTGACCGTTGATCGAGATCGCTGTGAAGAGGTTGAATCGTGAAATCGACTGCGGACCGTATATACGGGTCAGAGTAAGGTACTGGTTGACAGGAGACATCTCTCCCTTGGAGTTGCGCACGAACATATTCTGCAGTGATTCTGTGTCGAGACGGTATTCCGGAGCAGCCTGAAGCATCACTCGATAGAGTTTCGAGAATCGGTTCATGTTCGAAGCGTAGCTACCTCCGATATATCCTGAAAGCACGCTGAGGACGTCTCCCGGAGAGATACCGTTCCTCTTGCACTGTACGGCATCTACCTCTACGAGATACATAGGATATGAACTGTCGAAAGCGGTCTTCGCACGGGAAACCTCAGGACGCTTGTTAAGCTCGATGATGAACTCGTCGGTGATCTTCTCGAGGTCATCGAGTTTTCCTCCCTTCTGGTCCTGTACATAGATTTCGAATCCGTTGCTTGATCCGTATCCCGGAATCATGCCTCGGGTATATACCATGATGTCGGCTGAATTGATGTCCGCGGTACGTGCATAGATTTCCTCCATTACCGAGTCCACGTCGTCACCTTTGCCCTTTCTGTCTTCCCAGTCATGGAGCCTGATGACGAAGTTACCTGTAGAGGAGCCCTGACCGAACTGGCCTGCCCATCCGGTAGTCCTCGAGTAAGCCTTGATCTGCGGGATGGTGCTGATGCGGCGGTCGATCTCCGCAAGTACCTTGTCTGTCTCGGCGATGTTCGTTCCCGGAGGAGTGCGCACATCGACATTGATCGATCCCATGTCCTCCTTAGGTACGAGACCTGTCTTAGTCGTGTTCATGAGGTACACGAGGCCTCCGCATGCCACGACAAGAAGTATGAAGGTAAGCCATCTGCGCTTGAACATGAAGACGACGACCTTGCTGTATTTTGCGACCAATGATCCGAACGCACTGTCGAAAGCCTTGTGGAACCTGCTTGAGAAGCTTCCCTTCTGTCCTTCCTCTACGATTTCATGAGGGGTCATGATGAGGGCGCAGAGGGCAGGGGAGAGGGTGAGCGAGTTGATGAGCGATATACCCACAGCCACAGCCATCGTAAGTCCGAACTGGGTATAGAATGTACCTGTAGTACCGCCCATGAAGCTTACAGGGATGAACACCGCCATGAAGACGAAGGTTGTAGCGACGAGTGCCGTCGCTATTCCTTCCATGGCGTCTACAGACGCCTTGTATGCAGACCTGTAACCTATGTCGAACTTCGCTTGGACAGCTTCGACCACCACGATCGAGTCATCCACGACCGTACCGATGACGAGCACAAGGGCGAAGAGCGTAATCATGTTGAGGCTGAATCCGGCCACCATCAGGAAGGCGAACGTACCTACAAGCGACACGATGATCGAGATTGTAGGGATGATTGTCGAACGGAAACTCTGAAGGAAGATGAACACTACCAGGATCACAAGGAGGATTGCCTCGAAGAGGGTCTTGATCACATTCTTGATCGAAGCGTCAAGGAAGTCCTTGGTACTCATCAGGTCCACGATTTCCAGACCCTTAGGCAGCTCGGCGCGGATCTTCTCGATCTCTTCGTCTACTGCGATGATGATTTCATTCGCATTCGATCCGGAGGTCTGCGAGATGCTGATCGTAGTGCCCGGATGGCCGTTCACCATACCGATGTAATCGTAGCTGCGCTCTCCGAGCTCGATGGATGCTATGTCCTTGAGCCTGAGTACGGTACCGTCGCTTTCGGCACGGATGACCATGTTCTCGTAGTCGGTCACGTTCTCGTATCTTCCGCGGTATTTGAGCACATAGCGGAATGTGTTCGCCGATTCGGCGCCGAGGGTTCCGGTCGGAGCTTCGAGGTTCTGCTCCGCGAGCACGGCCGATATGTCGGAAGGCATGAGGCCGTATTTGGCCATCTTGCCCGGGTCGAGCCATATTCGGAGGGAGTAGTCACCTCCGCGCACGTCGACTTCGCCGACTCCCGCGATGCGGGAGAGGCGAGGCTCTATGTTGATCTTCAGATAGTTGACGATGAACTTTCTGTCGAATGAGTTGTCCGGGCTATATACAGCGAGGCTCTTGATGCGGCTGGTCTGTCGCTTGCGGACAGTCACGCCGCTTCGTGTGACTTCTGCTGGCAGAAGACTCTGCGCAGATGCGATACGGTTCTGTACATTGACCATCGCCATGTCACCGTCGGTTCCCTGGCGGAAGTAGATCTGGATGCTGGCCGAGCCGCTGTTTGTGGCGGACGATACCATGTACATCATGTCCTCCACACCGTTGATAGCCTCTTCAAGAGGCACGAGCACACTCTTCTGCACCGTCTCGGCATTGGCGCCCGCGTAGGCTGCAGAAACGCTGACGGTCGGAGGTGCGATCTCCGGGAACTGCTCCACCGGCAGCTGGGTCAGGCCGATGAATCCGAGCAGGAGTATGATTACGGATATGACACCCGCCAGAATCGGGCGGTCGATGAATGTCTTTACGTTCATTATTCCTGACCCTCCATGTTCTTGCTTCTGATAGGTGTTCCTTCCTTGATGAGTCCGGCGCCTTCGGCAACGATGACGTCACCTACGGCAAGTCCGTCTGTGACGATGTATTCCACTCCGTTGTTCTGAGGAGCGACATGGATTTCTGTTGACGATGCCTTGCCGTCCACTACCTTATATACGAATATACGGTCTTGAAGCTCGTATGTAGCTGTCTGAGGGATTACGATGGCGTCCTTGAGGGTGGTCGGGATGATGATGCTTCCGCTGCCTCCGTTTCGAAGGAGGTGGTTGCGGTTGTCGAAAACCGCTCTGAGGCTTACTGCTCCTGTACTTTCGCTGATGGTACCGCTGATCGCGTTGATCTTGCCTGTGTGCTCATACTTCTGACCGTTGCTCATGATAAGTTCCACCTGAGGCATCTGCTTTATCGCGTTGTTAAGCGAACCGTACTGCTGCACCATATCCAGCATCTGGTTCTCGGCCATCGAGAAATAGGCATATACCCTGCTGTCGTCGGATACTGTGACCAGAGGCTGTGATATCGAGCTGCTTACCAGTGCTCCTACCCTGTACGGGATCATCGAAGCCACTCCGTTTACAGGAGAACGCACTTCAGTGTATGAGAGGTTGTTGCTGGCGTTTACCTCCTCGGCCTTGCAGAGGGCGAGTCTTGCCTCAGCCTCCGTCAGGTCGTTCTGTGCGGTCATGAGGTCGAATTCCGACACTACATCCTGCTCGTAGAGGTTCTTGTTGCTCTCGAGGATAAGCTGCGCTGTCGAAAGGGCGGCTTCTGCACTCTTGACGTTTGCGACAGCTATTTCATATGCTGCCTTGTAAGGGGTCTGGTCTATGATGAAAAGTACCTGGTCCTTTCTTACGCTCTCTCCTTCCTCGATAAGGATGTCTGTGATCATTCCGCTGACCTGCGGTCTGATCTCGACAGTCTGTACGCCGCTGATGGCTGCTGAATAACCGGTAGTCAGGGTTATGTCGCTGAGACTTACTGCGAGGGTTTCATAGAGGTTTTCTTCTGCGGGAGCATTGCTCGCTCCTTCTTTGCATGCGGTCGCGAAAAGACCGCAGATGCCGATAAGGACAAATGCCGTTTTTCTCATAATTCGGTCTAGGGGATTAATGATGTTAAACTTCCGCAAAGATACTTCAAAAGGGGCATAGTTTTTAATAAAAATATTAAATTTGTATGGATAAATTCGTTGTTTATGGCAAGAAAAAGCAATCATCGCGGCAGGGGCCGTGGCAAAAAGGAAAAGAAGGTTTTCCCTATAGTTGAAGGAAGAGTTCAGATGACAAGGGAAGGCTACGCCTTCATTATTGTTGAGGGAGAGGAAGATGATGTGTTCGTGAAGGCATCGAAGACCCGTGGCGCCCTCCATGGAGATACAGTACGTGTGGCGGTTACGCGTGAGAAGACTGACCGTCAGCGCAGGGAAGGAGAGGTCGTTGAAATCCTGGTGCGTTCGCCGAAGCCGTTCATCGGTGTGCTCCATGTAGTCGCAGGACAGGCCTGGGTGCTCATGCAGAGCCGTTTCATGCCATACGACATAACGATCCCGTTTACGGAAAGCGACAAGTCGCGCTATCGCAGACATAAGGTCAGAAATCAGTCCGTAGCTGAGCAGAAGGATGAGACCGGATATCTCAAGCCGCTTCCGCAGGAAGATGTGTTTGCTGTCCATGGCGTATTCGAGCTCGGCGAGGACGGATACGGCCGCAGGGAACTTCAGGCCCGTTCGGGCATGAAGGTCGCGGCCGTGGTTGACGATTGGCCGAGAGGGGAGATGAGCCCTCGCGGACACATCGTCGATGTGCTCGGAGAGCCTGGAGACAATGATACCGAGATGCATGCGATACTTGCCGAGTATGCTCTTCCGTACCGTTTTGAATCTGCGGTAGCCAATGCTGCAGACCAGATTTCTGAGGAGATTACTGCTGAAGATATTGCAGGAAGACGTGATTTCCGCAATGTCCTTACATTTACCATAGACCCGGCAGATGCCAAGGACTTCGATGATGCCTTGTCATTCCGCAGACTTGAAAACGGAAACTATGAGGTAGGAGTCCATATAGCTGACGTGACGCATTATGTGCGTCCCGGCTCTGTCGTGGATGAGGAGGCGCGCAGCCGTGGAACTTCTGTATATCTTGTCGACAGGACGGTTCCTATGCTTCCTGAAAAGCTCTGCAACAAGCTCTGCTCTCTTCGTCCTCATGAAGAGAAGCTTACTTTCTCTGCAGTATTTGAGATCACCCCTCGTGCAAGAATAGCTGACCAGTGGTTCGGAAAGACAGTGATATATTCTGACCAGCGTTTTGCTTATGAAGATGCCCAGGCTATAATCGAAGCCGGACCTGGTGTGTCCCATGAAGGCGTTTCGGAAGATGTCAAGGAAGCTGTCCTCATCCTGAACGATCTGGCCTCAAAGCTCCGCAAGAAGAGATTCGCCAGCGGTGCGATCAGTTTCGAACGCCCTGAAATGAAAGTCGAAGTGGACGAAAAGGGCAAGCCGGTGAATGTATACCAGAAGATCAGCAAGGAAGCTAACTGGCTCATCGAGGAGTTCATGCTCCTTGCCAACAGAAGCGTAGCTGAGTTCGTGGCCAAGGCAAAGAAGACCTTTGTATATCGTGTCCATGACGAGCCTAACCAGGAGAAGATCGAAAATCTCCGTAACTTCATCGGTAACTTCGGCTACAGGATGGGCTCTACAAACAACGGCAAGGAGATCTCCAAGGAACTCAACGCTCTCTTTGCAGCCGCTAAGGATACCCCTGAATACAATGCAATCGAACTTCTGTCCTTGAGGACCATGGCGAAGGCTCGCTATGATACCGAAAACCTCGGACACTATGGTCTGGCCTTCAAGTATTATACACATTTCACATCTCCTATCCGTCGTTACCCTGACATGATGGTGCATCGTCTGCTTGAGCAATATCTTGCCGGCGGAGCTTCTGCTTCCGAGGATAAATATGCCAAGATGTGCAAGTATGCCACTGAACGCGAGATAGTTGCTGCTGAAGCTGAAAGAGCAAGCATCAAGTACAAGCTTGTCGAGTTCATGGAGGATAAGGTGGGATTCACATTCGGAGGTCATGTTTCAGGACTTACCGAGTGGGGTATGTATGTAGAGGTCGAGCCTACAAAGATCGAGGGAATGGTCCCTCTTCGTGACATCAAGAGCGACTTCTTCGAATTCGATGCAGACCGCTACAGACTGGTGGGAAGACGTTCGAAGGTTGTATATAATCTTGGTGATCCTGTCCGTATCCGTGTCAAGAAGACCAACCTCGAGCAGAAGCTCCTGGACTATGAGCTTATCGAGACCGGTCTTGAGGAGAGAGTCTATGACCGTATCGACTATGAGTATGGCCGTGGCACCTCCTTTATAAAAGGTGAAGACGGTTCCTTCGACAACGTCACAGTCGGCATAAACAAAGCCGCCCGCAAGGAAAAGGTCCGCAAGGCCATCCAGGAATCAAAGCGCAAGGCCAGAAAGTCCGTAAAAACAAAAAAGAAGGTATAATCACATGAAATTTGTTCGATTTTTCATAAAAATCGAACAAATTTCTGCATGCAAATCGCCATCTCATAGCTATGAGAAGGCGATTTTTTTATTTATCCGCATACATTTTCGGTATGCGGATAATACTTCACAATTTTGCTTCCGGTAATTTTATATTATAGAATGTTTACATAAATAGAAACAAGTATTATATTTGCAATGGAAACACCGGGAGAAATTTGTTTGACTAAGTCAGACAGACGTTTCACAACGTTATTTACGGAGGATGTCATAGACTTCCTAAAAGAGCAGGATCTTAAGGCTCGACTGAAGATATTGTCCAATATCAGAAAAGCTGAAGTCATGATAGATCAAGAACTTTTTAAGAAACTTACTGATGAGATATGGGAATTCAGGACAGTATGGAAAGGTAAACGTTATAGGTTGTTGGCTTTCTGGGATAAGGATGAGAGAAGAGTAGTTGTCGCTACTCATGGATTTATTAAGAAAACGTCAAAAGTTCCTATCAAGGAATTGGAGAAGGCGGTCAGTATACGAAATGAGTATTTAAGAAGTAAAAATTCAAGGAATTATGAAACTATATAGCATTGATACGGTTGAAGACTTGGTTCTAGGAGTCAAGGGTAATCAGAATAGAGATGAATATGAGGTTGAATTGGAACAGTTTTATGTCGGTGAAGCGATAAGACGTGCGCGTATACTGAAGAATCTCACACAGGAAGAATTAGGAGCCCGTGTGGGAGTTCAGCGCTCTCAAATATCACGAATAGAGAAAGGTTATAACATTACTTTGGCTAATATGTCAAAATTATTCAAAGCCATGGATGTTAATGTTAAAATCGAAATTTCTGAAATCGGTACGTTTCTTATTTAATTTTGGCACACCCTTTGCAATTACTCTAAATCGGTTAGTTTAGTTGTTAATAATAGGGTTATAGTTTTAACGAGGACCTCCGCGGTGACGCAAAGGTCCTCGTTTTTTTCTCTAAAAAACCTCTACAATTCCTCTCTACAACGGGGTTGTGCAGAGGTGTATATATGTGGTCTAATATATTGAAATTCAGAGAGTAATATTTGAATTTATATACCTCTACATTTGTTGCTGGTTCTTGCCGTTCTTCCTCTACAAGTTATATGTTCGTAAAAAATTATATCTTTGCTTCATATATAGTGAAAGGAAATGTTCGGAAAGAAGAAGTCAAACAAGCTTATCGAGGATATAGACAGATATTTCGACCTGATGGATCAGGCGGTTCTGGTGTTCAAGGACGGAGTCCGGAATTATCTGTATTCAAACAAGATGGACTTCAACGAAAATCTCAAGAAGATGTCTGCTCTTGAGAGCGAAGCTGAAGTGTTGAGAAGAGAAATTGAGAATGCCCTTTATACCCAGACTGCACTGGTACGCTCCAGAGGAGATATCATGCGTCTGTTTGAGAAGACAAGGAATATTACCGGCATTCTGTATGACAGCCTTTTTCAGTTTGAAATAGAGACTCCTTTCATCCCTTCGGAACTGAATCCTGAATTCATGAAGTTGACTGAGTTCTCTACACTTGCCGTAGAAGCTGTAGTTCCGGCAGCAAAAGCCTATTTCAAAGCCCCTGAGACCGTTCCTGACAAGATCAGTAGGTCTTATTTCTATGAAAAAGAGGCTGTCAAGTATTCCCAGACGATAAAGCGCAGGGTTTTCCACAATATGACAAATCTCAAGTTGAGTGAGAAGTTCCATCTGCGTTATTTTGCCCTTCATATCGAGAATCTTTCGAAGGCTGCTGAAAACGTTGCTGACCAGCTTGCTGTGATGGCAATCAGGAGGACGATGTAGGATGACTGTAATCTGCCTCATATTGTTCCTTGCTGTATCGGCTTTCTGGTTTTTTGCCAACGAATATCCGGTACTTTTCGGAATATATGTGCCTACATGTGCACTGAGGAGGTCTACATTCAAGATTGTTGTGTCGGTAGCGCTTCTGTCTGCTGTCGCATTCACCTATACATCCGGGAGTGGCATCATCATGCCTGCCGATCAGTATGTCGGTATCGTTGACTGCCAGTCTCTGATGATCATCCAGCTTTCGTCACTTATCATCCTGCTGGTACTCAGGCTGTTCTCTATCAACGGTTCCTCTGTCTATGCTATACTGGGAGGATTTCAGGCGTGCCTTATCAGTTCAGGCTATGAGATGGATGTTCATGTTCTGCTTTCATTCATAGCAGCACCGGTAATTGCATTCGTCTTGTCAGCGATTCTGCGTCTTCTTGCAGAAAAGACGCTTGAACGATGTCATATGCATCTTATAACGCTGTCTTATTACATGCGTTTCGCCGTGATG
Source organism: Bacteroidales bacterium (assembly GCA_017549505.1). Taxonomy (GTDB): domain Bacteria; phylum Bacteroidota; class Bacteroidia; order Bacteroidales; family UBA932; genus Cryptobacteroides. The sequence continues at coordinate 68,971 of JAFYUS010000056.1, read as the reverse complement.
GCAGCCATAGTTCTTACGGCATTCGCATTAGGACTGAACTGGGGAGGTTTCCTTCGAATCGGTGCGGATATGATCTCAGGTACTTCCGCAGATCTGTTCGTGGTCTTGGCCGTGCTGGTCTGTGCAATACTCTCCCTTTCATCGCTGATGCGTAAGACCAGTGATGAGAACTCAAGTATATATGGAGATTTTCCTGTATATACGATACTTGCAGTAGGACTTTCCACTGCTGTTGCCTTGTCCCTGTTTTCATATGATTTCATAGGTCTCAAGGCTGTCCCTCTTGCCCCCGGATCCCTTGTGTTCGCCGCATTGGCGGGCTCGGATATCGTCAAGAAGACCCGTATGGTGGAAATGGAAGTTTATGCGAAAGAGGCACTTGCCTTCCTTACCGCTCCTTTAGGATCCATGGTAATTGCATATGCGATCCTGCATGTGTCGGGAAACAATGAGGAACAGCTTGTGGATTTCACTGTCATGGCAGCTGCGATACTTGTGCTTGTGGCTTTGACTTTTGCCGGATATGCGCGTCGGCAGAGAATTGTCAGAGAAGCGACGGAAAAACTGGTATATTCCCAGCAACAACAGATATATGAAAACAGCCGTGCTTTGAATGATATGGAACTCAAGGTGGTGATATCGGAGAACCAGGCTCTCCATAATGCAGTCGAGATGAAGAAGCAGGAAGTGATGAATGTTGCCTTGAGCATGGTGGAACAGAAGGAATATCTTGAGTCTTTGAATGCGATAGTAAAGAAGCTTGCCAAGAGTAAGGATGAGAAGGAACGCGACGGTCTTATTTCCGAGCTCGGAGCTTCTCTCAGACAAAGACTTTCCTACGAAAGAGATGTCGATTCCCAGTATTTCTACTCCCAGGCAGAATCTCTCCACGAAGACTTCAATGCCAAGCTTTCGGAGAACTTCCCTGACCTGACACAGCAGGAAAGACGTCTGGCGACACTCCTCAGATTAGGCTTCTCGTCAAAGTATATAGCAACGTTGATGAACATAACTCCCAAGAGCGTGGAGATAAGCAGATACAGACTAAGACAGAAGCTTGGCCTTTCCAAAGGTGACAACCTGGTGAATTTCATTAAATCAATATAAACCAATTAACATTAACCATTAAAACCTTAAGACAATGAAAAAGGTACTTTTACTTTCAGCTTTGGCATTATCGATGTCATTTGCTGCCTCAGCTCAGCAGAATGCTGCTGAAGAGGTGAACCAGTATGGTCAGAAGGTTACCTCTGTTCCGATTGATGCAACTGTACAGGACGGTATCCTTGTATTCCAGAACAAGGAAGCTAACTACAAGATGTGGTTTGACGTACGCGTTCAGGGTGATGCAGCCGTATTCTTCGGCTATGACAAGAATCTTACCCAGATCGGTAACGGTATGCTTATGCGTCGTACCCGTTTTGCAGTAAAGGCTCAGCTCGACAAGAACTGGTACGGTGAGCTCGATACTGACTGGACCAGCGGTACTCCTGAGATCAAGGATGCTTATCTCGGTTTCACAGGTGTTGAAAACCTTGAGATCAAGATGGGTAACTTCAAGGAGAATTTCTCTATCCAGAGAAACACTACTTCACGTTATCTCCAGTTCATGGAGCGTCCGATGGTGACTTATCTTGCGCCTTCACGTCACATGGGTATCAATTTCAAGTATGCCCTTCCTCATATCTGGGCAAGTGCCGGCGTATTCGGTCCTGCTCTTGAGGATGCTGAGACAATGACTGCTTTCCAGGATGGTAACAAGGATTATGGCTTGAACTGTGGACTTTCATACACAGGAAAGCTCGTTTATCGTCCGATCAACAACAAGACCACTTCACTCCACATCGGTGCAGCGGCTTCTTACAGAAATCCTAAGACTTCTTCAGGTGCAGACGGTTATAATGCCGTACGTTACAGCACCCGTAACACTACAGGTGTAAACCGCAAGAAGTTCCTCGACACTGACGCTATACAGTATCTTGACCATGAGCTTGCTTACACATTCGAGCTTGCAGGTCACCACAAGGGACTCCGTTGGGAGGGCGCTTATATCGCACGCAAGCCTTTCGTTGACGAGCAGAAGTATATTGACAAGAACGGTGAGGCTCCTAACATGCAGCAGGCATGGGGATGGTATGCTCAGGCTGGATATCTTCTCTTCGGTGGTACTCAGAACTACGACGCTGGCGGAGCTAAGTACACTCGTACAAACAATGGTAAGGAGTGGGGAGATATCGAACTTTGTGCTCGCGTAGAGTATTGCGACTTCAATATTTCAAAGTATATCATGGGTGGTTCAGCATATGCTTACTCTCTTGGTCTCAACTTCCATGTTACAAGAAACGTGAAGTTCGTTGTCAACTATCAGTATAATGATCAGGATATCTTCGCAAACGCTAAGGGCGCTCAGGACGGTACTGACAAGACTGCCAAGAATCCATATTGTACAGGATATGATGCAAACGGTAATGTTACAAAGTATCCGGGTGACATCGCACCAGACAGCCCAAGCAAGGGTATCGACTATCATATGCTCGCATGCCGTTTCCAGGTTGCATTCTAAACATTCATTCATATAACTAACAATTTTAAACACAAACAATCATGAAAAAGTTTTTCGTATTCGCAGCTGCAGCTGCATTTGCACTTGTTGCATGTAACAAGGAGAACCCTACAGTAGACGGTAGCGGTAAGGAAGAAGGAAAGGAAGAGGCAAAGGTGACAGGAATCGCTCTCAATGAGCTTTCAGGTGCTGACAAGTTCATCGAGCTTTACAACACAACTGACAAGGAGATTTCTCTTGAGGGAGTTTACCTTGTTAAGTATGACTCATCAAAGGATGGTGGAAAGAGCACAACTTGGACAGGTGCCAAGGGTATGAAGATCGCTGCAAAGGGATTCGTAGTTCTCGAGAGCTCAGACCTTGCTGATCCAGCTGAAGATGGTGACCCTAACTATGCTTATGAGAGCGCAAACCATGTGTTCAAGGGCGGTCTTTCAGGTAAGAAGAACGTATTCATCGAGCTTTACAGCGCTAAGGATGAGGTCCTCAGCTCATTCAAGCGTGGTGAGGAAGGTGCAGGTTGGAACCAGGTTTCAGGCTTCAACAACGACAAGAAGCACACATTCTCACGCGTACCGGACGGAACAGGTGAGTTCGTTTATGCAGATCCTACAAAGGGTAAGGCAAACGGTACAAAGGTAGCTGACATCGAGCAGGCTCCTGAACTCTAATCCTAGCGAATAGTAAGCTATGGCAGAATTGAAAATCGGAGAAATTTCGAAGCCACGCTTCGAGTTCCGCTCATTCGGACAGTGCTTCTGCGAGGCACACAAGAGAATGGCTCGTCTTTCAGTACCAGTTCCTGAAAAGGTATGGGAGCGCGAGAGCGACGAGATTTACATCATCTCAAGCAAGAACGACATCAACAACACAAAGATCCGCAACGGCAAGATGGACATCAAGACATATGTCCAGACTGTTGACGGTCTCGAGCAGTGGAACCCTCTCATGAAGGGTGAGTTCCCTATCTCACGCGCAGTGCTTGAGAACGAGGTGTTCCCAGCATTCATGGTTGAGATGCCTGCTCTTGACAAGGATGAGTACACTTATGACGAGTTCATCGCCATGGTGAAGGCTAATCCTGATCTTGCAGCTGTACGCGTGCACAAGCAGCGTTTCGGCTACATGGTGAACAACACCATCTGCGAGGTAGGCAATGTACTTATCAACGGCGCCAAGATCGTTACAATCAACTCAGAGTCAACTGAGATCGAGGATATCAAGAAGACCATCGCTGACTGCGGTCTCGAGGGAGTTGAGAACATCAACTACCTCCAGGCTATCAAGCGTGTGATCGGTATGTCGGACAAACCACTTGCAAACGAGTAGTATCATGGCACAGGAAATCGAAAGAAAATTCTTGGTTGCAGGCGACTTCAAGCCGTTTGCAAAGAAGGCTACCCGCATCACTCAGGGTTACCTCAGCTCAGTTCCTGAGCGCACAGTACGCGTGCGCGTAAAAGGTGAGAAGGGATTCATCACCATCAAGGGTATCGGCTCGGCAAGCGGTGCAAGCCGTTTCGAGTGGGAGAAGGAAATTCCAGCTGCAGAAGTCATGGACCTTCTTCAGATCTGCGAGCCAGGCGTGATTGACAAGACACGTTACCTCGTTGAGGCTGGTGAACATACATTTGAGGTAGACGAATTCTACGGCGACAACGAAGGCCTTGTAGTGGCTGAAGTTGAGCTTTCTTCAGAGGACGAGGCTTTTGTAAAGCCTGAGTGGCTCGGTGAGGAGGTTACCGGAGATGTGAAGTACTACAACTCTATGTTAATGAAAAACCCATATAAGAATTGGGCTGAATAAATCATGATCGGAGATCCTTCGCTTCGCTCAGGATGGCAGTCTTAGGTTGAATTTAATGTCACCTGGGCGGAGCGGAGAATCTTTTAATCCACACTTTCAACTATGACCGACAAGAACACTGAACTTGAACAGGAGCAGGTATTTGACCCGCTGGATATGAATAATTACAAGGTGGAGAAACTTCCGAAGATGGAGAAGTCCGGATTCGAGAAGTGGATGGCCCGCCTTGGAGGACCTATAGCCGCTCTGGTATTCATCCTTATTTATTGGGTGATTGATATTCCTTTGTTTGACAATCTGGACTTCTCAGGACTTTCAGACAAGGCGCAGGCCAGACTCAAGGTTATCGGAGAACCTGCATTCATAAGAGCATGCTATGCCATGCTTGCTATCTTCTGCTCGTCAATCGTGCTTTGGATAACAGAGGCTGTGCAGAGTTACCTGACGTCCCTGATGGTGATTCTTGGAGTCATTCTTTGCGGCGTTACAACCCAGAAGGATGCATTTGCCCAGCTCGGACATCCGGTGATGTGGCTTAACATCCTTTCATTCGTACTCGCAAGCATGCTGGTCAAGACTCGCGTTGCCAAGAGATTCGCCCTCTGGTTTGTCTTGAAGTTCGGCAAGAGCGCTTCCGGCATATTCTTCAGTTTTCTTATCATCAATGTCGTCCTGTCAATGTTCATTTCGGCTACGACCGTCAAGGCGACAATCCTTCTTCCTATATTCATGGTCGTGGCTGCAATCTTCGGAGCAAGTCAGGGTAACCGTAATAATTTCGGACGTAACCTCGTGCTCCAGAATCTTTTCCAGATAAATATCGGTGCCAGCGCCTTCATGACAGGCTCCGGCGCGAATCTTCTCGCCATATCGCTCCTTATGGGAGCATATAGCTCAGTTTCAGTGATATACGCAGACTGGCTGGTGGCTGCATTCCCACTTGCGATGATCCTCCTTCTTATCGGATGGTTCGTCGGCGTGAAGGTCATCTTCCCTCTCAAGCCGGAGGAAAGACAGCCGCAGATCCAGGGCGGAATGGAGAGACTCCGTAATGAGCTCGAATCAATGGGATCCATGAAGATGGAGGAATTCAAGTCCATCGCGATCTTCGTCGGCGTACTCGTGATGTGGGTGACCGAAAGTCTCCATGGTGTCTCTGCGGAAGTCGTGGTCCTCATCGGTGCGGTCATCGCCCTGATGCCGGGCATCGGCGTGGTGAAATGGAATGATGTCGATATTCCATGGCATCTTATGATCTTCTCTGCGGGTGCATATGTGATCGGATCCGGCCTCAATGCCACAGACCTTCCTTCCATGCTTGTCGGTGCAGGAATGGATGCTCTCGGCATTACAGCCCAGACTCCTTTCATCGTTCTGTACATTCTTCTTACCGGACTCATGCTCTTCAGTGCTCTTATCTTCCAGTCCAAGAACATGAGGACCCTGGTATTCGTACCTATCGCGATAGGTGTGGAACAGCAGTTCGGATTCCCTCCGCTCAGCCTCTCGTTCCCTGTATCCCTCTTGATTGAACATGTTTACGTGCTGCCGTTCAACAGCAAGCCGGCGGCGCTGCTATATACTACAAACCACTACAGCTGGAGCGATACCTTCAAGTTCGGTATCACCATGATGCTCATAGCATGGTTTATGATCCTTGTATGGGGTGAGACCGTATTGCATTGGCTGGGTTACACTCCAGGACTGTTTTAAGTCCTGGAGCATAATACCTTTATAGAACGTCATTGCGAGGAGCGTAGCGACGTGGCAATCCTTTATAGAGAAATATGATTTCAATACAGGCAAAGAAACATGATAATTACTCTGTTGAGTTCAAGTTCGGATTCAACAGCAAGGAGGACGGTATTGTCGATGATTTTTCGGTCAATACATGGATGTTCGTACCTAACAGTCTGGATATAAATCCGGAGAATTACGGCAAGAAGCAGTTTTACCGTGACATAAAGTCAAATATCAGACTCATCACTCCTGTATACCTGATGAGAGATATCGCTCATGATACTTCACTGCCTCTGACATCTCTCCGTAAGGCGTTGGAAAAGGTTGCGAACAATCCTCAGCATGCAGACCTCGATGCGTATGAGTACCATCTGAAGATGTTTGCCGCGATATTCAAGAGTGCTCTCAGAGATCAGGTGGCACACATTTCGGCAACCCGTTCATTTGAGTCGGCAGACTATCTTGTCAAGGATTTTGTTTCAAGTACAAAATCCGTCCTTGCTGCTTTCCGTGCCATGTATCAGATCATAGATGTACCTACGGCTTCACCCAGGACCCGCAGTTACTTCCGCCTGTGCGATGAGTTCATGAGTCATGTCGTCGAAATGAGGACCATACGTCTTATAAGGACTATCGATACGACCAATACTTCGGAAAAATGCAAAGCCTTGAAAGCCGACCTGATGGGACTTATAATGGGGGAAAGGGAGTACAAGGTGTCTCAGGATTATGGTGTCCTGACTGGAGAAGACTCTCACGACCGCCAGCTTGTATACCACCGCGGAATGCTCAAGAAGTTCATCGAGAGCGAACTCTACATAAGACTTGACAAGAAGAAGGACGGAGTGGCTGTCGAGCAGATCTGTTATAGCCTGGCGGCTGGTCTGGCAATGATTTTTGCCACTGCAGTGGCCTGGTTCACTCAGGTCAAGTACGGAAACATCACCTGGCCTCTTTTCGTTGTTCTGGTAGTGAGCTACATGATGAAGGACCGCATCAAGGAACTCCTGCGATATTTCTTTGCGCATAAGCTTGGAAACAAGTACTACGATAAGAAAGCCGTCGTCACCATCGGAAAGAACAGGATAGGTGTCGTGAAGGAAGGATTTGACTTCATATCGGAGTCGAAGACTCCAGCTGAAGTCCTTCTCATGAGGGAGAAGGCGTCCTCCGTCGAAGACGAGGCACGCATATTCGAGGAGAAGATTCTTCTCTACAGAAAGCATGTTACCATAGATGATGTGGCTCTGGCGGAAAATGATGACTATCCGATGCGCGGAATAAATGAGATCATGCGTCTGCATCTGCATCGTTTTACTCAGAAGATGGACAATCCGACAATACCTGTCGATTCTGTCGATGAATCGGGAAATATCGGGACTATGGATGTGCAGAAGATATATCATGTGAACATCGTCTTCCAGCTCATTCATGACAAAGATGTGAAATATCATCACTTCTGTATAACGATGACACGTAACGGTGTGCTTTCAATTGATGAAATATAAGGCTGATTGACAGTCTTTAAGAAAAAATGATTAATTTTGGAGGAATTTAGCATTCTGAAAAAATCAATCATTTTTTTATATATGGCAATCTTTAACAACAGCAAGAAGTACAAGTGGGAGTTCGTGAATCTTGGCGGCTCTTCACGAGTAAGAATCAGTTCAGGTGAGGATATCGCTCATCTCGCAGAACTCGACCCTAAGATGTGGACAGTCCTTTCATGTCCTGTAACAGGCCTTGAGATCGATGACAAGAGTCTCAGGTATATGGATATCGACGGTGATGAGAAGATCCGTGTCAACGACGTGATCGCCACTTCGCAGTGGATCACAGGCGTCCTGAAGAACGCAGACCTCGTTCTCGAAGGCAAGGACAGCATCGATATCGAGAACCTGGACCAGGAAAATCCGGAAGGAAAGAAGCTTTACAACTGTGCAAGGCAGATTCTTGCAAATCTTGGCAAGGAAGGCACTGTCATCTCTTTGGCAGACACAGCTGATGTAGCGGCTATTTTCGCGAAGACCCGTTTCAACGGCGACGGAATCATCACCGAGGCTACAGCCGAGGATGCAGATGACAAGGCTGCGATTGCAGCCGCCGTAGCTTCGCTAGGCGGCGTTGCAGACCGCAGCGGTGCTGCAGGTGTGAATGCAGACCTGATCGAGGCTTTCTATAAGAACCTCGCTGATTACGTTGCATGGCATGGTGCTGCAGTAGAGGCGCCGTTCGGAGACAAGACTGATGCTGTCATCGACGCCTATAATGCGCTCGATGCAAAAGTGAAGGATTTCTTCATGCGTTCAAAGCTCGCTGCCTTCTCTCCAGACAGTACAGCATCTCTCGATGTGCAGACAGCAAGCATCCAGGCCATCAGCACAGAGAACCTTACAGCAAAGACCGATGAGATAGCATCTTATCCTATCGCACGTATTACAGGAAAGGCTGAACTTGACCTTACAGCTCCGGTGAACCCTGCATGGGCTGCAAAGTTTGAACTTGTGAGATCTGTTGCCTTTGCTGACAAGAAGGTGCTTACAGAAGCTGACTGGGCAGCAGTCGGTGCTCAGTTCGCTGCATATACAGCATGGAAGGGAGCCAAGGCAGGAGCATGCGTGGAGGCTCTCGGACTTGATGCGGTCAAGGATTTCATCGCAAAGGACAGAAAGGCTTCGCTTCATGACCTCGTTGCACAGGATGCAGCTCTTGCTGAAGAAGCTGCCAATATCCAGATGGTGGACAAGTTCCTCCACATCTTCCGCGATTTCTACAGACTCGTAAGAAACTTCGTTACCCTTAACGATTTCTATACAAAGGACAAGGATGTTGCCGCTATCTTCCAGTCAGGACGACTCATCATCGACCAGAGGGAGTGCCGTTTCTGTATGAAGGTTGCGGATATGGCGAAACATAATGCTTCAGCTGCGACCAGCGGAATGTTCCTCGTATACTGCGACTGCAAGACCAAGTCGAAACCAGGTACTCTCAATATCGTTGCAGCAGTTACAGTAGGAGAGATCGGAGATCTTATCGTAGGTAAGAATGCTGTTTATTATGACAATGCAGGTGAGGAATGGGATGCTGTGATCACAAAGATCATCGATAATCCTATCAGTGTAGCTCAGGCGTTCTGGTCACCTTACCGCAGAATGGCCAAGGCTATCGAGAACCTCATCAACAAGAGTGCTGCAGACAAGGATGCCAAGATGATGGCGGATGCTACAGCCAAGATCAATGCAGCACCTGCTGCCACAGCTGCAGGGGCCCCTGCAGCGCCTGCGCAGCCTTTCGACATCGGTAAGTTCGCCGGTATCTTTGCAGCCTTCGGTATGGCATTGGGAGCATTGGGAACAGCTCTTACCAGCATCTTCGGAGGTATCCTTGCAATGCCTTGGTGGAAGACCCTCGTTGTCATAGCTGCCATCCTTCTTGTAATCTCAGGACCTGCAATGATCATGGCATGGATGAAGCTCCGTCGCCGCAACATCGCCCCTCTCCTCAATGCAAACGGATGGGCTGTCAATGCCGCTTCAAAGATCAGCATTCCTTTCGGAGAAACCCTTACAGATGCTGCAAAGTATCCTAAGATGAAGCTTAAGGATCCGTATGCAAAGGCAGGTATGGCTCCATGGAAAGCATGGCTCATCACTATCGCAGCCCTCGTTGTAGTTGCTGGAGGACTCTGGCTCTTCAACCTCCTCTCATGGGCCGGCCTGAACTCACCGCTCCCACGTTACAACCAGACTGAGGTAGTAGCAGAAGAAGTGGTAGAATGCTGCACCGACTGCGAAGCAGCGACCGATTCTACAGCTGTTGTAGAAGTCATAGCGGAGTAGTTTATTATAATATGGACTCTAATTCAGAGCGATCTCATACGAGGTCGCTCTTTTTCATATGTGAGCGGATTAAATCACTATGCCATCATTTTGACACTTCCGTGACATAGAAAAGGCAAATCGTGTCACGTATGAAACTGTGATAAATGTCTTGGCAACCCGTAATTATATATATGTATATATAACAAATGAGAGTGACTGAATTTCAGTCACTCTCATTTGTTCCACAGAATAATAAATTATATAGTCTTTTACTCAATTTATATGTTCCCGTGAATGCATATTGATTTGCAAATGTAATCAAAAATTTTGTATCCGCAAGAATTCCATACAAAAAACATCGTTGGAAAGCTTTGCATTCATTTTACATATATATGTGTACATACATATCCTGTCTGATCCTCTAGGGTTTGATTCTCTAAAATTGATAGGGTCTGAAGGCTCTGACATACCATATATAATATATACGTTGATTTTTGGTTACTGTATGTAAAAAACATGTAAACAATAATTTAAACACCATGTACAGATTCAGAAGAGAAGGTGTCTCTGTAATGACGGTACTTGATACGAGACACAAGAAGAAAAACGGTCTTTATCCAATAAAGATTGAAGTGATTTTCAGACGTAAACAAAAATATTTTCCAACAGGTATAGATGTTTCGGAGAAGGAATGGTCGGCCATTTGGACTATACACAGGAAGTCAGAGAAAGCATCATATGTTGAAAAGGTATACAGCCGGATCAGGAATGAAGCTAACAGATTGATAGATAGAGGTGAATTCAGTCTGTTGAGATTAGAGGCACATCTTGGAAATGTAAAGAAGACGGTCAATGATGCAATAAAGTCAAAGATGGATTCAGCTAGGAAGAATGGTAAAATCAATACGTTTTATCGTTACCGGACAACGCTGAGGGCTTTGGAAAGATTTTCAGGGTTATCTATATCATTTGATTCAGTCACAGTTCAATGGCTGTCCAGATGTGAAGACTTCTGGATTATGGAAGGTAAGAGTACTACAACTATAAATATCTATATGAGGGTTCTCAAATGTGTATTCAATGAAATTATTAATGATGGTTACATGATGAAGGATGATTATCCTTTTGCCCCAGGTAAGTACAGGATACCTGCGTCACGTACAAGAGATATGGCACTTACCCGAGACGAAATATTGTCAATCAGGAATTGGAAGGGAGATGAAGAATGTGAATACTGGCGGGATCTGTGGCTATTCTCATACATGTGTAATGGAATAAATTTCAGAGATATGCTGTTTCTTAGGAGGAGTTGTATCGTGAATGGTGAGATAACATTTGTTCGCAGCAAGACATCCTCGTCGAATAAATTTCCCAAGATCATCAAAGCTCCTTTGTTGCAGGAAATGTCAGATATAATTGAAAGACATGGTAATGGCATATCAGGCCCTTCTGATGGTATGTTGTTCAGGTTTGCTAAAGGGACAGAGACTCCTCAGGAAATAATAAATATAGTAAGGAATGCCATAAGTAGCTGTAATGCAGCAATGAAAGTAATTGCTGAAGACATAGGTATCAGACACGTTTCTACTTATTCCGCTCGCCATTCATATGCAACGATACTGATGAAAAGTGGAGTGAACATATCATTTATTTCTCAAAGTCTAGGACATTCTAGCATCCATATGACAGAGGTATATCTGGGGTGTTACGACAAGGAGGAACGTATCTGTAATGCCAGAAAACTGCTGGATATATAGGTAACCATTTATTATTCTGTGGAATAAATGCAGATTGTATTGTGAACAACTTAACTAACATTAAATAATTCTATTCCTTTATGAAACAAATCTTTAAGAGATTGATGGCTGGCGCATTAGTATGCGCAGCTTTCGTGTACACCGGTTGTACAGAGGAACTTCAGAATGAAATGGCGGATCTCAGCGATCGTCTGTCTAAGGTCGAGGCATCTGTGGCTGACCTTAAGGCTCAGATTTCTGCTGGTGCTGTCGTTACTGACGTTCAGTCTACAGCTACAGGTGTAAAGGTTACTCTCAGCAACGGAAAGACTTTCGAGCTTACAAACGGTAAGGATGGTGCTAATGGTGCTGATGGTAAAGATGGTGCTAATGGTGCCGACGGTAAGAATGGCGCTGATGGTAAGCCGGGTTCAGTGATTACTATCGGTGACAACGGTAACTGGTTCATTGACGGTGTTGATACCGGTAAGCCTTCAAAGGGTGCCGATGGTAAGGACGGTAAAGATGGTATCAACGGTACAGACGGCAAGGACGGTGCTGACGGCAAAGACGGTGCTGACGGCAAAGACGGCGTTGACGGAAAAGACGGCAAGGATGGCGCTGACGGCAAGGACGGTGCTGACGGAAAAGACGGCAAGGACGGCGTTGACGGTGACACAATTTACTATGCTCCAGAAAATGGTGTTTGGGTAAAATATGTGAACGGCGTCAAGGATGAGACTTACGAAGGCGAGTCTATCTATGTAGAGGGCGTTGTTACAGCAGTTTGGGATTCAGAGAATGGTTCTCTTACCCTTTATAACGTAGAGGGAACAGAGGAGCCTCTTGTACTCAACTGGTCTATCATCGCTGATCTTGCATCACGCGTTCAGAGCATGGTGAATGTTCCTATCAACAAGTATGGCAATCCAGTAATGGAGTTTGCACTTTTCATGGATTACGATTGGGAGAATAATAATAATTGTCTTGGATCTACAGCTCTTCCTTATGAAATTCGTTTCAAGGTTTATCCTGCAGAATGTGCAGCTGCAATAGCAGCAGATCCTAGCGTTCTTTCATTTGACTGTGTAGAGACTAAGGGCGAAGAAGTTCCTACGCTTGAGGTTGTAAAAGCAACTGCTGACGCTTCAGGAATGCTCAATCTTACTGTCATTGGACATGATTTCAATCCACTTAAGAATGCTGATACGTGGGAAATGAATGAAGAATTCAACAAGAGCTATGTATATGCATTGGTACTTGATGATGGTAATAACGTTCGTTCAAGCGAGTATTTGCCTTTAGAAATGAGTTATGGTTCTTATATCGCTGAGGTAGTCGTGTTGAATAAGCAGGGCAAGGAAGTAGCTCCTTTCTCTTTCGAGAGCCTTGAAATTCCATATACCAGCAACGAATCTGTAGTCGCATTGAAAGACATAACTCCTGCTCTTAAGGTGTCTATGTGGGGTGCAGAACCTAGTTATGTAAAAGCAGCAGATCTTGCAGCTGCGGGATATGATTTCGATATAACCATGACTGCTCTCCCTCTTCAGAGCGCAACTCCTATGGCTGCGAAGTACTTCGTTCAGACAATCGGTGAGGATGGCTTTGCAAGCATTTCACTTGCTGAAGGTGTGAAGGCTGAGAATATCGGTGCATTCACTACTCAGGCCTATGCAATCTACTGTGAGAAGTACGATGCGTCTTTCCAGGTTATGTCAAACATTGCTGTTGGTCGTGAGAAGGCAACAGTTACTGCTCCTGAGAAGACAGCTACTTGGTCATACAAGAGTGATGCAGGCGTTGACGCAAACCAGGGCTTCTATACACGCGAATTCTCTTACTCTGTGGATTCATTCACAGCTGAGAACCTCCCTGCAGATACTGAAATAGCTGACGTTCTTGCAATGGCAGGCACATGCATGGTTAAGGATTACCCTGAGGCTGCAGCAGCTGTTACAGTTGACGGTGAGATGGCAACTCTCGCACTCTCATTCCCTGAATGGTCTGAAGAGCCATACGAAGTTGTATTTACTTATGCTCTCGAGAATGTTGACGTTGTATTCACATTCGTTGTAAACACTGTAGGCCGCAGCAATGAGTCTATCGAGATCGAGCTTCCTGCTTCTACTGTTACTTATACTAAGGATCTTGTACTCAAGGGTGATGTAGTCGACAGTCTTGATGTCCTCTACAAGGCTATCTCTTATGATCTTTCTGAGATGACTGCGGCTGAGTGGCTCAAGGATGTATTTGCAACTAACGCATTTACTTATGAGACTTCGATCCAGCCAGCTGAGAAGGATGAGGAAGGTGAGTATGTATATGCTCCTATCGTAGACAAGAATTCAGGCTGGACAACAGGTCTCAAGCTTGTTCCTGGTGCGACTAACGAAATCCATACTGACTTCACTTACCGCACTGACTTCCAGACTGACGGCGTAATCCCTACAGGTCTCGAGTACACAATGAAGGTGACTACTTGGTATGGTCAGGAGTTTGTGATCACCAAGGCTCTCAACTTCGAGCTTCCTAAGTATACATTCAAGCACTCTGAGTACTATGTATACGATTCAGCAGAAGGATACTACTCACAGGTAATCGGTAAGTTCGTCGGAGAGCCTATCTCTGGCTTCTCAGTTAACGAGATCAATATGCTTCAGGCATTCTATCTCTATGATGACAAGGGAACTCTTATGGATGCAGACGCTCTCGCAGCAGCTGGTATCGATGTCAAGTTCTCTGTTGAGGCAGAAAGCGAGGGTATCGTGATGGCGAACAACAAACTTACTTACAACGGTGCTGACGAGTCAGTTTCTGTAGATGCTAAGATCGCCCTTGTGAACTCTAATGGAAACACAATCGAGATCCCTACAAACTTTGCTGAAACTTATGCAGACTATGTTGTCAAGAAGTATGATCCTATCGATGCTCTTACAGTAGCAGAGGTTCCTGCTGTCAAGGTATCTGAGTCTAAGGAATACACAGTGGATGCATTCGACTATCTCGTCATGACAGACGTTAAGGCAAATGCTATCCTCAAGGGTGGTAACTGGAATTCAGTTCAGTACTCTGTAGACCCTCAGACTGTTTACAGCATCACCTACGAGTGGGGTAAGGTAAATATCCCTGCAGAAATGGCTGCTTATGTTACATTCGCTGACGGTGTTGTTACATTCAACAATACTGGAGATCTCCAGCTTGCTAAGGCTCTTGAAATCAGCGTTCCTGTAACATTCAAGTATGTATGGGGTGAGAGAACAGCTACTGTTAAAGTGACTTTCCAGAACTAATTTGGTAAATCATCAATCATATTCTTTCGATTGATGTCAGGAAAGAATATGTTAGAGGGGATAGCCGTGAGGTTATCCCCTCTTTTTTATTCCCGTCTTTTGCCAAGCTGGGCGTCCATGAAAGGCAGGGCGCTGTCTCCTCCCATTCTCAGTTTGTCGACGATGCTGCCGAATAGGGCTTCTTCTTCTACTTGCTCGTCCACAAACTTTCTGAAGAAGTTCTCTGTGGCGAAATCCTGCTCTTCGATGGCATGTAGCACGATCTTGTCAATCATCTTGGAGACCATCTTCTCCTGACTGAGCGAATGCTCGAAGATTTCCAGCACCGAACCCCAGCCTTCCGGTACGAGGTTTACCGTCTGTAGCTTTACCTGACCGCCTCTGTCAGTAAGAAAATCAGCCATTCGTGTTGCATGTTCCCTCTCCTCATCCGAGTGGCACTTCATCCAATGCGCAAATCCGTCCCATCCCTGGCTCATGAGAAAATAGGCCATCTGGAGATAAAGGTTCGATGACCATAATTCAGCTGTAATCTGATCGTTTACAGCCTGCTGCAATTTACTTTTAATCATGTCTGTCTGTTTTTAAGTCCGTTGACAGCCATGATAGCAATATGAGTGCCATTTTGTGTGGCATCTAATCATCTGATGCTTAATTGGTTAAATGGTGATGCCTGCTGCAAAATGCAGCAGGCATCACCATTTAAAACGTTGCAGCTCAGCTAGTTGTCTGCCACTACTAAGTTCGACTAGATCGCAGTGCCGTTAAGGATTACCTGTTCGATGACCGGGGTCTGGTGGCTGTAAGGGATGAATGCCAGAGACGGAACCGGTTTGGTGATGATAAGGTTTGCTTTTTTGCCTACGGTGATTGAGCCCAGCTGGTCACTGACTCCCATTGCATAGGCGGTGTTGATCGTACATGCGTTGAACGACTGTTCCGGGGTAAGACGCATGCGGATACATCCCAGGGCCATCACGAACCTCATGTTTCCGCTAGGGCTGGATCCCGGATTATAATCTGAAGCCAACGCTACAGGAAGTCCCGCTTCAATATACCCCTTGGCGTTGCCGAAAGGAATTCCCAGGAAGAAAGAGCATCCAGGCAGCATGGTTGGCATCGTGCAGCTTCCGCGCAACGCTTCAATCTCTGCGTCTGTAGTCTTCTCAAGATGATCCACAGAAAGCGCTCCATGCTTCACTCCTACCTGGACACCTCCCGAAACTTCGAGTTCGTTTGCATGGATCTTTGGCGTGATACCGTAACGTGCAGCTTCAGTAAGAATCCGGTCAGTTTCCTCTACAGTAAAGAATCCTTCGTCGCAGAATACGTCAACAAAGTCTGCAAGTCCTTCTTCTGCAACGCGAGGAAGCATCTCCTTACATACAAGATCCACATATTCGCTCTGTCGTCCTCTATAGGCGCGACCGACAGCATGTGCCCCCAGGAAGTTGGCACGAACGGCAACAGGAGCTGTCTCCTTTATGCGCTTGATGACACGAAGCATCTTCAGCTCATCCTCGACAGTAAGTCCGTATCCACTCTTGATCTCAACGGCTCCGGTGCCCATGGCCATGATTTCACGCACACGGACCATCGACTGTTCGTAAAGTTCATCCTCGGAAGTTTCGTGCAGCAGATCCGCAGAATTCAAGATCCCGCCTCCTCGTGCAGCAATCTCCTCATATGAAAGACCAGCTATCTTGTCTCGGAACTCACCGTCGCGACATCCCGCATAAACGATATGCGTATGACTGTCACAAAACGCAGGCATCACGAATCCACCATGTGCATCAATGTATTCGCAACCGTCATTCCCGACTTGATTGGTAATCTGTTTGCCAAACTCAGTGATGACCCCGTCTTCAATGACCAGATATGCATTCTCGATGCACTCGACAGTGTTCATCTGCGAACCTTCAAGCTTCCTCACATCTCCCGGCAGAATTCCCGCCAGCGTCCCGATATTATATATAATAGTCCTCATAACTTATGCAACAGCGTTCTTAAATGAAATTTATCTGAAGTTTTGTCCGGTGGTGTGATATGCAGGAGACATGCCACCCCCGGCTAGGGGGACAGCCCACGAAGTGGGCAGGGGGTCTCCGGAATATCGCGCTACCGGACAAAAAATTATCTGATGAATTCCACAGATTTCTCGATGAGCGGATGCATGTAACGGTCATCCTCGATGAACGGAACGACCTTGCGGTAGCCTGCGAAGATCTTCTCGATAGTCCATGACGAACGGAGAGGGCGGCGGAACTCGAGAGCCTGAGCTGCGTTGAACAGTTCGATGGCAAGTACCCTTTCAGTGTTCTCTACGACGCGTACAAGCTTGGTAGCTGCGTTAGCTCCCATGCTGACATGGTCCTCCTGACCCTGTGAAGACGGGATGGAGTCAGCAGATGCAGGCATGCAGAGGCCCTTGCTCTGGCTGACGATTGATGCAGCTGTGTACTGCGGAATCATGAAACCGCTGTTAAGACCAGGCTTTGCAACGAGGAAGTTAGGAAGTCCTCTCTGACCTGAAATCAGCTTGTAAATACGTCTCTCAGAAATGTTGGAAAGCTCAGAGAGCGCAAGAGTCAACATATCCATAGGAATGGCGATAGGCTGTCCGTGGAAGTTACCTGCCGAGATGATGAGGTCTTCGTCAGGGAATACTGTAGGGTTGTCTGTCGCACTGTTTATTTCAATCTCTATCACAGACTTTACATAGCGGATGGTATCCTTGGATGCACCGTGAACCTGAGGCATGCAGCGGAATGAATATGGATCCTGTACATGGACCTTCTTCTGCTTTATGATCTCGCTGCCTTCGAGGAGCTCGCGGATGCGTGCCGCGGTCTCGATCTGACCCTGATGTGCACGGACCTCATGAACCTGAGGGAAGAAAGGCTCGATACGGCCGTCGTATGCCTCGAGGGACATCGCGCCGATCTTGTCGGCCCAATCCGAAAGTCTTTCAGCCTGGATAAGCGACCATACTGCATGCGCACTCATGAACTGAGTACCGTTAAGAAGTGCGAGACCCTCCTTCGACTGAAGGCGGATAGGCTCCCATCCGAGTTCTGCCCATACGTCGGCAGACGCACGCACTTCGCCCTTGTACATGACTTCTCCCATACCGATGAGCGGAAGGCAGAGGTGGGCGAGAGGAGCGAGGTCGCCGGAGGCACCGAGCGAGCCCTGCTGGTACACTACAGGCAACACGTCATTGTTGAACATGTCGATAAGACGCTGCACTGTCACCAGCTGGACTCCTGAATAGCCGTATGAAAGCGACTGGATCTTAAGCAGAAGCATAAGCTTGACAATCTCGGGACGTACTGTCTCTCCTGTACCGCATGCATGAGACATCACGAGGTTATGCTGGAGCTGTGACAGGTCCTCTGCAGGGATGGAAATGTTGCAGAGAGATCCGAAACCGGTAGTCACTCCGTATACAGGTCTTCCGATGTCTCCCATCTTGCTGTCCAGGAACTTACGGCACTTTACGATTGCCTCTTCAGATTCCTTGCTCAGTTCGAGCTTCTTGCCCTTGAGTATTATTTCATTGACCTTTTCTATGGTCAGTCTTTTGTTTGAAATTGTATGTGTCATATCTTGTCATTTCGAGCGGAGTCGAGAAATCTCTATCCGATAACACTTTTGATCATTTCTTCGTCTGCGATGTTAGGAAGGGTGACCTTCAGGCCTGGAGTGCGGTCCATCTCACGCTGGATAGCATGCATCGCTCCCTCGTTACGTGCCCAGCTGCGACGTGCGATACCGTTGTTCACATCCCAAAGAAGCATCTCCTTGATGTGGCGGTCAGAATCCTCGGTTCCGTCGATGACCATACCGAATCCTCCGTTCATGACCTCACCCCAGCCGACTCCGCCGCCGTTATGGATAGAAACCCATGTAGCTCCGCGGAAACCGTCTCCGATTACATTATGTACCGCCATATCGGCGCAGAACTGCGATCCGTCATATATGTTAGAGGTTTCGCGGAACGGAGAATCCGTTCCGGAAACGTCGTGATGGTCACGTCCCAGAACGATAGGTGCCGTGATTTCGCCGCTGCGGATCGCCTCGTTGAAAGCGAGGGCGATCTTCGTGCGGCCTTCGCAGTCCGCATACAGGATGCGCGCCTGCGAGCCGACCACAAGGTTGTTGCGTCCGGCCTCTTCGATCCACCTGATGTTGTCCATCATCTGGCCCTGGATCTCTTCCGGAGCCTCTGCCATGATTTCGCGCAGTACGCGTGCGGCAATCGCATCCGACTTAGCAAGGTCTTCAGGATTCTCGGACATGCAGACCCATCTGAACGGACCGAAGCCGTAGTCGAAGAAGAGAGGTCCCATGATGTCCTGTACATATGAAGGGTAGCGGAAACGGCCGTCTTCCTTGACGACGTCCGCTCCTGCACGTGATGCTTCAAGAAGGAAGGCGTTACCGTAATCGAAGAAGTACATTCCCTTGTCGGCGAGCTTATTAACAGCGGCAGCATGTCTGCGGAGAGATTCCTGTACACATTCCTTGAATCTTTCAGGTTCCTCGGCCATCATGCGGTTCGATTCTTCGTAGCTGTATCCTACAGGATAGTAACCTCCTGCCCATGGGTTATGGAGAGAGGTCTGGTCTGATCCGAGGTCTACATGGATATCCTCTTCTGCGAGTCTTTCCCAAAGGTCTACCACGTTGCCCTGGTATGCGATCGAAACTACTTCCTTGTCAGCAACTGCCTTGCGGATGCGAGGTATGAGCTCGTCAAGATCTTCGTGGATTTCATCCACCCATCCCTGATCGTGACGTTTGTGAGCAGCATGAGGATTGACCTCGGCACATACGCTCACAACTCCCGAAATCACACCTGCCTTAGGCTGCGCTCCTGACATTCCACCGAGACCGGCAGTCACGAAGAGCATACCTTTCATATTCTCTTCAGTTCCTTCGATGCCACGTGCCTTGAGCTGCTTGCGTGCTGCATTCATGACTGTGATTGTGGTTCCGTGCACGATGCCCTGCGGGCCGATGTACATATATGAACCTGCGGTCATCTGACCATACTGCGATACTCCGAGGGCATTGAACTTCTCCCAGTGGTCAGGCTTTGAATAGTTCGGGATAACCATACCGTTGGTCACGATCACGCGAGGAGCATCCTTGTGGCTAGGGAAGAGACCGAGCGGATGACCTGAGTACATCACGAGGGTCTGCTCGTCGGTCATTGTTGCAAGATACTGCATCACGAGACGGTACTGCGCCCAGTTCTGGAACACGGCACCGTTGCCGCCGTAAGTGATCAGCTCATGTGGATGCTGTGCCACACGGTAATCAAGATTGTTCTGGATCATGGCCATGATCGCAGCTGCCTGCTTTGATTTCGCAGGGTATTCGTCTATCGGACGTGCGTACATCTCGTAGTCAGGACGGAAACGGTACATGTAGATGCGGCCGTACTCCTTCAACTCCTGTGCAAACTCCTTTGCAAGAACTTCATGATGCTCTGCAGGGAAGTACCTGAGGGCATTCTTGATAGCCAGAACCTTCTCTTCGGCGCTGAGGATCTCCTTACGCTTAGGGGCATGGTTTACAGTAGTGTCATACGCCTTCGGCTGAGGCAGCACCGCCGGAATTCCGGCCAGTATATCTTCTTTAAATCCCATCGTATTTTGTATGTCTTTGTGTATTAGTGTCTTATGTAAACTGCGTGCCGCCATTGGGGAGCACGTGGTTTGGGTAAGTAGTTGATGGATAGCGCTTTATGTTTTACGCATCAATCTTGGAGTTGACGATTTCGAGGATTTCAGCCTCTTCTGCAATGGCCTTGGCAGCGATTTCTGCGGC
This sequence comes from Bacteroidales bacterium, assembly GCA_017549505.1. GTDB lineage: Bacteria > Bacteroidota > Bacteroidia > Bacteroidales > UBA932 > Cryptobacteroides. The sequence continues at coordinate 48,173 of JAFYUS010000056.1, read as the reverse complement.
TTCCGCGCAGAGACGGTCGGCGGCCGAGCGGTCAGCGAGGCCGGCAGCGTTGATGCGGACGTTGAGCTGGGCTCCGAGTACGGCACTTCGGGCTGCAAGTGCTCCTACGCCTGCGTCTGAAACTGATGCAGGATTGCCTTCTGCAGCCATGGCCTTCACGATAGGGAAGACCTCAAGTGCTGTCTTCATGGTCTTCAACGGAACTTCAGTTGCATAAAGAGTGGCAGCCTCAAGCGCTGCAGCGCGCGCTGCCTTTTCTTCGTCAGAACCCTTAGGCATGCCGATGGCTGCCATGATCCTGTCGAATGCAGCTGTGTCTTCATCTACGAGAGCAAGAAGCCTGCGCATCACGTCCTGACCCTTGTCTGCCCAGTCAGAGAATTCCTTCCAGCGTGCGTCCCAACCTGCCTTGTGTGAAGAAAGGTTGGCAACCATAGTTCCGAGAGCAGCTCCGAGAGCGCCCATGTATGCTGATATCGATCCGCCGCCTGGGGCAGGGGATTCCGATGCAGTCTCATATGCAAAGCCCTTGCAGGTCATGCGTACGAGTCTTTCACGTGCTGCAGTCTCTGCCGGGTCTTCCATCATGAACTCGACCACCTTCTCCTTAGGGTCGAACGGCTTCAGGTCGTCAAGTCCCATGGACTTGACAGCTATCTTCATGATCTCCTCCTCAGAAATACCTGTCGAGCGCTGCTGCTTCTCAAGGAAGTGGCGTCCTGCCTCGATAAGCGTACGCTTCGGCACGAGACCTACGATCTCGGTGCCGGTGACGCGCAGCCCGCGAGCGGCTGCTGCGCGGCAGACCTCGTCGAACGCAACGTGGAGCGGGGTAGTATTGATGTCGGTAATGTTCATCGAAACCTGCGCGATGCCGTATTCGTCGATGAACCATCCGATAGCCTTGCAGCCCTTCAATGTACCCGGAATCATCACCGTCTTGCCGTTCTCGTCCTTTACGATCTTTCCGGTGATAGGATTGCCCTCTCTCTTCGGACGTCCCTTCTCACGCACGTCGAATGCAATCGCATTCGCACGACGTGTCGAAGTCGTGTTGAGGTTGTAGTTGACTGCGATAAGGAAGTCGCGGGCGCCGACGTTGGTTGCACCAGCCTGAGCTGCACGCTCCGTGTAGCATCCGGGACCGAAGTCCGGCATGCGGTCTGGGTCTCCCATCTTTTCAGGGAGCGCCTCATATTCGCCTGCACGGCAGACTGCAAGGTTCTTTCGCTCAGGTTTCTGAGCTGCAGACTCATAGCAGTAGCAAGGAATCTCCAGTTCATTGAAAATGCGCTCAGCCAGCTTTCTTGCCAGTTCAGCGCATTCTTGGAGTGTAATACCGGAAATAGGGATAAGCGGCAGCACATCTGTAGCTCCCGAACGAGGGTGGGCACCATGATGATGTCGCATGTCGATAAGCTCTCCGGCTGTCTTCACACCCTGGAATGCAGCTTCCACGACAGCCTCAGGACTGCCGACGAAGGTTACTACCGTGCGGTTGGTAGCCTCACCCGGATCTACATCCAGCACCTTAACTCCACCCGATTTCTCAATCGACGCTACGATAGCGTCTATCACTTCCATGTTGCGGCCTTCGCTGAAATTAGGCACGCACTCGATGATTCTTTCCATATAGGTTTATATAGTTTTAATAAATTTCTTAAACAATCTTTAAAGTTAATCCTTTTCAGCGAATAAACAAAGCAGCCGACTGACTTTTCGTCAGCCGGCTGCTTCCCATATTATTTCCAGAATGTCTTAGAACATCTCTGGTTCGTTATTCTGCTGCTCAGGAGCGTCTGCAGGGCGCTCACGACGTGGGCCTCTTGGACCTCTGTCGTCGCGGCGTGGGCCGCGGTCGCCTCTGCGGTCATCACGGCGTGGGCCTCCCTGACGGTCGTCACGACGTGGGCCGCGGTCTCCGCGCGGCTTGCGCTCAGGCTCAACGTATCCCTCAGGCTTCTCGATAAGAGCCTTGCGTGAAAGTCTCATCTTGCCTGTCTTCTCGTCGATCTCGAGGAGCTTCACGTCAACCTCGTCACCTACCTTGAGTACGTCTTCAACCTTCTCGGTCTTCTCCCATGCGATCTCCGATACATGGAGGAGACCTTCCTTACCAGGGAGAATCTCTACGAATGCACCGAACTCGAGGATTGAAACGACCTTACCGTGGTATACTGTACCTGCTTCAGGAACTGCTGTGATGCCGTTGATCCAGTTAAGAGCCTTGTCCATAGATTCCTTGTCAAGACCGAAGATATCTACAACACCCTCTGATACGCCGTTGTTCTGCTCCTCAGTGATTGTGATTGTAGTACCTGTCTCGCGCTGGATACGCTGGATTGTCTCGCCGCCCTTTCCGATGATTGCGCCGATGAACTCGCCTGCAACACGGATCTGAACCATACGTGGAACGAACTCCTTGTACTCTGCACGTGGCTCGCTGATGGTCTTCATCATCTCGCCCATGATGTGGAGACGACCCTGACGTGCCTGCTCGAGAGCTCTCTCGAGAACGTCATATGAAAGACCGTCCACCTTGATGTCCATCTGGGTAGCAGTGATACCATCCTTTGTACCTGTAACCTTGAAGTCCATGTCTCCGAGGTGGTCCTCGTCACCGAGGATGTCGGTAAGGATAGCGTAACGCTCGTTAGGATTGTCCTTGTCTGTGATAAGACCCATCGCAACACCTGCAACAGGCTTCTTGATCTTCACACCTGCATCCATGAGTGCAAGGCAGCCTGCACATACGGTAGCCATTGATGATGAACCGTTAGACTCGAGGATATCTGAAACTACGCGTACTGCGTATGGATTCTCCGGAGCCATAGGGATCATCGGCTTGAGAGCACGGTATGCAAGGTTTCCGTGTCCGATCTCACGACGGCCTACACCACGCTGCGGACGAGCCTCGCCAGTTGAGAATGGAGGGAAGTTATAGTGGAGTACGAACTGGTCTGTGTCCTGGATGAGCACCTCGTCACGCTCCTTCATGTCGAGCTTTGTTCCGAGGGTTACAGTCGAGAGTGACTGAGTCTCACCACGGGTGAAGATAGCTGAACCGTGTGCGCATGGAAGGTAGTCGGTCTCACACCAGATAGGACGCACTGTAGTAGTGTTACGGCCGTCGAGACGGATGCCCTCGTCGAGGATCATGTTTCTCATGGCAGCCTTCTCTACTGCATGGTAGTATCTTTCGATCATCATGTGCTTCTCTTCCTGCTCCTCCTCCGGAAGTGTTGCGTAGAACTCCTCCTTGAGTGCCTCGAAAGCGTCTGAACGCTCGTGCTTTGCAGAACCTGACTTCGCGATGGCGTAGCATCTGTCATAGCAGAACTCCTGGATAGCCTTGCGGAGTTCCTCGTCGTTCTCCTCGTGGCAGTAAGTTCTCTTCTCGGTCTTGCCTACAGCCTCCATGAGCTCCATCTGAACCTTGCAGTGCTTCTTGATCTCCTCGTGAGCGAACTTGATTGCCTCGAGCATGTCGTGCTCGCTTACCTCGTTCATCTCACCCTCCACCATCATGATGTTGTCATAAGTAGCGGCAACGATCAGGTCGATGTCTGCATCAGCCATCTCGCTGAAGTTAGGGTTGATCTTGAGCTCGCCTCCGATACGTGCTACACGTACCTCAGAGATAGGTCCTTCAAAAGGAATGTCGCTGACTGCGAGTGCTGATGAAGCTGCGAGACCAGCGAGTGCATCCGGCTGGATGTCCTTCTCTGCCGAGATGAGGTTTACGTTTACGAAAACTTCTGCGTGGAAATCTTCTGGGAAAAGCGGACGAAGCGCTCTATCCACGAGACGTGCGATAAGGATCTCATAGTCTGAAGCCTTACCCTCACGCTTCATGAATCCGCCTGGGAAGCGGCCTGCAGAAGCATATTTCTCCTTGTAGTCTACCTGGAGAGGCATGAAGTCAACGTCCTCCTTTGCGTCTTTTGCGCATGTAACAGTCGCGAGGAGCATTGTGCCACCCATCTTAACGACTACAGAACCGTCAGCCTGCTTTGCAAGCTTACCGGTTTCGATTTCAATTACCCTACCGTCGGATAATTCGATTGTCTTTTTTACGATATTCATTATTAGTTCTTCAACCTGCCTCCCCCTATGGGAGTGGATTAATATTCTGTTTCATCTGAAAGACCATCATATCAGGTCCGATATATATGTATGTCATTCCTCAGGCGCCGCAGGTTGTTGTCTGCGCCATCAGACTTCTTTGTGCGAAAAAAGGGGGATTACCCAAATTTCTTTGAGCGCTCCCCCTTCGTCGGTTCCTACTATGTAGTAGCTTATCGACGGAGGCCAAGCTCCTTCACGATAGCTCTGTATCTCTCGATGTCAACTGACTTGAGATAATCAAGTACACGACGACGCTTACCTACAAGCTTAAGAAGTGAACGACGAGTTACATAGTCGTGCTTGTTGTTCTTAAGATGCTCGGTAAGGTGAGCGATACGGTAGGAAAATAATGCCACCTGGCTCTCTGGAGAACCTGTGTCAGTATTAGACTTTCCGTACTTCTCGAAAAGCTCCTGTTTTTTCTCTGGTGCCAAATATTCAGCCATCTTTTGAAAAAATTAGAGGTTAATAATTAATTGTTTAATGCTTCGACCCGTTGACGGGGTTTTAGCGGGCGCAAAGATAAGCATAATATCCAAGAAAACAACCTATCTGCAGAAAATCATTGGATTATTTTTTAACTTTGTAAAAATTTGACATATGAAAATCAATCATTTTTTAACCCTTCTGATAATCTTTACTCTGACATCCTGTAATACAGCACGATACGAAAGCTACACAGACACCATCGAAGTGAACGGCGTCAGCCTTTTCTATGCTGCGGAAGGTGCCGGCAAGCCGGTCATCCTTCTCCATGGCAACGGAGGTAGCCATAACGATCTTGAAACGGCCCATCGCGCTCTTGCGCAGGCCGGTTACATGGTCTATGCCCTCGATTCCCGCGGCCAAGGCGCGAACCCCCGCCTGCCCGAATACCATTACAAGGACATGGCGTCCGATGTATATGAATTCATAAAAGCTAAAGGTCTGGAGAAACCGGCCGTATTCGGCTTCAGCGACGGCGGAAACATCGCCCTCCAGCTCGAGGTCATGTATCCGGGCACATTGGGTGCCATCGCGACCGGTGGTGCGAACATCTTCGTGCACGGTTCCCTCGTGCCCGAATTCGAAAATGGCTTCCTCGCTCAGCCGAGCAACGAGCCATTGGTGATAATGATGCAGAATGAGCCGACCATGACGGTCGAGGATATGCAGGGAATCGGATGTCCAGCCCTGATAATGTCGGGAGAACATGATCTCATTCTTCCTGAACATACCCGCCTGATAGGGGAGAACATCCCGGGCGGCAAGGCTGTCGTCATCCCCGGTGAAGACCACGGTTCATATATCTGCAACAGCCCGAAACTCGCTCCTCTCCTTCTGGACTTCTTCTCAGAAATCGGATATTGACAGTTCTGACTGCAGACCTTTTGCAGATTTCAGGATACTCCCTCCCATCCATCTTCCAGATAGCCGGAGGTGGTGATGGTGTTTCCAGGAAGTCAAAAGCACAAAAACCTACCTGATTTGTTCTTTTGGATATAGTTTCAGCCTTCAAAAGCACAAAATAGGGGGTATTTTGTGCTTTTGACCAGAGTAAACCTGACAGGACTCCCATGCTTCACATAGCACATCTCCGGACAGAAGGGTTTTGAAAGAGTGCTTTTTCGGGATATTAGGTGAATCTCCGGACAGAAGAACTTTAAGTGTTTGTCCAGACGATTGTTGTCCAAGCCGTTGAGCGGGGAACATTGGCTCAGAAGTGCTTTCAATGGCCTTCACTTCGCTCAACGGCAGAAATTTCCGACCGTTGAGCGGCTGGATGTGGTCTATAATCATATCAATGGCAATATCGCCCGCTCAACGGCTTGCGCAATTCTTCATATGAGCAAGATAAGGAATGAAGTCTGGCATAAATTCGTTATATTTGGAAAAATTTACGTTGCGCAGTACGATGATTACAGACGTGCGTTTCGGGTTAAGGTAAAGGAATGGCAAAACAGGCAGAGAAGATAATCAATGATCCTAAGATAGGGGAGGTGACGTTCTGGAAGAGTGTCAGGAGCCGGAGCATGAGCATCCGGGTCCATCCTGTCAAAGGGGTGAGCGTCTCAGTTCCTTATGTCGTGCCGTATGGAGTCGCACAGGCATTCTTCCTGACGCGACGTGACTGGGTCATCGAGACCATGGCAAAGCAGAAGGAAAGATACAAGGATGTCGTGATGCCGGCCCCTGAAGAAATCGAGGCATGGCGCAGGAAGGCAAAGGCAGAACTCCCGCCGCGACTTGCCGAACTGGCCGCCCGCCACGGCTTCAGCTACAACCGTGTGGCCATCAAGCACAATGCTACAAACTGGGGTAGCTGCTCTGCAAAGTCAAACATAAATCTCAACCTGAACATAGTCCGTCTCCCGAAAGTCCTCCAGGACTATGTGCTCCTTCATGAACTCTGCCACCTGAAGCATCAGGATCACGGACATGCTTTCCATCTTCTGCTGGAACATGTCCTGACTGACAACGTGATAAGGCTGATGGATGCAGGAGACACATACGCGGCCGACCTTGCCCGAAGGGCAGCGGTCAGCCGGGCAAAATATCCTCTCGACTACGTTATGACCCGTGCCATCAAGCAATACCGTGTCGTGTAATCATATTTTGTGCGGAAGTCAGATGCTACGGTTCTTCCAACGGCCGGAACGCATATACCACCAGCTGCAAAGAAGGAGCATTCCTGCGTATACATGTTCGGCAGTCCAGCAGATTGCAACGTCCAGTTTCAAGATGCCGATGATGACGGTGCAATAGATCATATAGACGGCCAGAGCCACCATCTCCAGTTTGAATGCTGTCTTTGTACTTCCTGTTCCGGATACGGCCTGGAAGAATACCTGACCTCCGACGTTGAGGAAATATGACGAACACATCACCACGATGGCAGGTATGGATGCACTCACAAGGGAAGGAATGTCTGTGTATATCCTTGCTATGGCATCAGGAAAGAGACAGAAGACTATGATCATGGCACTCACTATGCCATATGACAGCTTAAGGATGCGTTTTACCAATGACATTACCTTATCCTGATGACCTTCACCTATTATGTTGCTGACCAGGGTGCTGCATGTGGCAGAGAAGGCCTGCAGTACGACCCATATCAGTCCGGAGACGCTCCTGGTGATGTTCGAGATCGCCAGAGCCCTTTCTCCCAGATGTTCTATATAGAGGAAGAAGATGAACCAGGTGGAAATCGATATCGTGTTCTGGATCATGGTCCATGAACATACCGGCATCATGCCCTTGAGCTCTGCTGCGTCGAATCCTGCAGCTTTGTCGAGTCCATATTTCTTCTTGTCACATTTCCTGGCGGTATAGACCACGAAGAATATCAGGGAAACGAGTTCTGCAAGGCTTGATCCGATCGCTGCTCCTGTGATGCCGAGGGCCGGAAGTCCGAACTTTCCGAAGATGAGGATCCAATTGAATATTATATTGGATGCTACCATCACCACAGAGTTGAGAGTCAGAGTCTTGGTCTGGGTCGTTCCTACATAGAAGGCGCGGAACATAGCTGTGACAAAAGCGAATGCCATGCCGGGAAGACGCCATCTGACGTAACTGAGAGCGGCTTCGTAAATAGCTGTGGATGAGACCATCAGCTTCATCAAGGCAGGGGAGAACAATTCGGAAAGGACTATCAGCGCTCCTGCGAGTCCGAGGACGAAGTAAAGACCGTTCCAGAAGATCTTTCCTGTCTCCCTGAAGTTTCCTTCTCCGTTTCGTCTTCCTATGATGATCTGTGCTCCGAGACTGAAGCCGAATCCGATCATGAACAGGACCATATAGTACACGATGGCTATAGCCGATGCTCCCAGTTCGACTTCCCCGACCCTTCCGAGAAAGGCCGTATCTGTCAGACCGATCATCTGCTCCATCACCAGGCTTATCAGGATCGGATAAGCCACCTTCCAGATATTCCTGTATGAGTATGTTCCTACTGTTTTAGACATTCTATCGCCTGTTCAACTGTCAATGCGTCTTCGACGTGGAAGATGCCGCTGCGGCTGCGCTGGAGGCTGTCGAGGTGAGCGCCGCTACCGAGGGCTTCGCCCAGGTCGCGGGCGAATGCGCGGACATAAGTTCCCTTGCTGCATGCCATCCTCACCACAGCACGTGGCAGTCCCAACGCCGAATTGTCAGTAACATTTATCCTGCTTGATGCACCTTGATTTTCTGTCTCGACAGCCGCATGGCTGTCATGACAGAATTCAATCAGCTCCAGTTCGCTGATATTGATTCTGGAAACCCTCAGCAGGTCCTTAGCCGCCGCGTCAATATCTGCCGCGTCATCGGAATCACTCCGTCCCATAGTTCTGTAAAGCTTGCGGGCTAATTCATAGGCTCTCACGCCATCAACGGATTTAGCGCTGAAGAGCGGAGCGATCTGGTCCTGCTCGCCGATGAATTCCGGCAACGCCTCGGCAACAGCCTCGGCAGTTATATGTTCATGCGGGAAGAACCTGTCTATCTCCTTCTCAAGATCGTATGAAGGGGTAGTGGCTCCGAAAGTGATGCCGGCAACATACTCCTTGTCATGGGACTGGAGCGTCTCGGCAAGCTTTGTAGCCTTGCCGATGCATACAAGCAGCACGCCTGTCGCCAGCGGGTCAAGTGTGCCGGCATGTCCTACCTTGAGATTCTTCTTGCCGAAATGACGGATAGCGGCGAACTTGACCTTTCTGATCACGTCCGCCGATGTCCATCTGTATGGTTTGTCGATAGGGATTATTATCCCTTCCGGATAGTCCTCTATGTTTCTGCTCAGAGGAGAAGAATCCGGTCTTAATATCAATGCTTCCAAATCGTATTATTTACAAGGCATCTTGTCGATGCGGGTCTGGTGACGTCCTCCTTCGAAGGTCTCGCCGAGCCAAGCATCAGTAATCTCTACAACTGTTTCATATGGGATGAACCTTGCCGGCATCACAAGCACGTTAGCGTTGTTGTGCTGTTTGATGAGACGACCTATCTCCGGAGTCCAGCAGAGTCCGGCGCGGATGCCCTGATGCTTGTTGAGGGTTATTCCGATGCCGTTTCCTGTGCCGCAGAATGCGATTCCGAGGTCGACCTTTCCGCTTTCCACCGCCTCTGCGAGAGGGTGGGCCACGTCAGGATAGTCCATGCTTGCGGTAGTGTCAGTACCGAAGTTGACCATTTCATACCCCTTTCCTGAAAGGTATTCCATCAGCTGGTTCTTGTACTCTACACCAGCATGGTCATTGCAGATACCTATTTTCATAATTATAAAGTTGCTTTGATGTATTCGATTCTTCTTGCGAACTCATCTTTGCCGATGAGTGTCACGATATCGGCGATTCCTAGTCCGCTTGATGCACCTACGAGTGCAAGACGGAGGCAGTTCATCACCTTGCCCATAGGCCACTCATTGCTGCGGATGTATTCTTCGAGCGGGCCTTCGAGATTCTCCTTTGTGAATTCTCCTTCGAATGCGAGGATGAAGTCTGCTACCTTCAGAGCGAGTGTATAGTTCTCTTCCTTCCAGAATTTAGCTGCATCCTTCTCTACGAATGTCTTCGGAGCTACGAACAGGTAAGAAGCTATGTCCCAGAAATCTGCTACGAATGTAGCTCTTTCCTGAATCAGGGTAACCACTTTCTCAACATACTCGCGTGAGAATCCGGTCACGCCCTTGCTTTCAAGTACAGGCATGTAGAGGTCTGTAAGTTCTGCCACGCTCTTCTTGCGGAGATACTCCTTGTTGAACCACTTTGCCTTGTCTGCATTGAATCTTGCACCTGACTTGACTACTCTTTCAAGCGAGAATGCCTGCACGAGTTCGTCAAGAGTGAAGAGTTCCTGATCGTTGCCAGGGTTCCAACCGAGCATCGCAAGAAGATTCACGAATGCTTCAGGGAAATATCCGTCTTCACGGTATCCGCGTGAAACCTCACCTTCTGCATTTACCCACTTGAGCGGGAATACAGGGAAACCGAGGCGGTCTCCGTCGCGCTTGCTGAGCTTGCCCTTTCCGTCCGGCTTGAGAAGGAGAGAAAGGTGGGCGAATCTTGGCTGTGTCTCTGTCCATCCGAATGCCTCGTAGAGGAGGTAGTGGAGAGGAAGCGACGGAAGCCACTCCTCGCCGCGGATCACCTCTGTGATCTCCATAAGGTGGTCATCAACGATGTTTGCAAGGTGGTATGTAGGGAGTTCGTCAGCTCTCTTCCAGAGTACCTTGTCGTCGAGGGTAGATGTGTTCACTTCGACATGTCCGCGGATAAGGTCATCCATTTCCACAACACGGTTTTCCGGCATCTTGAATCTGATGGTCCAGTCAGTACGTGTCTCAAGGAGTTCCTTCCACTCAGCCTCCGGCATAGAAAGTGAGTTGCGGAGTCCCATACGGGTGGTCTGGCCGTAGATGAATGTCTCGCCGGCTGCCTCCATCTCGGCACGCTTCGCGCCGAGTTCCTCGGCAGTGTCGAATGCATAGTAGGCGAAGCCGCCCTCCACCAGCTGCTCTGCATACTGACGGTAGATAGGCTTCCTCTGGCTCTGTCTGTAAGGGGCATGCGGATGGCGCTCAGATGCAGTCTCTACGACATTTCCTGAAGCATCTACTCCTTCGTCAGGAACGATGCCGCACCAGTTAAGCGCTTCGATTATGTATTTCTCGGCTCCGGGAACGAATCTCTGCGAGTCGGTATCCTCGATCCTTATGATGAAATCTCCTCCGCGCTGCTTTGCGAAGAGGTAATTGTAAAGTGCTGTACGCACGCCTCCCATGTGGAGAGGTCCTGTTGGAGATGGGGCGAATCTTACCCTTGTCTTACGTTCCATTGTCTCAATTGTTTATCAGGGCGCAAAAATAATAAAAATTATTATTCATCCCTATTCTGTCCCTGTCTTGCCTTTCTTCTTAATGCCGAAACATTCTCAAGCTCGCTTCTGTCGTGTTCCTCCGAAACCAGAAGTGCCGGCTTGTTGTTCTTGTCGAAGACAAGCTTCTTTCTTACCGGTGCGCTGTTGTATCCGATCTTGTGGACCTTCACCTGCGGAAGCTCTATGCCCTCTTCAGATGCCGCTCTGTATCTTTCGTATCGGAAGTTGCTGTCGATCATGATGATGTTTCCTATTTCAGTCTGCGGAAGCGCCATGGTCATGTTGATGCCGGTCACGATGACGGTTATGTTCACCCTGTCTCCGAAATCCGGACTTTCGTCGAAGACGAGTCCGCTCTTGAAGTTATGTGCATTGCCGGTATATTTCTGGATCATGTCGCTGACCTCGCGATACTGGCTCATGGTAAGTCCTTCCTTGTTGTCGCCGGTGGTCACGTTGATGAGCACCTTCTGTGCGGTGTTCAGGTCGAAGTCGTTGAGAAGAGGTGACTCCAGGGCACTCTTTACAGCATCCTCGATCCTGTTCTTTCCGGTACCTGTTCCGCATCCCATGAGTGCGTAGCGGCTTCCGCCGCGGTTATCGTTCCTCATCATGGCGCTGACATCCTTGAAGTCGACGTTGATGTGTCCTCTCTTCTTGATGATTTCAGTGATGCCTCTTACTGCTGTGGCGAGCACTTCGTCCGCCTTCGGGAAGGCTTCCTGGACGAGAAGGTCGCCGTATACATCGAACAGCTTCTCATTGTCTATGATCAGAAGGCTGTCCACGTTGTTCTCCAGTTCGGAGATGCCGTCGATAGCCTTTGAAAGAGTCTCCGCTCCCTGATATCTGAACGGGATGGTGACCACTCCTACTGTGAGGATTCCCTTCTTTCTGGCCATAGATGCAATCACAGGTGCCGCACCTGTACCTGTTCCTCCGCCCATTCCGGCTGTGATGAAGAGCATCTTTGTATTGTTGTCGAGAATCTTCTCGATCTCGTCCTGCGAATTGAGAGCTGCGTTGCGGCCTTCAGTAGGGTTGGTGCCGGCTCCAAGACCGTCTTCGCCCAGCTGTATCTTCACAGGGACTTCACATTTCTCAAGTGCCTGGGCATCAGTGTTGCAGACGATGAAGGTACATCCCTCTATCCTCTGCATGTACATGTAGTTCACGGCGTTGCAGCCACCGCCTCCTACTCCGATGACCTTGATTATGGACTCTTCCGGAATCCATGTGTCCGGAACGATTTCTATGTTGTCAATTCCCATGATTATGCCTCCTCGTTTTCAATTTCTTCCATTTCCTGGTGTACGCTGTCGTAGAGACTTCCGAAGAATTTTCCGCACGACGCTATCGGATTCCACTTTACCCTGTCCTTCTTAGGTTTTTCGGGTTTCTTGTTGCTGCCTGATGTCTGCTTTTCAGGAACCTCGACTGTCTCGAACTGCAGCAGTGTCTCCGGGTCCTTTGCCGGTTCCGGCTCAGGAACAGTCATTTCCGGTACATATCCGTCCTTCGCTACCGCGCAGTTGATGGTATGGTCGTCCTTTGCTGCCATGACAAGACCGAGGGATGTCGCAGCCGATGTGTCGGTTATGCCTTCGCAACCTTCGAATGAGAAGAGATGCTTAGGATATCCTGTCCTTACCCTGTAGCCTGAAATGTCATATATGAGGTTTCCGAGATTCGCTGTCTGTGCGCATCCTCCGGTCACCACGATACCGCTCATCAGCCTGTCTGCAAATCCGCTTTCCTGGATTTCATAAAGGATAGCCATAAGGATCTCCTCGCATCTTGCAGTGATGATTTCCGAAAGATACTTCACAGGAAGCTTCTTCTCGGCTTCGCCGTTGTCGCTCTTTATGTGGATTATCTTCTCGCTGAGGTTCTGGAGCTTCTCAGGCATGCATGCTCCGAATGCTATCTTGATGTTCTCTGCAAGTTCGCGGCCTATGCTTCCTTCAGACTCGATCTGGATATCCGAGGTTATGTTCTTGCCTCCGAAAGGTATGGATGCATAATGCCTCATGATGCTGCCATGGTATACGGATACTGATACGCAGCCGCCACCGAAGTCGATGAGGGCAACGCCGTTCTCCATCTCCGAATCGAGAAGGACAGCCTTTGCAGTTGTGTCAGCAGTGAAATATTTACGTGCAGTGACGATACCTGCCTTCTTGAGGACTGTATCTATCTTTGCAAGCGAGCTTTTCTTGCCGACGAAGATCTTGAAGTTGCCCTCGAGGATATCGCTGGTCATGCCGATGATCTCATTCTCGATTATCTGGAAGTTCTCGCCGTCGGAGAATGACTGAGCCACAGCTCCGTAGATGGCCTCCATGTTTGGATTTTCAAGAGGGTACATGTCCTGAGCAGATCTCTTCAGCTCCGCAATGTCGTCTGCGGTAATGTCGGTGTCGTAGCCTCTTCCTTCGATCTTTCCTGTATTCGATTCCTGTCTCACAGGGTATTTAGGCATTCCTACTACAGCCTGGGTGATCTTTATGCCGAGAGCGTTCTCGGCCTGGCTGATCGCTTCTGCCAGAGGTTCGCTTACCTTTGACGCATTGAACACTCCGCTGTTCCTGATGCCTTCAGACGGAGTTTCCTTGTAGTAGACGATCTGGGTGTTGGATCCCTCGATCTTGGCTACCGTGAGGGCGATCGTGGATGTACCGAGATCGACCGCTACGATGTATCTGTCCTTTATATCCATATATTGTGTTTTTTTATTTTTCCCTGCAGACGATCTGTCCTTTGTATTTAAGGTCAACTATTGCATAGAAGTCTTTTCCCTTTGCCGGAAGGATGTGGGTGTAGTATTTCTCCATCTTGGAGAACTTGTCTTCGATGTCGGTAGGCTGGCCGAACAGGAACCTTTCGTTTCCTTCGCGCGGAATCAGGATAAGATTCCTTCCTTCGTCGACAGAAATCTGAACTATCTTGTCCTTCCATATCCTGCTTCGCTCGATATGGTTCACGACAGCCATCATGCTGTCGAACCATGCCTTCTCCTTCGGGTCCTCTATGGCTCCCTTGTAGCCGCTGTCCGCTGCCAGCGGGATGTTGCCGTCGATGATCTGTACATGTGAAGCATATGTCCTCTGAAGCGGGAAGATGTATCCTTCAGCATCGGCATAGAAGCCTCCGCTGCTCTTCTGGAATCTCACTACCGGCTTTCTCTGGGTCACATCCACATGCAGTATGCCGTCCTTGGTCACATATGCCTCGCTCTTGAGTACAGCGCTCTTTCCGTCCACGATCTTCTCCACCTTGACCAGGTCTATGCTGTCAATCACATTACCGATGTATTCCCCATATTCCTTGTCCAGATAACCCTTCACATCCTTTCTCGATACGAAGGTGTTCCGCGAACTGTCGAGGATGGTTACCTGAAGGCCTGTGCATCTGAGGCTTTTCCTGGAAGAGACGCCGGCAGTGAATGCAATGACGATGCATGCTGCAAGAGCTGCTCCGCAGATACCGACAAATATGTATTTCAATATCTTCTTCATGATCTTATCGAAGAATCTCTGCTTCCAGCAGTTCACGTATAGGTTCCACAAATCTGTCAATATCTCCCGCACCGACAGTCACGAACACTTCCTTTCCCCCGATCTCCAGGCTCCTCATGTAATCCATCAGTTCCTCCTTCTTCAGAAGTATCTTCTCCGGAGCAGTGACTCCCTTGAATATGATTTCGGATGTGACTCCCGGAATAGGTTCCTCGCGTGCCGGATAGATATCCAGGAGAATCAGTCTGTCCACGTTGCTCAAGGATTCAGCGAATCCCTCGGCAAAATCACGGGTCCTTGTGTAGAGGTGCGGCTGGAAGATGGCTGTCAGCTTATAGTCAGGGAAATTTCCCCTTATGGATGTGAGCGATGCAGAAATCTCCCTCGGATGGTGGGCATAGTCGTCGATGTACATGCATCTTTCAGACTTGAGCTGTATGTCGAATCTTCTCTTCACTCCTGCGAACGAAGCAAGGGCTGCACGTATCTTCTCAGGGTCCAGTCCGTAAGTGAGTCCGATGGCTGCAGCTCCTACAGCATTCTCGATATTGACCCATCCCGGTATTCCTACCACGCAGTCTCTGATGACGCCTCCCGGGTAGTGGAGGTCGAAGTGGGTGAAACCTGTTCCGTCTCCGTCAGTGAGGACTGCATGGAAGTCAGCCGCAGGGTCATCATATGAATATGTCATTATCTTCGCCTTTGTGTCAGCCGGTGTGATGTCCAGTCCATGTTTTGCTATGACGGTTCCGCTGACCTGGGCCGCGAAGGCCTTGAAGGCTTCGCGGATATGCGCCTCGTCCCCGTAGATGTCGAGGTGGTCCGGATCCATCGAAGTGATGACCGCGATTTCAGGGAAAAGCTGGAGGAACGAACGGTCGAACTCATCGGCTTCCGCCACCACGACGTCATTTTCATGAATCAGGAGATTCGTTCCGTAATTCTTGGAGATTCCTCCAAGGAATGCGGAACATCCTTCACCGCAGGCGGTGAAGATATGGCTTACCAAAGTGCTGGTTGTAGTCTTTCCATGGGTTCCTGCTACCGCCATGCATCTCTGTCCGTCAGAGATCTCGCCGAGCATCCTCGAGCGCTTGATGACGCGGTATCCTTTTTCCTGTACATACATAAGCTCGCCCATGTCCTTAGGAATGGCCGGGGTGTACACGACGAGAGTGTTGTCCACATCCTTCGGCACGAAGGATGTGTTGTCCTCATAGTGCACATCGATGCCCTCAGCTTCGAGGGCGTGGGTGAGTGGGGAAGGGGTCTTGTCGTAACCGCTGACCTTGTATCCCTTTGCATTGTAGTAGCGTGCGATGGCGCTCATTCCGATACCACCGATTCCTATGAAATAGACGTGTTCCATTATTTTACTATGCGATATACTTCTTCTGCAATTGTCATCGCCGCCTCACGTAGTGCGAGAGCGGAGATGTTCCTTTCCATTAGAGTGATCTTTTCCTTGTTTTCTATCAGGTCGCAGGCTGTCGACATGAGTTTTTCAGATGCTTCGACATCCTTTACCATGATTGCGGCTTCCTTCCTGACGAGAGCCATTGCGTTATGGGTCTGGTGGTCTTCGGCCACATTCGGTGACGGAACGAAGATCACTGCCTTATGGGCCGCGCAGAGTTCCGATACGGAACTTGCACCTGAACGGGAGATCACGATATCTGCCGCCGCGTAGGCAAGGTCCATCCTCATGATGAAATCCGAATGCTGTATGCCTTCCACAGGTTTTCCAGCATCCTTTGCCTCCTGCATGAAAGCGTCAATGGATTTCTTGTAATATTTGCCGCACTGCCAGATGACCTCGATGTCCTTTCCGCCGGGACATCCGTCCTCGATCCATTTCTTCATTGCCTCGTTGAGAGTACGGCTGCCAAGACTTCCTCCAACTACGAATATATGCTTCTTCTGCGGGTCAAGTCCGTAGAACTCATAAGCCTGAGCCTTCATTTCAGACGTTGCCGGAACTATTTCCTTCCTGATAGGGTTGCCGGACAATACTATTCTGTCAGCCGGGAAGAACCTCTCCATACCTTCATATGCCACACATATGCTCTTTGCCTTCTTGCCGAGTATCTTGTTGGTCAGTCCCGCATATCCGTTCTGTTCCTGGATAAGTGTAGGAACCCCCATGCGCGTTGCCGCCCAGAGAAGGGGAGCGCTTGCGTAACCTCCCACGCCGATTGCGATATCAGGCTTGAATTCCTTTATGAGCTTCCTGGCCATGCTTACGCTCTTTACCACCTTGAATGGTAGCGCCAGGTTCGACATGCTCAGACTTCTCTGGAGTCCCGATATCGGAAGCCCCACTATCTTATAGCCGGCAGCAGGAACCTTCTCCATCTCCATCCTTCCGTCCGCTCCGACGAAAAGGATCTCGGTCTCGGGATTAAGTTCCTTCAGCTTATTAGCGATTGAAAGGGCCGGGAAGATATGTCCTCCCGTACCCCCACCGCTGATTATTGCCCTGATCTTCTTATATTCCATAATCAATCACTAATCATTGTCTATCTGTTCGACTATGCCCAGACTAGCCTGTATGTCGTCGATGCTGCTGTCATAAATAGGCAATGCAGCTTCTTCTTCCGCCTTTATCCTCTTTCGTGCCATCCTGCTTATCGAAAGGATAACTCCGAATGCAATGCAGAACACGAGAAACGCAAAACTTCCGTGACTTATCAGAGGAAGAGTCTGTCCTGTCATCGGACCTATGTCGACATTTACGAACATGTGCATGAAAGCCTGTCCTGTAATCAGTACGCTCAAACCGCCTACGGCGATTTTCGCGTATTCGTTGTTGCAGAGCCTGGCAATCGTCGAGCCTCTTGCCAGAAGGCTGACATAGAGGAAGATCACTATTATTCCTCCTATCAGTCCGTATTCTTCCACAAGGAAACTGAACATATAGTCTCCGTAGATGTTCGACACCACGTATTTCTGTGTGCTGTTGCCGCTGTTCTTTCCCAAAATCTTGCCTTCGTGTACCGCAATCTTTGCGCTGTAAGGCTGTTTGATCTCTCCAAGAATCCTATAGAATTCCCTCGATCTTTCGGGTACGTCCTTCAGTCTGACGGCTGCATCGTAATTCGCTCCCAGACGGCTGTTCATCGTGGCGATTCTTTCGAACTTCTTGAAGACCTTTCCGTCAGTGGCGTTGTACACGCCTACAATCAGCAGGAGGGCGGCGATGCCGGCAACTCCTGCAAGAGCGATCTCCTTGAAAGGCATGCCTCCGATAAGAAGAGTCGCAATCAGTATCGCTCCGATGAACACAGCGCTCGAGCCGCTGCCCATGAGGGTGAGCACACAGACTATGAGGATCGGTGCATACATATATATGAGTCTCTTCTGGAGGTCGGTATTTCCATATCTGAGCCTCTTCTCCTTATATCCGTGGATGGCCCATGCCAGGTAAAGCACCATGGCCACCTTGACAACCTCGAAGACATGCATCTGGAATCCCGCTATGTTCAGCGTTCTCCATGCTCCGTTGATTCTTTCAGCCTCAATCACTCCGGGTATCCTTACATGCAAGGCAAGCAGGGAAAGCAATACGGCTGACAGTCCGAATCCGAGTTGTGAAAGTACCCTGAACAGACCGATCTTCTTGATGTTGTATAGACCGAATATGAGTCCAAGTCCGATACCTACTACCACAAGGTGCTCGCTGATGAAGTCCATCCTGTCCTTGTCGCCCTGTCTCAGAAGCGAGGTCGAAGAGAATATGGCAAGAATGGAGATCATGATCAGCAGGAATACTATTATCCATACGACCTTGTCTCCTTCTATGTTGTCGATGAAACCCCAGAACCCTTTCTTTTGGGTTCCGGTCCTTTTTCTACCGGTTGTTCCCATATCCTAAAGATTCCTTACCGCTTCCTTGAACTGTCTTCCTCTGTCCTCGTAATTCTTGAAAAGGTCGAAGCTTGCGCAGCATGGTGACAGAAGCACGACGTCTCCTGACACAGCGAGGCTGTGGGCGAGCTGTACGGCATCCTTTGCCGAAGTCACGTCGTGGATTTCAGGAACGATGCCTTCGAATGATTCGTGGAACTTCCTGTTGTCGAGTCCCATGCAGATCATTGCCTTCACCTTTTCCTTTGCAAGCGGGATAAGGCTTGCATAGTCATTACCCTTGTCTGTACCTCCTACGATCCATACTACCGGTCTTGTCTGACACTCCAACGCATACCATGCGGCATCGACGTTTGTAGCCTTCGAGTCATTTATATAGAGTACATCCTTGATGCTCAATACATTTTCAAGACGGTGCTCGACAGCCTGGAAGGTCGCCAGACCGCTGCGGATCGCTTCGTTGTCGATGTCCATGGCCTTGGCGGCGAGAGCCGCAGCCATGGAATTGTATACGTTATGTCTTCCGCCAAGTGCAAGCTCCTGAAGGTACATGTCGCACTCTTCCTCCTTGTACCTGACGATCATTCTGTCTTCCTTGACGAATGCTCCCTGCGGAACTTCCTCCTTCTGTGTGAACGGAAGTTTCTGCGCCTTCATCACGATCTGGTCAAGATGCCTTACTGTAATCTCGTCGTCAGAACAGAAGATGAAGCAGTCGTCGCTTGACATGTTGCGTGTTATGCGGAACTTTGCCTTGACATAGTTCTCCATGTTGTGTCCGTACCTGTCCAGATGGTCCGGAGTTATGTTGGTGATGATCGCTATGTCCGCCTTGAAGTCATATACGTTGTCCAGCTGGAAGCTGCTCAGCTCCAGTACATAGATGTCGTAGTTTTCCGTAGCCACCTGGAAAGCGTAGCTCTTTCCGATATTTCCGCCCAGTCCGACGTTAAGACCAGCCTGCTTGAGCAGGTGGTAGACGAGGGAGGTCGTAGTGGTCTTACCGTTGCTTCCGGTTATGCAGACCTTCTTCGCCGAGTCGTATCTGCCGGCGAATTCGATTTCCGAGATGACTCCAATGCCCTTTTCCGTGATCTTTCTGACCATAGGGGCTGTCGAAGGGATGCCGGGACTCTTGATGACCTCATCGGCATTGAGTATAAGGTCTTCCGTATGATGTCCCTGCTCGAACGGGATTTCCCATTTGTTGAGCATTGCAGCATACTCCTCGGTTATGTTACCCATATCCGAGAGGAATACTTCATGACCTTTTACCTTTGCGAGGACAGCGGAACCCACGCCGCTTTCTCCTCCTCCTAACACTACAATTCTGGACATATCTTTATAATGACTTTCTATCTGACTTTCAACAATGCTACGGTTATGACTGCGAGGATTATTCCCACAATCCAGAACCTTGATACGATCTTTGCTTCAGGAAGCGCCTTTGCCGGTCTCTGGATAAGGGCAGGAATGCCTTCCTTCTGGTAATGGTGGTGGAGGGGAGCCATCCTGAAGATTCTTCTTCCCGCTCCGTATTTCTTCTTTGTATATTTGAAGTATGTTCTCTGCATTATCACTGATACGCTCTCAGCGAAGAATACTCCGCAGAGGACAGGGATAAGCAGCTCCTTTCTGATAAGTACCGCACTTACTCCGATGATACCTCCGAGCATAAGGCTTCCGGTGTCACCCATGAATACCTGTGCAGGATATGTGTTGTACCACAGGAATCCGATCAATGCTCCCACGAGAGCCGACATGAATACTGCGAGTTCTCCGCTTCCCGGGATGTACATGATGTTGAGGTAGTCGGCATTGACGATATTGCCTCCCAGCCATGCGAACACTCCAAGGACGACGCCCACTATCGCAGACGTTCCGGCCGCCAGGCCGTCCATTCCGTCTGTCAGGTTCACTCCGTTCGAGCAGGCGGTGATCACGATGATGATCATGAGTACATATATCGCCCACTTGCAGTACCAGCCCATGGCACCCTTGAATGGGGAAAGCCACTTGTAGTCGAATTCATGATCCTTCACGAAAGGGATGGTGGTCTTTGTGCTCTTTACCATATCCACCTGCTCGACCGATGTCTCGATCCGGCTGTCTGCCGATACATCTTCTCTTACGACGATCTGGTCGCTGAAACATACTGCCAGGCCGATGGCGAGAGCCATGGCTCCCTGGCCGAGAAGCTTCTTCTTCTCGCTGAGGCCGTCCTTGTTCTTCTTGAACACCTTGATGTAATCGTCGGTGAATCCGAGGAAGAAGAACCATGCTGTGCTTATCAGAAGCAGTATGGTGTATATGTTCGTCAGGTCTCCGAAGATGAGTACAGGGATTATGAGGGAGATGAAGATGATGATGCCTCCCATGGTAGGAGTACCCTTCTTCTGCATCTGTCCTTCAAGACCCAGGTCACGGATAGTCTCTCCTATCTGTTTCTTCTGGAGCCATTCTATGATTCTCCTTCCGGCGAAGATGGAAATGAGAAGTGCTGTGGTGAATGCAGCAATGGCTCTGAATGACAGATAGCCGAAAAGGCCCTGTCCCGGGATGTCTATCCCTATCTGCTTGAAATATTCTACAAGGTGGTATATCATATCTTATTCTTATCTCATTGTTGCGAAGATCCCTTCTACGATCTCCTTTTCGTCAAAATGTCTTTTCTCTGTTCCTATGATCTGGTAGGTCTCATGACCTTTTCCTGCAAGCAGGATCGTCGCGCCCTGGCCGGCGATCATGATCGCCGTGCGGATCGCCTCCTCCCTGTCTTCGATGAAGAGCGAACGTGACCTTCCGCTGATGTCCATTCCTTCCTTGATGTCAGCCATGATGTCGGAAGTCTTTTCTGTACGGCTGTTGTCTGAAGTGACTATTATCCTGTCCGCCAGCTTCTGTGCTATAGCAGCCATTTCAGGACGTTTGGTCCTGTCGCGGTCGCCTCCGCAGCCGAACAGGCATATGAGTTCGCGGTCCGGAGCGATTTCACGCAAGGTCTTCAGCACGTTTTCGAGTGCATCAGGTGTATGTGCGTAATCGATGATCACGGAAATATCCTTTGGCCCGCGTATGTTTTCGAGTCGTCCCGGAGCCGGCTTCAATGAGCTCATGGCTACAAGTACCTCTTCCGGTTCTGCGCCAAGCACTACAGCCGTAGTGTAGATGGCAAGCAGGTTATATGCGTTGTGGAGGCCTATGAGGGCGCTCCATGCCTCGATTCCGTCGATCTTCAGAAGCATTCCTTCGAAACTCTGTTCCATCACACGGCAGGTGTGGTCAGCTATGCTTCTCACAGAATATGTCACAACCTCAGCCTTTGTGTTCTGGACCATCACCATACCGTTGCGGTCGTCGATGTTCGTGATCGCGTATGCGTCGGACGGCAATGTGTCGAAGAACAGTTTCTTGCATCTGAGGTATTCTGCAAATGTCTTGTGGTAGTCCAGATGGTCGTGGGTAAGGTTCGAGAATATACCTGCCTTGAACTTAAGGCCTGTCACCCTTTCCTGCTCGACTCCGATGGAACTTACTTCCATGAAGCAGTATTCGCATCCTGCATCCACCATCTCGGCCAGAAGCGAGTTGATGGTAAGCGGATCTGAAGTAGTGTTGACTGCCTCCGTTCCCTTTGTGCCGACATAGTTCGCTATGGTTGAAAGGAGACCGCAGCTGTATCCCATTGCGGTGAACATCCTATGGAGGAGAGTGACTGTGGTCGTCTTTCCATTGGTGCCGGTGATGCCGACGAGAGTCAGTTTCTCAGACGGGTTGTCGTAGAAATTGGCTGCGATGACAGCGAGAGCATGTCTCGATGACTCTGCCTTGACCAATACGATCCCGTCAGTGTCTGTAGCAGCGATCTGCTGTTCAAGAACCTTCTGGTCTTCATAGACAATTACTCTTGCTCCTTTTCCGATGGCTCTGGATATGTATTCATGTCCGTCCACGGCAAAGCCTTTGACTGCGATGAAGAGCGCCCCATGTGACACCTTCCTCGAATCAGCACAAACGCTGCAGACATCTACATGCCTACAGCCTTTGATGACAGTGCAGCCGCTGTCTCTTATGACTTTCTCGAGTCTCATCTGAGTATGACTTTTATTGTTTCACCTTTCCGGCACTCGGTGCCTGCTTCGGGCACCTGGCTCACTACGTGTCCTATACCTTCGTATTGACATACGTAACCGTTGTTTTCTATTGCGTACAACGCGTCCTTGAGTCCCATCCCCTTCACGTCCGGCACCGGAATGACCGAACCGCTTCTGGTCGCTATGTATTTGGGCGTCATGTCCGGGACGTCAGCCCTTTCATTCAGTTCTTCTCCCCATCTGCTGTCGAGCGACCATACCTGATCGACAAGCTCACGGAATGTCATTGCCGGAATCACACCTCCGTATACGCTTTTTGTCGTCGGCTTGGTGTATACTGTCACGATAGCTGTATACTGCGGGTCCTCTGCTGGGAAGAATCCGACGAATGTCGCCTGATATTTTCTTCGTCCGTCTATATCCTTGTACGGGTCCCTGCTTCCTTTTCTTTCGCCAGGATCGAGTACCATACGTGCTGTACCTGTCTTACCTGCTACGGTACATTTGGCATTCTTGAGTCTTGTGGCTCCTGTTCCTTCCAATGTCACCATCGTCAGTGCCTTTGTCAAAGAATCAGCAGTCGCTTTCGAGAAGGTTGTTGCATTCAGTATCTGAGGACCGAATTTCTGTACGACCCTGCCGTCCTTCTCGTGAGATTCGATGAGATATGGCTTCATCATCTTGCCCTTGTTCGCGATCGCATTGTAGAATGCCGCGATGTTCAGCGGAGTCTCCATCACCGAGTAACCGATGGCTGTAGAAGGAAGTGTCGAACGGCTCCATCCGCTGGACTTCGGATCCGGTACGCGTGACTTTGTACCTCCTTTCTCTTCAAGGTCAAAGGCATAGGCATCGTTCAGCTTGTATTCGTAGAGCTTGTCGATGAACTTTTCCGGCTTGTCACCATAATGGTCAAGTACCAGCCTTCTGAATACATAGTTCGAGGATATCTTGAATCCGTCCTGTATGCTTATGCTGCTTGTCTTCTTGTTCCTTTCCCAATCAGTAATGTAGTGGTCTGCAGTGATTTCGGGCATCTCTGCAATCCTTCCGTGGTTGGTAGGGATCCTGTTGCTGAGCTTTACCTTACCGTCTTCCAGGAGGGCTGCCAGGGTCACGGCCTTGAATATCGATCCCGGCTCTCCCGGGCGTCCTATGGCCATGTTGAAGTTCTCTCCGAGTTCTCCCTCCCTGTTTCTCTGGAGATTCACCATCGCCCTTACAGCTCCGGTCTTGACGTCCAGCACCACCACACATCCTCCTTCGATCTCAGCATCATCTCCGATGTTCTTCCTGAGAGCTCTGTCAGCTATATCCTGGATATCTATGTCAAGTGTTGTCCTTATGTCATTTCCGTTCACGACTTCCACAGCGGTGCTGTCCGGGTCGGCGATGCTGCCCTTGTCGGTGCGTTTCATCCACTGTTTTCCTTCAGTTCCATGAAGGATGTAGTCGTACTCTCCCTCAATTCCGACAAACCTGTTCTGCTCCGGGTTCTCCTTGCTGATCCTTATGTCACCGATCACTCGAGCGGCAAGTGTACCGTACGGGTACTGCCTTGTCTCTATCTCGGTCTTCTTCATTCCGCTCTTGTACTGTCCTTCGTTGAAGAGGGGGAGTTCACACAGCTTCAGGTATGTACGGTGGTCTATGTTCTTTGTGATGAGGACGTCCCTTCTTCCTGGAAGAGAATCTGAATCACGATGCTTCATGATCAGATTATAATAGTAGTCGGATGTCTTTCCGTCCTTTGCAAGCACTTCTGGGAGTCTGTCACACATGAGTCTGGCCTTCTTCCTCCAGTCTGTCTCAAGAGAATCTGCCTCTCTTGCGGTCTTTGCTGTCTTGAATTCCTCTTCCAGAACTTCGCAGTCCATCTTAATGTTGTACATGGGAGTAGAGATTGCCAGAAGCCGTCCGTTCATATCCATGATAGCACCTCTTTCCGGCTTTGTCGTACTCTCGTATCTCTTAGGCTGGAAATATTCTACTGTTTCAGGATCCGGCTCCCAGAAATACTGGATCTTGACGATCTTGATGATGATCACCAGCGCAAGTACAAGGAAGGTACAATACAGGTACCACAGGATCTTGCTGATCCTGTGCTTGTCTTCTTCCTGCTGCTGTCTTCTGGTCAAACGGGCCATAGTCCTTTCCTTATCTTAAAATATCTGCCGGCTTCTCCGGCGCCTTTACCTGTGATCCTGCTTCTTCAAGCATCTTTTCCACTGTCGCTATCCTGTCGAGTCTGACAAGTTCATATGTCTTCTGGGCGTGGTAGACCTTGAGCGTCTTTATCCTGTCGTTGTTCTTCTGGACGGTGAGCATTGTCTGCTCGGCGTGGTAGCTGAGCCAGATGCTTATGCATCCGAGAAGGAAGAGGTACAGGATGTATGGAAGAGCCCTGTCTACCCTGAGTCTGGTAAGAAGGTCACCTCGTCCAAGGGCGATAAAGAATTCCTTTATCGCAAGACCTATCTTCTTCCAGCTTATGTTGAACCTGTTGCCCATTCTATTCTTCCTTTTCCGCTATTCTTAGTTTTGCGCTTCTTGCTCTCGTGTTTGATGCGATCTCGCTTTCCTGCGGCAATATCGGCTTTCTGTTTACCGCTTTAAGAGGCGCCTTCGAGTTACCATAGAAATCCTTCTCTACCTTTCCCTCAATGTTTCCTGCCTTGATGAAGTTCTTCACCATCCTGTCTTCGAGGGAGTGGTATGTTATCACCACCAGCTTTCCTCCCGGCTTCAGGGATTTTGCCGCTCCTGAAAGGAACTTCTCCAGAGACTTCATCTCCTGGTTGACCTCGATCCTCAGTGCCTGGTATATCTTTGCGAGGAACTTGTGCTCGGCGAATTTAGGCAACGCGCTCTCTATCGCCTTTCCGAGGTCAGTAGTCGTCTCGATCCTGGTACTTTCCCTGGCCTTGCAGATCAGTTGCGCTATCCTCCGGCTGTTGTCGACTTCTCCATAGAGCCGGAAGATCTTTTCCAGTTCCTCCTGTTCCCTGTCGTTGACGATGTCGGCTGCGGTCAGCTGCGCCTCCTGATTCATCCTCATGTCCAGAGGCGCTTCGTACCTGAAGGAGAATCCTCGCTCCGCGGTGTCGAATTGGTGGGAAGATACTCCCAGGTCTGCAAGAACTCCGTCGATGCCTTCAGGGTATCCCTGGTGGATTATATGGTTGTGGATCCATCTGAAGTCGCTTCTTATCAGCGTAAGTCTTTCATCATCAGGCTTGTTGGCGATTGCATCGCTGTCGCGGTCGAATGAAATCATACGACCCTCGGGAGAAAGTCTCCTGAGGATTTCGGAGGTGTGTCCTCCTCCGCCGAATGTGGCGTCTGCATATATTCCTGAAGGGGAGCCGATCAAAGCGGAAACGCTTTCATCAAGCAAGACTGGAGTGTGGTATTCGGACATGTTCAGGCCTCCTTTGATTAAATGCGACCCGCTATCTTCTTACCCATCATCCTGAATTCCTCAGGTGAAAGGCTACCTCCTTCCAGTTCTTCTTTAGCCCAGATTTCGACCTTGTAGTCAACGCCGAGGAAGACTACTTCCTTTTCGATTCCGGCCTTGTCAAGTATCTCTTTCGGGATTGTGATTCTTCCGAGTTTGGCATCCGGGACGACTGTCACGGTGTCGCTCATGTATGTTCTCCAATATCGCATATGGTCTTCGTCAAATGCGAGATCGAGCTTCGACCTTACGGCTTGTGACATGTTTGCCCATTCCTGCTTTGTATACATCTCGAGGCAGTTCGAGTACATGTCCTTGCGGATGACGAATTCCATCTGATCGGCAGGCACGACGCTCTTGATGCCAGAAGGAATCACGAGTCTTCCCTTGTCATCAACCTTTGCGCTATGTTTTCCGAAAAATCCAGTCATCTTCTATGGAGTCATAAGTGTGGCAAAATTATAAATAAATTTCCACTTTGTTCCACTTTTTTACATTTTTTTCCACAATTCTTTCAACAACCCTCCCTGAAGCACTTTCAGGCTATGTTTTTATTCTTATCTTTGCCCGCATGAAAACTCCTGTTAAAATTCTATCGATACTTGCGGCAGTATCTTTCCTGCCTTTCATGTCGTCATGCGGCGGCAGCCGTCCTGCCTCGGCAGACGGGGAATGTGAGGTGTGTGAAGATACATTGTCTGTCGAACATCCTCTTGGCTTTTGTCCTGATTCACTGATAGTTACAGAAGGCGTAGTAAAGAACGGGCAGTTCTTTTCGACTCTTCTGGGTTCTCTTGGAATGTCAGCACAGGAAGCCTATAACCTTACTCAGGCATGCGGTGATGTCTTTGATGTGAAGACCCTCCGCGTAGGCCAGGCCTACCGGGCCTACTACTCTCCACGTCATTCCGTGGAAGGCGAAGCCACTTCACGTCATTCCGAGGAGGGCGAAGCCCGACGTGGGAATCTCATCTACCTGGTCTACGATCGTGACCGCTCCAGCAGCATAGTCTTCTCCTGCCAGTCTCCATACGAGGCCTGGGTGTACGAGAAGCCTGTGACGATCGAGAAAAGATATGCGGATGTGACCATCAGCAGTTCTCTCTGGAACGACATGCGCGCGGCTGACGTGTCGCCGCTTCTTATCGTAGGACTTTCGGATATATATGCATGGACAGTGGACTTCTTTGCCTTGCAGAAAGGTGACAGGTTCAGGGTCCTGTATGAAGAAAAGGTATGTGATGGGGAAGTGATAGCAGTCGATACTGTCCGTTATGCCATCTTCAGTCATGGCGGGGAAGATTTCCCGATGGTCATGTACAACCAGAAGGATGGAGGAAATATGTGGTGGAACGAAAAGGGAGAAAGCATGAGAAAGGCTTTCCTGAAGGCTCCGCTTAACTATTCACGTATCAGTTCCGGATTCTCTTATGCCCGTAAGCATCCTGTGACGCGTAGGGTTCAGCCGCATACAGGTGTAGACTATGCAGCGCCTAAAGGTACCCCTGTCATGAGTATCGGCGACGGAGTCGTGACAAGCATGAAATACGAAGGAGCAGGAGGTAACACTGTGAGAATCAGACATAATTCAGTCTATTCTACAGCGTATCTGCATCTTTCTAAGTTTGGTCCCGGCCTCAAGACCGGACAGAGAGTGCGTCAGGGACAGGTCATCGGTTACGTCGGTTCGACCGGCCGCTCTACTGGCCCTCATCTTGATTTCCGAGTATGGAAGAACGGAACCCCTATCAACCCATTGAAGATGGAGTCCCCTCCAGCCGAGCCGATCAAGGAATCAAACCGCCAGGATTTCAAGGCTACCCACAAGATGTACCAGACCCAGGTTGACTCCATCCAGGCCCGCTCCATCGCCTCACAGCTTTTCGACCTGCTGTAGCACCTCTGTAATATGACAATCCGCCGACTGTGGACGAGCGAAGCATTTACCTATGCTTCTGCGAAGCGAGCCACAGTCGGCGGATTGTCATGATGTCATGCAAGCTTCTGATATACAGTGATTTACGTAAAATGCGTGCTCCCTTTTGGCAGCACGCATTTTGTGTAAGATGTTGATCTATAATGTGTTGTAGATTGCACTGACTTTGAGGTGTACAGCTTCGTCGTCAGCGATGATGTCCTGAAGTTCGGCGAGGCGGGCTGCATTGTCGCTCCATGGAATCCAGAGCTTCAGATAGCCCCCACGTCCGTATTTTTCACGAAGATGTGAAACGGCGCGTCCGATATGCCCGTCCCGGTCAAGGTCAGGGTAGTGCTTGAATCCGAACTGTATCGTGCGACGGATTATCGTATCGCCCTCTATGACCCTGTCGGCCTCAGCCACCAGCATGCCGTAGATGCTGCGTGGGGCAGATTTTCCTGAAGCACGATGGTCCTCTGCAGCCTGGGCTATGATTTCGATTTCCTCATCGGTAAACCACTCTTTCAGTCTCTCGTCAGCCCTGATAATCTTTCCTGAGTCCATGTGGTGGTTATCTCGGCCGTTCACAAGGCCGAGGTCATGGCATGCTGCCGCAGCCAGAAGGATGTCTCTTCTGACAGGCTGGTCCCAATCGGATACATCCCGGCCCATGGCTTTCTGAGAGGAAAGCCATGCCGGCATCTTTTCCAGAAGTTCGAGCGCCTGAGAGATGACGGTCAATACATGATCCTCCCGATGTGCCGGATCAAAACCGGCATATCGGGAGGTTATGTCGTTATAGATATATTGTTCCAATTCTGTCATATGGATTACCATTTTCCGTAATGGATATTCTCAGGTTTCCATTTGTCCTTAGGCTGTTCGTTTCCTGCAGGGTGTCCGACAGGAATGCAGCAGAACGGCTGGACTGTAGACGGAAGATTGAGATAATTGTGGAGCTTCGGATAAAGATCCTGGTTAGGATAGACTCCGGTCCAGACAGCTCCAAGACCGAGCGCTTCGACAGCCAGAAGAAGGTTCTGTGTCGCTGCAGCGCAATCCTGCTGCCAGTAAGGATTCTCGTTTCCTCCCATCCACAGGGTTTCACCGCAGACTACGATTGCTGCAGGAGCCTGACGAAGCATCTTTGCGTATGGAAGTATTTCAGCCATTGCATCCAGCTGTTCCCTTTCAGTGACGACTACAAATCTCCATGGCTGGAAATTTACTGCAGATGGAGCAGCCATAGCTGCCTTCAGGATAGTCTGGATATCAGACTCGGAAACTGGCTCTGAAGTGTACTGGCGTACGCTTTTTCTGCTGTGGATATTCTCAAGCACAGCATCGGCATTGCTGCCGGAATTGCAACATGAACTCATGGTAAAAAGTGTAATTGCCCCCAGGGCGATAATTCTGATGAGGTTTTTCATAATGAATTTTCAGTTAAATATTGACTGTTCGGTTTTAAAAAAAGATCTGAAGTTAAATACTGATCTGAAGTTAAAAATAGATATGAAGTTAAATGTGGACCGGATATATGTTCTATAACAGCCTGGCCCGCCCCTGAGCCGATCCCATACATTTATCCCCCTTATTTCCTGCTTTCCGACCGATGGGGATAAATGTATGATTCCCCCTTGTTTCCTGCTTTCCGACCGATGGGGATAAATGTATTCAGAAATGATTAATATCTGTTAAGCGGCATTCCGTTTGTCTTCATGCGCACCTGCTTGCGTACTGAAGCAAGAACTTCCTCGTATGCCTCGCGTCCTTCCTCTGTCTTGCCTGCGATGAGGTCAAGGTTTGCTGCAGCATTTGCAAGCACCTGGTCGATGAGGTTCACGATGAACTCCATATCCTTCTCGACAAAGCCTCGTGATGTGATGGCTGGAGTTCCTACACGGATACCTGAGGTCTGGAACGGAGTACGTGAGTCGAACGGCACCATGTTCTTGTTGATTGTGATGTCTGCCTTTCCGAGTTCCTTCTCGGCAACCTTACCGGTAAGTTCAGGGAACTTGCTGCGGAGGTCGATGAGCATGAGGTGGTTGTCAGTACCGCCTGATACGATCTTGTAACCTCTTGACGCAAAGGCTTCTGCCATTGCCTGTGCATTTGCAACCACCTGCTTCTGGTACTCCTTGTACTCAGGCTGGAGAGCCTCGTAGAAAGAGACAGCCTTGGCTGCGATGCAGTGCTCGAGCGGACCGCCCTGAACTCCAGGGAATACGCTTGAGTTGAGGATCTGTGACATCTTCTTAACGACTCCCTTAGGTGTGGTAAGACCCCATGGGTTGTCGAAGTCCTTGCCCATCAGGATGATACCGCCGCGTGGTCCGCGAAGAGTCTTGTGGGTTGTCGAAGTCACGATATGCGCATACTTCACAGGGTTGCTGAGAAGTCCGGCTGCGATAAGTCCTGCTGTATGTGCCATGTCTATCCAAAGGATAGCACCTACCTTGTCTGCGATCTCACGCATGCGTGCGTAGTCCCACTCTCTTGAATATGCTGATGCACCTCCGATTATGAGCTTCGGCTTGAACTCAAGAGCTCTCTGCTCCATCTGTTCATAGTCGATCATTCCGGTAGATTCCTTAAGTCCGTATGCTACTGCATTGTAAAGGATTCCGGACATGTTTACAGGCGAACCGTGGGTGAGGTGACCGCCGTGTGCGAGGTCAAGTCCCATGAAGGTTTCGCCTGGCTTGAGACATGCCATCATCACGGCCATGTTTGCCTGTGCTCCGGAATGCGGCTGTACATTGGCGTACTCTGCCTCGAAAAGCTCGCACAATCTGTCGATTGCAAGCTGTTCAATCTGGTCAACCACTTCACATCCTCCATAATATCTTGCTCCCGGATAGCCTTCTGCATATTTGTTGGTGCAGATCGAACCCAGAGCTTCCAATACCTGCTCGCTCACATAGTTTTCAGACGCAATCAGCTCTATACCTGACGTCTGCCTGTCTTCTTCCTTCTTGATCAGATTGAAAATTTGTACATCCTGTCTCATATCTCTTAATTTTTAGCATCTGCAAAATTAATCATTTTTTGTTTTTTGACTACCTTTGCGCCATAACTTTTCTTCTTTTATGCAGAACAGGAAACTTTTGAATATAGAACTTGGCCGAGTTTCGGCAGACCAGTATAAGGAATTGCCTGATTCAGGCATAGTTGTCGTGCTTGATAATATCAGAAGCGCCCACAACGTAGGTTCTGCTTTCCGTACATCTGACTCCTTCAAGATCGATAAGGTATTTCTCTGCGGAATATGTGCAGTACCTCCTTCTGCCGAAATCCATAAATCTGCCCTGGGGGCAGAGGACAGCGTCGCGTGGGAACATTTAGATGACACTATGGATGCAGTCCGCCGTCTGAAGGAAGACGGCTATACGGTCGTATGTGCCGAGCAGACCGTCGGTTCCGTGATGCTGGATACGTTCATGCCGGAAAAGGGACGGAAATATGCTGTCGTCTTCGGCAACGAGGTTGCCGGTGTACGTCAGGATGTGGTTGATGCCGCAGATTTCTGCCTGGAGATTCCCCAGTTCGGCACAAAGCACTCTCTTAATGTATCTGTCAGTGTCGGTGTCATCCTATGGCACTTCCGCCTCCATCGCTGAATTTATTGATTTATAGGATATTACACAATTCAGGGTCGGGAAATTTTCCGACCCTATATTGTGTAACTTGCTGTAAATCAGTGATGCAGGAGTTTTGTCTATAGTATGCCGAGCAGCTGTGACATCAGGAAGCCGAGGTAGTTGCCTGCAGCATATCCTATGACTCCGATGGTGAGGCCGGGGATGAGGACATCCTTGTTCTTCATGGCTGCCGCCATCATAGGGACGAACGGTGGCGAGTTGATGTATGTCACTGATGCGATCACCATCATGTCAGAGTCAATCTTGAAGATCTTTGCAAAGATCACCTGAAGCAGCAGAGATCCGAATACCGCTATCAGCAGATATCCCATAAGTCCGAGTCCTCCGGCCAGATCCAGCTTGCTGAGATCGGCCATGGAGGCTACCACAATGCAGAATATGTATATGAAATACATGCCGATGTCGTAGCTGTACTTCATGTTGTGGATCTTCTTTATGAAAGAGCATCCGATTCCGAGGGTGGTGAGCATGAGGATGAAGATGGTCATGAACATGCTTGAAGGAAGCAGCAGCGCCACTCCGGCGGACAAGCCTACGATAAGGATGGTAAGTCCAAGAAGTCTTCCCAGATATGCGGCGCCCTTGCGGGTGAACAGGCTCTTGAACGGCTTGCGACTCTCTCTTTCCATCTCTGACTTTATGCTTGCCTCGTCCTTTTCAGTATAGGTACCCAAGGTGTTCGGCAGGAACTTTCTGAAAAGTTTTATACCGATGGCCAGAAGGAAGGACAGATACAGGAAACTGACAAGGATGTCATATGAGTTGATCAGAATATATGTTTCGTCATCTACACCAAGCATGGTCTTGAGAGCTGCCAGATTGATGGTACCTCCGGTATAGACGCCTGTCAGCATGCCTCCGATCTTTGCCCCTTCCGGCAGGTTGCGTCCGAAAATGAAGAAGCCTATGATCACTGCCAGGGCGACTGAAACCATTCCGGTGACAAGGGCAAGTATCTGTGACCTTGCACCCTTCATGTTGAAGGTGCATCCGAAAAGCATGAGAGGAATTGCCAGAGGAACCATGGCGTTTGACAGAAGTTCCTGAACTGCAGGCATCTGTTCCGGCATCAGACCGATGTTTCCGATTATGATTCCAAGTCCGTAAAGGACCATTACAGGACCGATCTTACCGAGGATGTTTACCTTTTTGCAGAGCCATAGGACTCCTGCCGGTATGAGGCAGAATCCTGCCACAAGTATGATCCAGTTGATGATGTTCATGATGATTTTCGGTTTTGGTCCGACAAATTTACAAATATTTATTAAATTGGTATCCTGTTTTACTAATTTGGGAGTATGACAAAATGTCAGTAAAATTCTGTTGGCACTTTGTTTGTCCATATGTCATGTATGGGAAGGACGCATGTACGTCATTGCGAGGAGCCCACAGGACGACGTAGCAATCCCCAAACATTTAATGCAACAATAAATACAAAACAATATGATCAGACCATTAGCAGACAGAGTAGTCATCGAGCCTAAGGCGGCCGAGACTCAGACAGCATCAGGCCTTTATATTCCTGATACAGCAAAAGAAAAGCCACAGCAGGGAACAGTAGTAGCTGCAGGCCCCGGAAAGAAGGACGAGCCTATGGAAGTAAAGGTAGGCGACGTTGTCATCTACGGAAAATATGCAGGCACAGAGGTGTCTGTCGAGGGAAAGGACTACCTCATCATGAAACAGTCTGATATTTTAGCAATTCTCTAGTATTATGGCAAAGGAAATCAAATTCAATATAGAAGCTCGCGCCAAGATGAAGGAAGGCGCTGATGCTCTTGCAGATGCAGTAAAGGTAACACTCGGACCTAAGGGACGTAATGTAGTTATCGCCAAGAAGTTCGGCGCACCTCAGGTGACCAAGGACGGTGTGACTGTAGCCAAGGAGATCCAGCTTGAGGACCAGTTCGCTGACATGGGTGCCCAGATGGTGAAGGAAGTTGCTTCAAAGACAAACGAGCAGGCTGGTGACGGTACTACAACCGCTACAGTACTCGCGCAGGCGATCATCAATGTAGGTCTCAAGAACGTGACAGCAGGTGCCAACCCTATGGACCTCAAGAGAGGTATCGACAGAGCGGTTGCAGCCGTTGTTGCAAGCCTCCGTGAGCAGAGCCAGGAAGTAGGCGAGGACTATGCGAAGATCGAGCAGGTCGGAACCATCTCGGCAAACAATGACAACTACATCGGAAAGCTCATCGCTGACGCGATGTCAAAGGTGAAGAAGGACGGTGTCATCACAGTCGAGGAGGCAAAGGGTACCGAGACAGAAGTGAAGGTAGTTGAGGGTATGCAGTTCGACAGAGGATACATCTCTCCGTACTTCATGACAAACGGTGACAAGATGGAGGCAGTCCTTGATGCACCATATATCCTCATCACAGACAAGAAGGTGTCTACAATGAAGGACCTTCTTCCTATCCTCGAGCCTATAGCACGCGAAGGAAAATCCCTTCTCATCGTTGCTGAAGATGTTGATGGAGAAGCTCTTACAACTCTCGTTGTCAACAAGCTCCGCGGTACTCTCAAGATTGCTGCTGTCAAGGCTCCGGGCTTCGGAGACCGTCGCAAGGAGATGCTCCAGGATATCGCTGTACTGACAGGCGGTATGGTCATCTCGGAGGAGAGAGGCTTCACTCTCGAGAACGCAACTCTTGACATGCTCGGAAGAGCTGAGAAGGTTGTCGTTACAAAAGACAATACTACCGTAGTGAACGGCGCAGGCGCAGCTGAGGCTATCCAGGAGCGCGCAGACCTCATCCGTAAGCAGATCGAGACAACAACTTCAGACTACGACCGTGAGAAGCTCCAGGAGCGTCTCGGCAAGCTCGCTGGTGGTGTTGCAGTCCTTTACGTAGGTGCAGCTACAGAGGTTGAGATGAAGGAGAAGAAGGATAGGGTAGAGGATGCCCTCAGCGCAACCCGTGCAGCAGTCGAGGAAGGTATCGTACCAGGCGGTGGAGTAGCATACATCCGCGCTTCAGAGGCTATCAAGGATCTCAAGGGTGCAAATGATGACGAGACAACAGGTATCCACATCGTTGCACGTGCAATCGAGGAACCTCTTCGCCAGATCGCGGCAAATGCAGGTGTTGAAGGCAGTGTAATCATCAACAAGATCCGCGAAGGCAAGGGTGACTTCGGTTACAACGCACGTACAGACGAGTATGTCAACATGTTCGAGGCTGGTGTCATCGACCCTACCAAGGTGTCACGCGTTGCCCTCGAGAACGCAGCTTCAGTTGCAGGTATGTTCCTTACAACCGAATGCGCTATCGTCGATCTCCCTGAGCCAGCTGCTCCGGCTATGCCTGCCGGCGGTATGGGCGGCATGATGTAAGCTGACTGACATAATATAGAAACGATCCGGTTGTCAGGCGATATTCCGGTGACCCCCGCCTCCCGTTCGGGAGGCACCCCCTAGCCGGGGGTGGCATGTCACCTACATATCATCCTGACAACCGGATTGTTTTCTGTTTTACCCTAGTCAGTCACCCCGTCGCGGAGCTCGCCGTACTGATCCTGAATTGGTTGGGTGCCTCCGGTGTTGTCGATGATGGCCAGGTTTGTGTTCATTTCAGAAGAGGTGAAGCGGAGAAGCCACCATCCGTCGTCTGCCCTCATGTTGAAACGAAAGGCAGAAGGAACATTGCTGTCGGCGCCGGAGTGGAATCTGACCAGAGGCTTTCCCAACCTTCGGGTATCGCTGTTGGAGAAACCCTCTCCCCACAGCTCGACCCTGCGCTGGAACCATATCTCGTCAGACAGGCTGCGCCCTGAGGCGTCAGCGGAGTAGGCAGGATCTCGATAAGTCCTGACGAAATCTTCCAGTAAAGCCTTTGCCTGACTCTCCGAACCGCTCTTTGCAAGTCCTTCTGCCTGGATAAGTATCATCTCTTCCACCCTCATCAGCGGCCAGTCGTCATCGTTCAGAGTGCCTCCGACCGCAGCCATTCCGAACTTCACGTTCGTATAAGGCAGGAATTTCATCTTCACATTGTCAATCTCCAAGGCAGCTACAGCATTGCCGCTCACTCCGTTCCATGTCACTGCCGACAACAGTGGAGATTCCAACGAAGCATCCACCCACCATCCCTTTCGCACATCCGTAGACGGAATCTTGTCATACAGAAGGTTGTTGATGCATGAATATACCTGAGTTCCAGCTGAATAACCATCCCCTGAAAAAGATCTGATCCAGGCGCTGGAGGTTGCATAAGGATTCTTCATGGCTATGTCTGAAGTCATGTCGTATCCCCATATCCAGTTATGTTCGCTGATGTCGTAGAATGAAGGCCGTGCCACTTCATTCATCGCCGCCGGTACATATCCGGCGGCCGCCTTCGATGCATCCGAAGCTGCCAAGGCCCACTCTTCCATATTCATATACGCACGCGCGCGAAGGCCATAGGCCGTCTGCCGGTCTATGCGCGACTTGTCAGTGCGCGCATAGTCGCCGAGATTGTCTATGGCGTAAGTCAGGTCGCTGATGATGAGTTCATATACATCCGCAACCGTAGCACGTGGGTTATCTGTAAAGTCGGTCGTCTTTTCTGTGACGATGGGAACACAAGGAAGGTCTTTGCCTCCGGCTGTATAGCCGAACTGGAAGTATGGAGCAAGATTCAGATAGGCAAAGGCTCTGATGGCATGCGCCTGAGCCAGTTTATGCCTTATCGAAGGATCATCGGTATCTGAAGGATAAGATCTCAAGATGTCATTTGCAGCCGCTATCGTATTGTAAGGAGCTGCATAACGTATGTATGGGTTTGCGTAGTCGGCATTCCTGGAAGACAGGGAGCCGCATGCCGAGAACCAGTTGTAGCCGCTGTTTGCAAGCACTACGTCCGCTGCCTCGATGTCATTGGAAAATGCCATCATTATGAAGCCGAAATCATCCGGTCTTCCGCCTCCTATCACACTTTCCGGCGCTCCAAGTTTCGTGTACATGCCGTTGAATGACGCATCTGCCCTCGAAGGTATGATGGAATTCACTTCCTGCATCTGCTCCGAAAGGATTATACCTCCCTGAGGCTCAAGTTCATCCATCTGGCTGCATGCTCCCGCTGCCATGATGGCTAGGATGTATGTATATCTGTTTTTCATGTCTCTAGAATGTTAAGGTGACACCTGCTGTAACCGTGCGCATGGCGGAATATGATCCGCTGTTGAGTCCCGAACCGGAAGTGAGCGATCCTAAGCCTATTGAATATCGTGGATCTACACCCTTTCGTGCAGATATGACTGCGAGATTGTCACCTGCTACATAGATGCGCAGACTTTCAACCTCCAGCATGGATGTAATCCTCTGCGGAAGAGTATATCCTAAGGTGATATTGTTGATGCTCAGGAAATCAGAGCTTATGAGATAGTTGCTGACTGCTGTCTGGCCGACGCTGGTATCTCCGTCCAGACGAGGAATGTCTGATGAAGGATTCTCTGGAGACCATGCCTTCAGCGCATCCTTGTGCCATGCAGTACCTGCTGATGACGAGGTGTGCATCAGAGCCTGATATGTTCCGTCATAATACTTTCCTCCGAGCTGGAACGAGAACTGCGCTGACAGGTCGAACCCGTAGGCGTTCAAAGTGGTTCCGAAACCACCATAAAGTTTCGGAAGTACGGATCCGAGTTCATATTGCGACGCTTCGGAAAATACTTTGGTGAGCATCGATTCCCCGGTCCATTCCCCGTTCTCGTCTGTAACCTTCATGAACCATAATGCCTTTCCGTCTTCCCTGTCCACTCCTGCATATTTCCTCATGTATGCCTCATATAGCGAGCCTCCTACCTTATATATATAATTGCCTCCCACGATTCCTTTGTCAGATACCGAAGAGTCGAGAGAAAGGATGCGGTTACGGTAGTGGCTCATGTTCATGTTCCATGTCCACAGAAGATCGTTGCGGTTCATGATGATGCCGTCGAATGAGAATTCGAATCCGTTGTTGACGATCGAACCCACATTGACCGGATAATATCCGGTCGGATTGCCGGACGACAGAGGTACATCCTTGCTGTATAGCAGGTCGACGGTTTTTCTGGAGAAGTACTCCATGCTACCTCTGAGGAGTCCCGAAAGGATCTCGAAGTCCACTCCGATGTTGAATGAATGTGAAGATTCCCATGTAAGCTCATTGTTGCCCTTGTAAGCAAGCTCGGTCGAATACTCTCCTGTCTGCTCGTTGTACGAGTGGGTGTAGTTGTCCGAATAAGGATAGTACTTGCGTGCATAGTTGGACGACGGGTAAAGGTTGTCGTTGCCCTGTACTCCGTAGCTGGCCTTCAATTTCAGCATGTCCACCCACCATATTCCTTCCATGAACCATTCCGAACTTGCCAGCCATGCGGCTCCGATGCTTCCGAAGTCTCCCCAGCGGTGACCAGGTGCGAAGCGTGACGATCCGTCGCGACGATAAGATGCGCTTGCGAAATATCTTCCGTCATATTCGTATTGAGCTCTTGCGAGGAATCCCTGGGTCATGTAATCGGCTGTATATGAAGAGAGCTGCTTGGAGCTGCTGCCGTCAGCGTTGCCCAGTTCACCCACGTAAGGATCGAACAATCTGTCGTTCTGTCCTTCGAGGAACTGTTCCTTATATTTATATATCTCATAGCCGGCAAGTATATTCATGCTATGCAGGCTGCCGTAGAAGTCTGTCTTGTATTCGGCCAGATACTGGTTGTTGACTGCGAATGTCCTGTCATGGCTGACATATGCAAGTCCGTCTGTCGAACTCTGGGATCCGAATCTGCTGTACAACGCATTGTAACGACTGTTTTCGTTTGTCAGACCTACATTTGCAGTGATGGAAAGACCTCTTATGGGAGTAAGGACTACACCCCATTTGCCTGAAATGAAGTCCGAGTAGTTCTGTCTGCTGTTGACCAGGTTGTCCCTGACAGCGTTGCCTACGAATGCCGGACGTACGAAATTGGTCTGGTTGGAGTCATATACCTTCATGCCGTTCTCGTACATTATCTTTCCTTCAGCGTCACGTACATATAGAGGATAGATAGGGGCCATCATGTTTGTGATGTAGAATATGTTTCCTGACGATCCGTATGTGGATGAGTATGAAGCTGTCTTTGAGTCGGAATGGGCATAGCTCATGCTGGTGCTGACCTTCATCCAAGGTCTTGCCTGCCAGTCCACATTGATTCTCGCCGTATATCTCTCGAATCCTGAATTGTCAACGATTCCTCCGTCGTTCAGATATCCCACGCTGCCGTAATAATTCAGCCTGTCCCTGCCGCCGCTTACGGAAAGATTATATTCTTGTCTGAAGGAACTGTGAAAGGCTTCGGAGTACCAGTCGTCAGGAATGTAGTAGTACTCTCCGTCAGTATATCCCAGCTTCGCTTTTGGATTAAGACGGAAATCCCTTCCTATGAATTTCTCTCCTGCGGGTACGGTGAACACCTGATAACCCAGACCGCCGTTGTTCTGGTCGAACAGGTAAGTGTCTGCATATGCATAAGCCTCTTCAGAAGATTTGCCGGCATATACCTGTGAGTTGTACATCATCCTGTAATGTGTTTCGTAATACTGCGCCGGATCCGATATTACGTCATACTGAGGAATCAGACGTGAGTTGGAACCCCATTTCGCATCGAACCTTATCTTGGCCGGAGAACTGCCTGCCGCCCTCTTGGTAGTGATCAGCACCACTCCGTTCGCTCCGCGTGCTCCGTAGATCGCCGATGCCGAAGCATCCTTCAGTACAGACATTGATTCCACATCATTCGGATTGATGTCAGAAATCGAACCGTCGAAAGGCATGCCGTCCACAACATAGAGAGGGGAGTTGCTCGCACTCATCGATCCGATTCCGCGGATGCGGATCGTCGCGGCCCCCGATGCCGGGTCGCCCGACGATGAAATGACCTGCACTCCCGGAGTCGTTCCGGCGAGTGCACTGGTCACATTCGTGCTCACTCGTGATTCAATCGTACTGGCATCCACCATCGCGGCAGATCCTGTAAAGGAACTCTTTGTCGTTGTACCGTATGCGATCACGATGGTCTCTTCGAGACTTTCGGTGTCCGGCTCGAGGGAAATGTCCAGGGTTGTCCGTCCGTCTATATTCACCTCCTTGCTTCTGTAACCGATGGAAGAGAAAATCAGTGCTCCGTTTTCAGGAATGGTGATGACATACTCGCCGTC
The DNA here is from genome assembly GCA_017549505.1 of Bacteroidales bacterium. Taxonomy (GTDB): domain Bacteria; phylum Bacteroidota; class Bacteroidia; order Bacteroidales; family UBA932; genus Cryptobacteroides. Next base: position 8,519 of record JAFYUS010000056.1, on the reverse strand, counting down.
GGCGTCTGTACTTACTCCGACCATGGTGCCTTCAAGATGGACGGAGGCAAAAGGTACGGGTTCATCTGTTGATGCATCCGTGACCCTACCCCTTACGGTAAGAGAAGTGTCCTGTGCGGATGCCGCGATTGCCGTCAAGGCAGTCAGAAATGTTAAGATCAATCTCATCTTGACAATCATTAATGGTAATACATATAACGTCAGTATGATTGTCAATAAGGGTCAGACCCCTCCCATGGCATTTATTGTGCCAGAGACTCGAATAATAAAAAGCGGTCGGTTCCTTCGCAGGGACCGGCCGCTTGCCAATATTTATGTAATTAACCAGAAGGGTTTTTCTTAGTTATTGAAAGGATAAGTAATCTGTGCTGCAAACAATGTCATTGAGTGAGCCTCGTTTCCAACTTCAGTCATAGTGATCTGAGTAGGGTTCTTCTTGTCGTCAGCAGTCAGCTTGAATGTCCTTGCCTTGTCGTATCCGAATGGACGGAGTGCATAATGGAATCCGGCATTGTTGTGGTACCATACACCATTACCTGCTCCTGCCATTGCAAACTGCAGAGTTATTATGTCTTCACCCTGGAGCGCATAATTGAAATTCAAGGATCCGCCATATCCGCTGCTTACGAACTGGAATCCGAAGTTGCCAGGATAGAGCATGCTTCCGATAAATGCGTACTGCAGTTCTTCTCCCAGAGCATCCTCATACTGCTTTACATAGTCGAAGTAGAATTTTCCTTCTGCGCTCAGCGTACTGTACTTGATGAACCAGTTACCAAGAACGAACATCTCGTTGAGAGGTGGAATGATCTGGATGACAGTCACCTTGCCGTCTTCTGTCGCAAGTGTGCCGTTTTCAGCGTTGAATACGAGCTTTGTATACTCTGTGCCCTTGATTTCAACCGGTGCGTAGAATTCTGCACCTTCAGGAGTGTAGCAGAAGGATGCTGTACCTGTAACGGCTGTTGTATCCTCTGGTGTGTATACATTGTATTCGAACTCAAATACGTTTCCGCTGATAGAGCATGCTGTAGTATCGGCATCCATGACCATTCTGTATGCAGGAGCCTCCATTGCTGCGGTGACTTCGTTGATCTTGTTAAGATACTCTACAGGGTCTCCGGAGAACTTCACAAGAGTATAGCTGTTGTTTGTTCTCTTTCCTTTCATGTAGATCTCAGTAGCATCAGCGTTCTTTCCTACGATACGGAACTCATAGTCTCCGTGAAGTGCTTCATAGTTGTCTATGTCAGGTGTCGCGAAGAAATGGATGTTCTCGTTGTAAGTGTCGAAGGTAAGTACCGGACCGTCATCAGGGGTCATCTTGTAAAGACTGGCTACAGGCTCTTCAATCTTGTCTGCAAGCTCGAAGTAAGCTGCAACTGAGTCTCTTGTGAACTCAAGTATGTATGTGTATCCGCCATAAGCCTGGGTCTCCTCAGGGAAATACTGAAGGAGCCATCCTTCTTCTGCAGATGCAAGAAGAGTTCTGTATTCTTCAAGATAGGCCTCCATTCTTTCTGCCGGAGTGCTGTCAAACAGCTCCTTCTCCTCCAGGAGACATGACTGTACTGTCAGTCCCAACATGGCAATAAGGATAAAATATATCTTTTTCATAACGATTCTCTTTTTTAGTTAAGGGTTTCAAGATCAAGGGTGTCAATCTCGCCCTGACGTCTCTGGATAACATCTCTGAGCTCGTTGAGGTCGATGTTCCATGAGTTGAGCATGTAGTTGTACGCAATGTCGAACTTGGCATTGATGATCGCTGCTCCATCTCCTGCGTTTTTCAACACATTCTCCCAATAGCTGGCCGGATTTGTGACATAGATCGAAATGAGTTCCACAAAGTCCTCATCTACGCTTGATGATGCATATTCGCTGATGAAACCGTTCTTCTGTGCGTCTGCGTCACCATTCCATGAACTGCTCCATGCATCGGTCACATAATCAGAACCTGATATTGCGTTGAAGTCGCTCGAGTACGGCTTCGTCTGGTGCAGAATGTGGGCGAACTCATGGTGCATGGTCTTGAAGTAGTATTCGTTAAGATAGTCTACGTCAATGATCATGTCATTAACGAAATACATTGTGATCTTAAGACCGCCCTCAGCTGTACCGAGAACGAAAGTTCCGTTGTTACGGTATGCACCTGAACCTACAAGGTGGATCATCTTGGGATAATAAGACTTGATGAACTCCTTGCTGCCTGTAATCTCGTCGTAAGGCTCGAAGCAGAGGAACTTCATGAGCTTTGCCATCTTCACCGCATTCTCGTACTTTGCAGGAACTAGCCAGTAGTTGAAGTCCGACTCGTTCTTTTCCATGCGGTACTTGAACATGATGTTGTATGGTTCAATATAGTTTGTTACGAGCCACTTGTCAAATTCATTCTCCTCAACCTTTGAGTCAATGACCTGGCTCTTCGGATCCAGAGGCTGCTCCTCGCAAGCGATGAATGACATTGTCATCAACGCCAATGCTATATATTTCAAAAACTTTGTCATAATGTTTTCTGTTTTAATGGATCGTTATTACCTAGGGTTTGGAGTCATGCCGGCAGTAATCACATCCTTAGGAAGCTGGAGTGCACGTCTCTCATCATCAACAGTAAGTCTGTCATAGGTTTCGAGAACTTCGAGAGTTGTTCCAAGCTTTCTTCTTGTGATCTCAATACCGTAGCGCTTTACATCAAGCCATCTGAGACCCATCATATAGAACTCTGCTCTTCTCATGTAAAGGATTGCATGAACATAAGCTTCCATGTCGCTTCCTTCTGTAATTGTAGTGAGAAGCGGATTGAGCTTCTTCTTTGGAGTAGGAGCTGCATCTGTGTAATATTCCATTCCGCTTGCCCAATTCTTGATGACTTCGTCTGTAAGTACAGGATCGCAGTATGAAGGGTTAAGGGTGTTTGCTGTCCAGAGGTTCATGTCTGCAAGAGCAAGTTCGTACTGTCCCTTCATGATATACGCCTCAGCTCTGTTGAGGAGAGCTTCCTCAGCTGTGAGAGCAGCATAGAGTGTTCTGTAATAGCCGATACCTGCAACCGGGTCTGTATACTCGAAGAGATAGTTGAGACGTGGAAGGATTGTCTTGTCAAATCCTGTGGCAACGTACACATAATGGTCAAGCTTGTACATCTTTCTGTAATTGTATGAGCTTGTAGATGGAGCAAGTCCTCCCCATGGTGCATTGTTGAACATCTCAGTCTGCATCAGCAAGTTGCCGGCCGATATTCTTGATTCGAAATAGTAAGGTCCGAAGATGAGACCAAGTGAAGAATAAGCTGTCTGAACAAGGAAATTGTTCTTTGCGTTGGTGCTGTTGTACTGAGGACCTACAACGTCAAGTTCTTTAGGAAGGCTTGCCAATGTAGCGTAGTCTCTGAGAAGTTCTGATGGAGATGAACCAAGAGCCTTGCTCGCACATTCGATACATTCGTCCCATTTTCCGTAGTTGAGGTAGAAGCGTGATGCGAATGTGTATGCAGCCTTTTCGTTGAAATGGTATTTAGGAACTGAGTATCCTGCATCATTTACGAGCGGAAGACCTTTCTGAAGATCCTTTTCAATAGCAGCATATACATCTGCTACAGTACCTCTTTCATACTGCGGGTTGAGTTCCGTTTCCGGCTTGTCCATGTAAGGAATTCCGAGGTCCTGATTTGCTGTCGCCGGGTCATATGCCTGACAGAAAAGGCTGGCAAGCATGAAGTGGTTGTAAGCTCGGCAAAGGAGTGCCTCGCCAAGAGAAGCCTTGAGTTCAGGGGTATCTGCACCCATTTCCTCAATTGCAACGATTGCCTGGTTTGCATTTGTGATGGCTCCGTAGAGGGCACCCCATACGCTCTTAGGGTCTTCGTTGTCAGATTCTGTCACTTCGCTCCACTGATATACCTGGGTATAGATTCTCTCGCTATAAGGAGAGTCTTCTCCAAAGTCATCTACATTGTCTGATGAGAGCTCAGCAAGCATGATATATGCATTTTCCGGATATGCACTTACGAGGAGCTTCTCCACCTTCTCTGCGGTGTCGACCTCAGCACGGTTGTCCGGCATGACATCAAGCCACTCGTTGCATGATGTCAGCGCAAACGTCAGTGCAAGTGCTGAAAGCAATATATTTTTCATTTTCATAATTCTCTTTGTTTAAAGTGATTACAGACCAAGTCTCAGTGTTACTGTGAACTGCTTAGGGAGCGGAGTTGCCACACCGCCGGTATTGAAGAACTCAGGATCCTGTCCGTTGAGCTTCTTGTCGGCATAAAGAAGTGCGAGGTTTGTTCCCTGTACCTTTACAGAAAGTGAATTCATCTTCATTGCCTTTACCCAGCTCTTAGGGAGGTCATAGCTGAGTGAAACCTCCTTGAGGCGGATGAAGTCACCCTTGGCGATGCGCTCTGAAGAGTAGTTGTACGCATTGTATGCATAAGAAAGGTTTGTATCGTTCTGATACTGCATTCTTGATGCGATTACAGGAATTGTTGTAACCTTCTCGTCTCCAGGAACCACCCATCTGTTCTTGAACTCCTTAGGCATTGATGAAAGGTCGCTGTATGAGCTTGCGAATACAGGATCCATTCTTACTACGTTGCCGAATGAGTATGTGAAGAATACGTTGAGCTTGAGGCCCTTGTACTGGAATGTATTGCCGAATGAACCGAAGTCTGTAGGATCTGCTGTTCCTGCATACTCGAGGAAGTCGATCTTGTCACGCTCCTGGAAGTAGATGCCTGTTGTAGTCACGTTTCCGTCCTGGTCAAGGAATGTAGGGAGACCCTGCTCGTTAAGACCCTTGAAAGGAATCGAGAATACCGAACGTACAGGATATCCTTCGAGGGCGAAACCTGTACCTGCAACGAGGTCGATAACTCTCTGCTGGTTCTCGAGGCTTGTTACCTTGTTTTCAGCATGTGAGTAGATGAAGTCAGTTGTCCACTTGAAGTTCTTGGTGTCAATGTTCTTTGTAGAGAGTGTGAACTCGACACCTGAAGACTGCATTGAAGCTACGTTACCGAACTTGATCACCTGACCGCCGATACCCTGAGTTGTAACAGGACCGATGAGGTCATAGTTGTCACGCTTGTACCAGTCTGCCTCGATGTTGATTCTGTTGTCGAAGAATCCGATGGCGCCACCGATGTTCAGCTCATGCTTCTTCTCATATGTGAGGGCTGCGTTTTCAAGGTCTGACACGTAGAGTGCAGATTCACCGTCACCTGCGTTAGGACGCCATGGGTTTGTTGCGTTGATGACAACTCGAGAGTTTGTCACGCTTGCAGGACCACGGTCGGCAGTAAGTGAATATGAAGCCTTAAGTGAAAGGAACGAGAGGTAAGGCCATGCACCTTTCATCCACTCCTCTTCGTGAACGTTCCATGCGCCTGATACGTTCCATGTAGGGAGCCAACGTGCAGAAGTGGTCTTTCCGAGCTTGTTTGTACCCTCGTAACGTACTGTACCGTTGATTGTGTAACGTCCCTTGTAAGAATATGTGCCGTTAGCGAAGAAAGCTACGCTTCTCATGAGTGAGTTGGCCATTGTATAGTACTGGGTGTTTTCCTCAGAACCTTTCTTGAACACTTCGTAAGCATATCTTGCAATTTCACCCATAGAGTACTGCATACCCCATCCGCGGAACCAAGTCTGCTGACGCTGAACCTGGTTGAGTTCCATACCACCGAAGAAGTTGGTGATGTGTCCGCCGTTGAATTCCTTATTATACTGTGCTGTAGCACGGAAGTCGTATGAAAGCATCTTGAAGTCAGTTCTCTCGTAGATACCACCGTCAGGAAGTACTGTTATTGGAACTGCGTATGGATTGTCCGGGTCAGTATAAAGGAACGGGTTGTTATCACGGATTGTCGTAGTAGGCATTGTACGATATGCCATGGCCTGGTTCGAGTAATCTGTGATTGTATGCTGCTGGGCAGTAGAAGAATACTTCACGGCACCGAGAGCTGAAAGCTCGAGGCCTGCGAGTGGCTTGAGCTTGAATTCGCCCTGGAACTTGAGGTCAACAACGTCAAAGTCCATGTAGTTGTTCTCAAGTTCATGGAGAATGTTGAAGTCCGCGTAGTTTCTCTTGTAGAAAGCAGTAGGATCCAATACTCTTGAAGTATTGAGGGCGTATGAATAAGGGTTGATGTCGAAGTCACGCTTAACCTCACCGCTTACTACGTCAACGTCTGAAGAAAGTGTTCCCGGTGCTCTCTGCTGACGATATGATGCACTTGAGATCATATTGAACGAGAGCTGCTTGAAGATGTTGTAGTTTGCATTGAAGTTAGCGGTATAACGGCTTACATTGCTCTGTTTTGCCCAACCCGGATCCACCATTGCACTGATTGAAGAGTAGTACTGTGACTTCTCGTTACCAGATGACATGCTGACAGAGTGGTTCTGCTGGAGCGAGTTACTGAACAGGAGGTCGAACCAGTCTGTATTGCGGTACTCAGCCTGACGGAGGAATGCGTTACGGGCAGCCTCTGTGTTTACAAGAGTTCCGGCAGTAATCATGTTGTACATCTCGCCGTAGATACCGCTCTCGCTTGAGTTAGGAACGTTAGCATAGTTGAGCCATCCCTTCTGTTCAAGTTCACGGTAGATGCTCATCTGCTCCTGTGAGTTCATTATGTTGAAGTTTCTATATGAAGGCTTCAGACGTGTCGTGAACTCTCCGGTATAGCTGATACGGCTGCGGCCTGCAGCACCCTTCTTGGTGGTTACGACAATCACACCGGCCATCGCACGTGCACCGTAGATTGATGTTGCAGATCCGTCCTTGAGGATCTGGAAACTCTCGATGTCGTCTGCATTAAGACCTGCGATAGCTGAACTGATGAGGGTTGTTGCATCTCCGGAAGAAAGCTGGTCTGCATCGACCTCCACCACGTCCTCCATGATGACACCGTCTACAACCCATAGAGGCTTCGAACTACCATAGATTGAAGTTGCACCACGGACGCGGATCTTAGGAGCTGTACCGAATGAACCGGATACGTTCTGTACCGATACTCCGGATGCTCTACCTTCGAGAGCTCGGCTGATTTCCGGCATACCGTCCATCCTTGCCTTTTCTCCGTCTACCTTAGCTGTCGAACCGGTGAAGAGACGTTTGTCCATCTTCTGCATACCTGTTACGACTACACCTTCCAGCATTTCTGCATCCGGTCTCATGGTAACCTGGAGATAAGGCCTGATGGCAACCTCCAATGTTTCCATACCGAGACATGTAAATACCACTACCTTTGCATCGGCTGGTACCTCAAGCTCGAATTTACCGTCAACGTCGGTAATTGCGCCTCCGTCTGTTACACCTTTTACTGTGACATATGCACCGATAACAGGCTGTCCGTCGACTTCGGAAGTCACGATACCGGTCACTTTATTCTGTGCGAGCAGCGAACCTGCGCTCAGAATAAGGGAGGCAAAAAGCAGCATCAAGTTTTTTTTCATAGATTCTGACTTTTTATAAGTTAAACATAAATATTGAAAAATTTCAGGCTCCACTACACTACTTTATAGTTGACCTTTCTAACGGGCGTTTTTTATAACACCATTTTCTACAAAGGTCGGTAACATTTTTTTAATATCCAAACTTCTCCAAAAGTGCTCTATATTAATATGTGTAAGGCTTTTTAGAAAAACTAACGGATATTTTAACAATATATTAGCACAGAAACTTACAAATTGTAAGCACTTTTCAAAGTCCACTAAAGAATATAAATTTTAACATTTTTTTAACTTTTGTGTATTTTCTGCATTTCATCCAGATATTTTCGCATTGTATTGCGATGTATTCCGTATTTCCTTGCAATTTCCGATACACTTTTCCCTTGAGAAAGCATTCGGATAATCTCATTGTAGTCCTTCTGGATTCTTAATTTCTTGCTTGAACTGCCAGGTGGACGTCCAAGTCGGACACCTGACAGCTTCTTTACCGCCAATGCCTCCTTGGTCCGTTGTGAGATCAGATTTCTCTCTATTTCGGCAGCCAAGGCAAAAGCAAATGCTATTATCTTTGAATTTATATTGTCTGACAAGGTAAAATTGTCCTTTATCGTCTGTATAGACACTCCTTTTTGCGAGCATCTGTTCAGAATGCCCATGATCATCAGCATGTTCCTGCCCAATCTGGACAGTTCCGTACATATCAGAAGATCTCCTTTCTTCATTTTTCTGATGACCTTTCCCAACTGACGGTTTTCTACCGGAACAGTTCCCGAAACAGATTCTGAAATCCATCTGTCCACTGACAAGCCATGCTTTTCACAATAGGTCAGGATTTCATGTTTCTGATTTTCGTGACACTGCATTTCCGTGCTGACTCTTATGTATGCGTATATCGACATAATATGATTTTATGTTTAGGTGCATTGCTGTCCGGAGAAATTTTTACCATAAAGTAAGTTGCCTGTTTGAGTCGTCCTCCGGAACATTAACCGGCTCGTCAGGTTTGTTATAAAAGTCTCGGATGTCACCTCTCTTGAAGAGGATCTGTCCGATAGAGTTTGA
>JAFYUS010000055.1 GCA_017549505.1 Bacteroidales bacterium | reverse complement strand
GGGATATTACCCTAGAGGGATGGATAGTTCACACGTCCCAAGCCAATGCCAAAGGTACAATAAAAGAGCACCGTAACCCCATATTGGAATCACGGCGCAAATCTAAAAGAGGGATGGAGTCGGAACTTGTTCCGACGGAACCAAGCCAAACTTACCCTACCGCCACTGTCATAGTATATAAAGAAAAAGGGGATGACCGATAAGGTCATCCCCCTATTTATCTGGGCCTATGATATTATCTCATGATTGTCGCTTCGCGGTCAGGACCTACGGAGATGATCTTGATAGGGACTCCGAGGTAGCTTTCCATGAAGGCGATGTATTCGCGGAACTCTGCAGGAAGTTCTTCCTCTGTGCGGCAGTGGGTGAGGTCTGTGTGCCATCCCTTGAACTCTGTATATACAGGCTCGATGTTCGCGAATGTATCGAAAGGCCACTGGTCTGAAGGCTGACCGTCAACGATGTATGATGTGCAGACCTTGATGGTCTCGAAGGTGTCGAGACAGTCAGACTTCATCATGATAAGGTCTGTAACACCGCTGATCATCACGGCATACTTGAGAGCTACGAGGTCGAGCCATCCGCAACGGCGTGGACGACCGGTAACAGCTCCGAACTCGTGTCCGATCCTGCGGATCTCCTCACCTGTCTCGTCGAAGAGCTCAGTAGGGAATGGACCGCTGCCCACGCGTGTGCAGTATGCCTTGAAGATACCGAATACGCGGCCGATCTTCTGAGGGCTTACTCCAAGTCCTACGCATGCACCGGAACATGATGTTGTAGAAGAAGTCACGAACGGATATGAACCGTAGTCGATATCGAGCATCGATCCCTGTGCTCCCTCTGCAAGCATCTCGCTCTCTTCGAGAAGTCTGTTCACATAGTACTCGCAGTCTACAAGCTCGAACTGCTTCAGGTATGCCACTGCATCCATGAAAGCTTCGTCCTCTGCGTGAGGGTCACACTCGAAGCCCATCTGGTTGAGGAGGGTGATGTGACGGTTCTGGAGCTTTGCATATCTGTCAACGAAATCTGGAGCGAGGATATCACCCACGCGGAGACCGTGACGGCTGATCTTGTCTGTGTATGTAGGACCGATACCTTTGAGGGTCGATCCGATCTTGCCTTTGCCCATTGCCGCTTCGTTTGCAGCATCGAGAAGTCTGTGGGTAGGAAGAATAAGGTGTGCCTTCTTGGCGATCACGATTCTCTTTGTTACAGGAATTCCTGTCTTTTCTGCGATGTTTTCGCATTCACCCTTGAATGTGATAGGGTCGAGAACCACTCCGTTTCCTACAATGTTTCTGGCATCCTCTCTGAAGATTCCAGAAGGAACTGACCTGAGAACGAAGCTCTTGCCGTCGAAGTGAAGTGAGTGTCCTGCGTTAGGACCGCCCTGGAAACGTGCTACTACAGGATATCTTTCTGCAAGCACGTCAACGATTTTTCCTTTACCTTCGTCTCCCCACTGGAGACCGAGTACAACATCAAGTTTCATGTTGGTATTATATTCTTAAGTTTGTTTTCTTTGTTTTAGAACGGAAGGTCGTCGTCCGGCATATCATTCACGACATTCTGAGGTGCCGCTGGCTGCAGGACTGCAGGCTGCGGGTTGTATGCCGGCTGTGCAGGCTGGCTGTATGCCTGCTGGCCGTACTGCGGCTGCTGTGCAGGAGCCTGATATCCTCCCTGCTGTTGTCCGCCAGGGTTGTCTGACTTCTTTCCGAGAAGCTGGAGGTTGTCCACGATGATTTCTGTAGTATACCTCTTGTTTCCGGTCTGGTCATCCCACGACCTTGTGCGGATGCGTCCTTCGATGAAGAGCTGCGTGCCCTTTCTGATGAATCTTTCAGCGACATCGGCATTGCCTCTCCAGGCAACGATGTTGTGCCATTCTGTGTTTTCTCTTGTCTCGCCGTTACGGTCCCTGTACCGTTCTGTAGTGGCGAGGGTGAAGGTTGCAACCTTCGCATTTCCCGAATTTCCATCAAGGTAACGTACCTCAGGGTCTCTACCAACGTTACCGATCAGCATTACTTTATTCAATGACATATTCTGTGTGTTTAATGTATCGTTTTACGGACTAGCCCAAAAACTCTGCAAGATAGTGATATTTTCTTATAAAACGGCAGACATCTTCTGCAAATCCGGCCTTTCTCCTGTAAAAATTTCATAGCCGGTCACTGCCTGATAAAGAAGCCAGGTCTTACCTCCTGAATATCTTGCAAGAGGGTTTATCTCCGTCATTTTTAAAATGAATGAAGTGTCGAATGATGGGTTCCTATAATTCGCCTCCAGGATGAACTTTGCCTTTCCTGGGGTGAAGTCATTGTCTGTCAGATTGTTGATTTCCGGAATGGCCGCAGGTATGTTATAGATGATTACGTCCGCTTTGCGGAAATGGCTGCAGAATTCGTCCAACGGACGTATGGACTCATCGTGAACCGTGCGGTTCATAAGCGTAAGATTCATCCCGAGAGATCTTGCAGCCTCAGCTGCAGCTTTACCCGCTCCACCCATTCCGACAACAAGTACTTTCAAGTCTTCCGCTGCCTCTGCCTGTACTTCTTCAAGCCACATTCTGACCCCAAGGTAGTCTGAATTATATGCTTTGATTCCGTCCGGAGTCTTGACCAGCAGATTGGTAGCCTTGATGTTCCTGCATTCTTCGGAAAGTATGTCCGCCTTTGCAAAAGCCAGCTCCTTGAACGGAGCAGTCACATTGATCGCGTCGTATCCGTTCAGGAACCTTGCGTATGCCTGTTCAAAATCTGGTGTCTCGATCAGTTCATATGGGTACTTTCCGTCAAACCCGGCTCTGAAAAGAGCGGGCGACAGCGAATGCGCTATAGGATGTCCTATGAGTCCGAACTTCATGAATTGCGTTGTCTTACAGCTTCGAACATAAGGATTGCGGCGGAAACGGAGACATTGAGCGAGTCCAGACGGCCGAGCATCGGTATCTTTATGTGGGCGTCAGCTGCCTTGCGCCATATATTTGTCAGACCTGTAGCTTCTGTACCCATCACTATGGCAGTTCCGCCTTTCATATCTGTATCATAATACCACTCCGAGTCCTGAAGCTGAGCGGTGTAAATCTTTATCCCGTTTGATTTCAGCCATGCAATAGTATCTTCGGATGATGCTGTAGCTACAGGAACTGTGAAGATCGCTCCGATGCTGGAGCGGATGAGATTGGGATTGTACATGTCTGTAAGAGGATCACATACTATGACGGCATCGACTCCGGATGCATCGGCGCTACGAAGTACAGCGCCGAGGTTGCCCGGCTTCTCGACAGACTCCAGTACCACTACCAATGGACTCTCCTTCATCTTAAGACCCTCTAGGTTGAGCTCCTTGCAATGCATTTCCGCAATGATTCCTTCAGTCCCTCCGCGATATGCGACCTTGTCGTAAAGCTGCTGGGATATCTCGACGATAGGGTAGGTGGAACCGCAGAAGTTCTCTTCAATGGCCCCCAGGATCTTATCGAAATCCTTGTCGCTGAGGATGTCCCTGCAGACGAAGAGAGTGTGCGGCTCAAATTCTGCCTCGATGCAATGCAACAGTTCGCGTCTTCCCTCGACTACGAACAGCCCCTTCTTTCTTCTTTCCTTTGACTTCTCCTGAAGCGCCAGCAGTTCCTTGACCTTAGGATTCTGCGCCGATGTGATGCTTTCGATTCTCATGATACAAATATAGTGATTTTACTCATACCATCGCTTGTACATCAGATAGTGTTCGGCATTGGCATGAGCCTTTGCCGTAACGGTCGGTGACCCGTCCTTGATCTTCTTCGCCGGGATACCGGCCCATATGCCAGGTTCGAGAACCTGGTTGGCAGGCACGACGGCGCCTGCCGCGATGATTGTGCCGTCCGGCACAATCGTATTGTCCATGACAATCGCTCCCATTCCGATGATGACATCGTTGCCGATGATGCAGCCGTGTACATTGGCTCCGTGTCCGATGGACACATCGTCGCCGATGATGCACTCCGACTGTTCATATGTAGCGTGGAGTACGGCATTGTCCTGGATGTTCACACGGTCGCCGATATGGATGGCGCCGACATCCCCGCGCAGTACGGCTCCATACCATATGCTGCAGTCGTCACCTATCTCAACGGTTCCTATTATAGTCGCGGTTTCAGCCAGAAACGCGCGTTCTCCGATTACGGGTACATCGCCCTTGAGTTCCTTTATTATTGCCATAATGCAAATATAGCTTGAAACAAACAAAAACAGGGTGCCCGGCACCCTGTTTTTATATGATTGAAACGCCTAGAGGCTCTTTGGTCTCATCTGTGGGAAGAAGAGTACATCCTGGATGGTAGGGGAGTTGGTCATGAACATTGTCAGACGGTCGATTCCCATTCCGAGTCCTGATGTCGGAGGCATACCATATTCGAGTGCACGGACGAAGTCCATGTCGATGAACATTGCCTCGTCGTCTCCCTTGTCCTTGAGCTTGAGCTGATCCTGGAAACGCTCGTACTGGTCGATAGGGTCGTTAAGCTCGCTGTATGCATTTGCAAGCTCCTTACCGCATACGAAGAGTTCGAAACGCTCTGTGAGATCTGGGTTTGTGCGATGACGCTTTGTGAGAGGGGACATCTCGACAGGGTAGTCTGTGATGAATGTAGGCTGTACGAGGTGCTTCTCGCAGTATTCTCCGAAGATTGCATCGATGAGCTTACCCTTACCGAATGATGGGTCTGTCTCTACGTGGAGCTTCTTGCAGGTCTCGCGGAGCTGGTCTTCGTCCATTCCTGCAACGTCTACTCCAGCATATTCCTTGATTGCTTCTAGGATAGGGAGGCGGCGGAAAGGTGGCTTGAAGTCTACCTGGTTCTCTCCGATTGTAACTTCTGTCTTACCGTGGAGCTTGAGGGCGATCTTTTCGAGGAGCTTCTCGACGAACTCCATCATCCAGATGTAGTCCTTGTATGCCACATAGATCTCCATACAAGTGAACTCAGGGTTGTGGGTCTTGTCCATACCCTCGTTACGGAAGTCCTTTGCGAACTCATATACTCCGTGATATCCGCCGACGATGAGTCTCTTGAGGTAGAGCTCGTTTGCGATACGGAGGTAGAGAGGAATGTCAAGAGCGTTGTGGTGAGTGATGAACGGACGCGCAGTTGCACCACCTGGGATGCTCTGAAGGATAGGAGTCTCCACCTCAAGGCAGCCGGCCTCGTTGAAATACTCACGCATGGTAGCCACGATCTGGCTTCTCTTGATGAATGTGTCGCGTACCTGAGGGTTCACGATGAGGTCCACATATCTCTGTCTGTATTTGAGTTCAGGATCCGAGAAAGCGTCGAATACCTCGCCGTCCTTCTCCTTCACGATAGGAAGTACGCGGAGCGACTTGCTCAGGAGGGTAAGCTCCTTCACATGTACTGAAAGCTGGCCGGTCTTGGTGATGAATGCGAATCCCTTTACACCGACGATGTCTCCGATGTCGAGGAGTTTCTTCCATACTGTGTTGTACATGGTCTTGTCTTCGCCAGGGCAGATCTCGTCACGGTTCACGTAGATCTGGATACGGCCTGTTTCGTCCTGGAGTTCTCCGAACGAAGCGGCTCCCATGATGCGCCTTGACATGATTCGTCCTGCAATCACAACATCCTGGAAGTTGCCTTTCTCTGCATCATACTCTGCCTTGATCTGCTCTGCAGATGCGTTGATAGGGAAGAGTGGTGCCGGATAAGGCTCGATTCCGAGTTCTCTGAGTTTCGCGAGCGATTCCCTTCTGAAAAGTTCCTGCTCGTTGAGGTCCATGATGCTCATAAACGTATATCTTTTTAGTTAATAATCTCTTTTGCCGATTTTTACAAAATCGTACAAATTTACAATAAATAATTGTAACTCCTGCCGGGAATGAAAAAAAATCCATATCTTTGTATGCTATGGCAGTAGAAAAGATATGGAAATTGCGTGAAGGCGCTGATGCTGAGAATGTCAGACAGCTTTCTTCTGAACTGGGAGTGGATCCGGTATTGGCGGAACTTCTGGTCCAGAGGGACGTGCGTACCTTCGAGCAGGCCCGTGCCTTCTTCCGTCCTAACCTGGCGGACCTCCACGATCCGTTCCTGATGCAGGATATGGACAAGGCGGTCGAAAGAGTACGCCAGGCGGTTGTCACAGGAGAGAAGATCCTGGTATATGGCGACTATGATGTGGACGGAACTACAGCAGTTTCTCTTGTATATTCCTTCCTACGCCGTCTCACAAGACAGATAGACTTCTATATTCCTGAACGTTATGATGAAGGATATGGAGTGTCATACAAGGGTATCGACTGGGCAGCAGAAAGCGGATTCGGTCTCATCATTACCCTTGACTGCGGCATCAAGGCCAACGAGAAGGTGGAGTATGCACGTGAGAAGGGCATCGACATGATCATCTGCGACCACCATCTTCCGGAGAATGAACTCCCTAGGGCGGTTGCTGTCCTTGACCCTAAAAGAGAAGACTGTCATTATCCTTTCGATGACCTTTCCGGTTGCGGCGTGGGTTTCAAGCTTGTTCAGGCTTATTCTCAGAGATATGACATACCTTTCGACAGTCTGATTCCGCTTCTTGACCTTCTGGTTGTCAGCATCGCCTCGGACCTCGTTTCCGTAACAGGAGAGAACCGCATTCTCGCGCACTTCGGCCTCAAGCAGCTGAACGTCGCTCCGCGCGAAGGCCTTTTTGCGATGATTCAGCTTTCAGGTCTGGAACCTGGACATCTGACCATCGACGACATCGTCTTCAAGATCGGCCCCCGCATCAATGCGGCAGGCCGTATGGAGTCCGGCCGAATGGCCGTGGAACTCCTGACGGCGCAGGACTCTGCGGAAGCAGTCCGCATCGGCACTGAAATCAATGAACATAACAACGAGAGAAAGAACATCGACCGCCGCATTACCCAGGAAGCCCTGGAAATGGTGCGTTCGGGCAACTGTCTCTCTTGCGCTAACGCGACCATCGTATATAACCCGCAGTGGCATAAAGGTGTCGTAGGAATTGTAGCATCGCGTCTTGTCGAAGCCTTCTATAAGCCTACGATAGTGTTCACCATGTCGCAGGGCGGTCTGGTCACTGGTTCTGCACGAAGTGTCCACGGATTCGACCTCTATGATGCCATAGAGAGTTGTGCAGATCTTCTTGAAAACTTCGGAGGTCATCTCTATGCTGCAGGTCTTACCCTGAAGGAAGAGAATATTCCTGCATTCTGCGAGAGAATAGAAAAAGCTATTTCCGGAACCATCATCCCTGCCATGCAGACTCCGGTAGTAGATATAGATGCAAAGCTGAATTTCTCGCAGATCACGCCGAAGTTCCTCCGCATCCTCAAGCAGTTCCAGCCGTTCGGTCCCGGCAACAGTGCTCCTGTATTCCTTACAGAGAACGTTTACGATAACGGAATGGGACGCAAGGTAGGTGCTGAAGGAGGACACCTCAAGCTTGAACTTATCCAGGAGTCTCACCCATACCACCATATTTCGGCAATTGCCTTCAATATGGCCGACTTCTTTGACCACATCAAGGCAGGTAATCCTATAGATGTCTGCTACTCGATCGTCGAGAACTACTATCGAGGTACAGCAAATACCCAGCTCCGTGTCAAGGACCTCAGAGGTCGTGAAGAACTGGTCTAAAAAATACCGCCCACCTCGTTTCGAGGTGGGCGGCTTACTATATATCCTGATTGATTATGCTGTTACGAGAGGGGATGGTACGTTGTATACTCTAGCTGCAAGTTCCTTGTCGAGCATGTACATTCCGTACTTGTTGTCCTCGACAGCCTCAACGTTTGCGATCATATCTCTTGCTGACTCTTCCTCTTCAACCTGCTCGTCGATGAACCAGTTCAGGCGGTTGATCGATGCATAGTCGCGGTCTTCGTTCGCGATGAATGCAAGTTCATTGATAAGCGATGTCACCTTCTTCTCGTGCTGGAGAGTCTGCTTGAACATGTCAAGTACAGTCGGCCACTCTGAAGGAACGCCTTCGATAGGGAGGAGCTCCACCTTTGCATCTCGTGAGTTGAGATAATTCATGAAGATGCGTGCGTGAGCCTGCTCTTCCTGGAACTGCACATAGAACCAGTTGGCAACTCCTTTGTATCCTTTTGCCTCAGCATCGAGTGACATTGCAAGATAAAGATATGCCGACCAAAGCTCGGCATTTACCTGAGTATTGATAGCCTGGTGTAATTTAGTGCTCAACATATTGAAAGACATTTAAAAGGTTATTATCTACTTAATCATTAACTGATACAAATATGGGAATAATTTTCCGAATATCCAAAATAAATTAGAATTATTCTAAATAAAAAGTCCTTTTATGCTGATTTCCCTGGCAATCTCATCTATTGTCTTCCCGTTAGTATCGATCATGATATGAGCTGTCTTTTCATATGTGGCTGAGCGTATCGACATCAGTTCTTCGATCCGTGTCCTCAGGTTGCCTGCCAACATCGGACGATTATCAACCTCACCTGCAAGATGGTCCATCAAAGTTTCCACCGAAGCCCGTAGATAGATGCATACTGTCTTTTCATGCACTATCTTCGCACATTCCTCGGTCATAACCGTTCCTCCACCTAGAGCTACTACAAGCTTGTCAGATGCCTGCCCGTATATGCATTTTCTCAGTGCTTCCGCCTCCATACGGCGGAAGGCAGCTTCGCCCTCCGTGGCGAAGATTTCAGGAATCTTGCGGCCTTCCCGTTCTTCGATGACAGAATCCAGGTCCATAAAAGGACAGCAGAGCAGTCTCGAGAGTTCCCTCCCGACGCTGCTCTTGCCGCATCCCATAAATCCTGTCAGACTGATTATCATATCAGATGTTCGATATTATAAGGTGGTATAATACCGATTTAGAATAACGTCAGCTGTGTATCCTCGTCAAGTTCGATGTCGATAGGATCCTCTACATCGCTGTTGTCGATCTCTCCTGCCAGGTTCTCCGCTTCTGACTCTTCAGGCTTCGCTTCATCCTCCGGCTTGTGTATAGGCTCCACGAAATGAACCTCCTTCACGTCAAGTGCGCTCACCCTCTTGCCCTTTGCCTGAAGTCCCTTCTTCGCGATGAACTCCTCAGCGTCTACAGTCTCAGGGTCGCGGTTGACATTCTTTCCTCCGAAGATGATCTCGAACTGCGGATGCAGGTCATCGCTGATGTCTACAAGGTATGAACCCTTTGAGTCAGATATGAAGCTGACTGGAGTATTGTCGCTGATGTCGAACGAGAATCTCTTGACATAGAACGAAGTTACCGACTTGTCATAATACAATACTGTATATACCTTGTTGGTATCAAGCTTCTCGATCTTGATCAATTCTCCCTGATATCTGCTGCTCAGGTCAAATGTAGTCGTATAATATGTACCGTCCTTGCAGATGGCCAGAATGTGGTCTCCTGTGTTGAACTGACCGAGATGGAGTCCGCGTCCGTCCTCATTGAGCCTCTGGATGTCCTCATCGAACCAGATGTCCTTGCCTCCGATGGTCGAGATACCTTTTGACTTGAGCTGGATCTTCTGGATTGGGTTCTTTGACACGAGGTTACCTCTCGAAGCACGTCCCTTTATCAGAAGCTGGGAGAAGTCGTACTCGTCGATGAGCTTCTTCAGCTTTGCTCTCTGCCTGAAGTATATCTTGACAGTCTCGGCCTCGCCGTTGTGGTTGACTGTAAGCCAGAGTATCTGTGAGCCAGGGGTTCCTTGAGTTATGTCATACTCCTTGTCGCGTGTGACGCTTGTCACGGCAAATCTCTTCGCATAGCTTACCGCTGTCTTGCCTTCACGGTATATTACATTATATATGGTTCTCTGGTCGTTCCTGTCGAAGAGTCCCACGTACATGATGTCCTTTCCGAAGAATGCCTTCTCCGAAACCTTGGTGACGCGGTATTTTCCGTCCTTGTGGATGACGATGATCTCTGAAAGGTCAGAACAGTCGCAGATGAACTCTGCGTTATCCTCCTTCTTGAGGGCGATGCCGACGAATCCTTCTGCCTTGTTTGCGTAAAGCTTGGCATTGTTGCTTACTACCTTTGTGGTCTCGATGTTCTCGAACTCCACAAGCTCGGTAAGTCTTGGGTATGCCTTTCCGTATTTCTTCTTAAGGTTCTTGAAGTAGTTGATGGTGTAGTCGTTGAGGTGGTCAAGGTGGTTCTGTACCTCTTCCATTTCCGCCTCTATGCCCTTGAGCTTCTCATCGACCGCCTTTGTGTCGAACTTTGAAATCTTCCTTACAGGTTTCTCCACGAGCTTGTGGATGTCTTCCATCAGGATAGGGCGCTTGAGGAACTTCTGATATTCGAGCATCTTCTCGAATACCTCCTGGAGCTGGGCCTCCCATGTCTTTGCGTCTCCTTCGAGTATCTTGTAGACCTTGTTCTCGAAGAAGATCTTTTCAAGGGAATTGTAATGCCAGTCATTCTCAAGTTCGCTGAGTCTTATTGAAAGCTCCTGTCCAAGAAGCGACTTTGTATGCTCTGTGCTGTAACGGAGCATATCGTTCACGCTCAAGACCTGAGGCTTGTTGTCGAGGATCACGCAGGTGTTCGGAGTGATGGATACCTCACATGCTGTAAATGCATACAATGCATCTATGGTCTTGTCCGGAGATACGTCGTTAGGAAGATGGATGATGATGTTGACCTTGTCTGTGGTAAGGTCATCGATCTTCTTGATCTTGATCTTTCCTGTCTCCTTTGCCTTAAGGATGGTCTCGATCACCACTGGAGTAGTCTTGCTGTATGGAACTTCAGTGATAGCGAGAGTGTTCTTGTCGATCTTCTCGATCTTTGCACGGATCTTTATCTTTCCTCCCTTGCGCTTGCTGCTGTATTTCGAGCAGTCTGCTGCACCTCCGGTGAGGAAGTCAGGGTAGATCTCGAAATCCTTTCCCTGAAGGATGGCGATGGAAGCATCGATGAGTTCATTGAAGTTATGTGGAAGAATCTTTGA
This sequence comes from Bacteroidales bacterium, assembly GCA_017549505.1. GTDB lineage: Bacteria > Bacteroidota > Bacteroidia > Bacteroidales > UBA932 > Cryptobacteroides. The sequence continues at coordinate 59,012 of JAFYUS010000055.1, read as the reverse complement.
CGCGAAGCCGGCGCCGATACCTTCCGTTCCCTGAGCCAGAAGGATTGGGAACTTTACAGGAAGCTCCACAGGCTCCTGGTTTCTGCCGTCGTATGATGTCATCCAGTTGGTAGTCTTAGGATTGAACACCACCTCTTTACCGAACTTGCTCAGACGCGCCTCGATATATCGCGGCGCAGCGTTCGAGTCGCCGGTAAGTATGTTACCCCAGTTTCCCTGGCAGTCCACCAGATAGTTTCTCTGGCCGAGCCATACGAGGGCGCCGAGGATTGATGAGTCTCCGTGAGGATGGAACTGCATTGCCTGTCCGACGATGTTGGCCACCTTGGTGTAGCTTCCGTCGTCCATCCTCCACATGGCGTGGAGAACGCGCCTCTGAACCGGCTTCAATCCGTCGATCAGATATGGTACCGCCCTGTAGAGTACGGTATATGAGGAGTAGTCGATGTACCACTCCTTGAACATTCCTGAAAGCTTGTATTTCTTACCTCCTTCTCCCAGAAGTCTTTCGAATTTTCCGGTAGGGGAGGCATCTTCCGCCAGTTCCTGTTCTTCGTTTTCGATATCGTTGATTTCCTCTTCAGGAAGATCGGTTTCTTCAAAACTCATAGTTTTTCCGTGTGTATATGGTTAGCGGCTTGCCGCATTCTAGTATTCGTATCCGAACCTTCTCAATTCCTTCTTGCTTTCCCTCCAGTCAGGATCAACCTTTACATACAGACTGAGGAATACCTTCTTCTGGAAGAAATCTTCCATGTCTATACGTGCCTGCGTTCCGACCTTCTTGAGGGACTGTCCTCCCTTGCCGATGATGATGCCCTTCTGGGTATCACGCATGACATAGATTACAGCGCTTATGTCATATCTTTCAGCTCCTTCCTTGAATTCTTCCACCACTACCTCGCAGCTGTAAGGTATCTCTTCCTTATAGTTGAGGAAGATCTTTTCGCGTACGATCTCCGAAGCGAAGAATCTGAGGTTCTTGTCGGTAAACACATCCTTGTCATACCATGCCGGTGCATATGGGAGATTGCCCACGATTGCATCGAAGATGTTGTCAAGGTTGAACTTCTCCTGTGCCGAAGCAGGGAAGATGATGGCGTTCGGAAGCTGTTCCTTCCACCATCCCATCAGTTCCAGAACCTGGTCCTGGCTGCTGATGTCTATCTTGTTTATGACCAGGACGACAGGACATTCTATCTTCTGGAGCTTGGCGATGTACTCTTCGTTCTTGTCGCCCTTTTCGATGGTGTCTGTGACATAAAGGATTATGTCGGCGTCACCTATGGCGGTGTCCACGAAGTTCATCATGCTCTGCTGAAGCCTGTAGTTAGGCTTCAGGATACCTGGAGTGTCTGAGTACACGATCTGGTAGTCGTCGCCGTTGACGATACCCATGATCCTGTGTCTTGTCGTCTGTGCCTTTGCTGTCACGATGGACAGCTTTTCGCCCACGAGGGCATTCATAAGAGTGGATTTGCCGACATTCGGATTACCGATGATGTTGACAAATCCTGCTCTATGTCTTTTGGTCTGTTCGCTCATATTATATTAAATATATGCTCCCATTCTGAGAAGGTTGATCTCTCCTTCAGTGAGGAAACGCCATTCGCCTCTCTTGAGACCCTTCTTGGTAAGACCTGCGAAATATACGCGGTCAAGAGCCTTCACCTCGTATCCGAGAGATTCGAAGATCCTTCTTACGATGCGGTTCTTTCCTGAATGGATCTCGATGCCGAGCTTGCGGTGGTCGTCTTCCTCGATGTACTCGAGTTCGTCAGCAGCAATCACTCCGTCTGAAAGCTCCACTCCGCTGAGGATCTTTTCATAGTCTTCTCTCTTGAGCTTGCCGTCGAGGGATACCTGATAGATCTTCTTCTTGTCGTATGAAGGGTGGGTGAGCTTCTCTGCAATCTCTCCGTCGTTTGTGAACATGAGGACACCGGTAGTGTTCTTGTCAAGACGTCCTACAGGGAATACTCTCGCGCCGCAGCCCTTGAGAAGATCCATTACGGTCTTGTCTGCATGTGGGTCGCTTGCTGTGGTCACATAGCCCTTAGGCTTGTTCATCACGATGTAAACCTTCTCCTCTCCCTTGAGACGCTCGCCGTTGAATCTTACATCGTCTGTATAAATGTTTACTTTAGTGCCGAGTTCAGTAACCACTTCTCCGTTTACTGTAACTACTCCTGCGAGGATGAAGTTGTCAGCCTCACGGCGTGAGCATACTCCTGAATTCGCGATGTACTTGTTGAGGCGGATCTCCTCCTTTACAGGTGCCTTTACTGTGTCGTTGTCAGAATAAGCCTGGTTGTCAAGCTGAGGTCTTCTGCTGATCATTCTGTTGATTCCGCTCTCGTCTTCGCTGCGGAAGTGGCTGAAGTCTCTTCTCTGGCCCCTTGGCTTGTCGCCGAAAGGTCTGCGTGCCCTGTCGCCGCCGAATGATCTTCTCTCGCCATTGTTCTCTCCGAATGAGCGACGTGGTCTGTCACCACCGAAACTTCTTCTTTCACCATTGTTGTCACCGAATGAACGACGTGGTCTGTCGCTTCCGAATGACCTTCTTTCACCGTTGTTCTCTCCGAAAGATCTGCGTGGTCTGTCGCCACCGAAACTTCTTCTTTCTGAGTTGTTGTCACCGGATGAACGACGTGGTCTGTCGCTGCTGTAGCTTCTTCTTTCGCCGTTGTTCTCTCCGAATGACCTTCTTTCACCGCCGAAACTTCTTCTTTCGCCGTTGTTCTCACCGAACGGTCTGCGTGGTCTGTCGCCGCCGCCGATACGTGGTCTGCGCGGTCTGTCACCGCCGTTTGAATTGTTGCTTCTGCTGCCGTACTCTCTACGGCCTTCTGTTCTGCGGCCATTGCCGCCTCTTCTGTTGTCTTCCATTTTCTTATGCCTTCCCGGCCATTAATGTGATTAATAATATACTTGGCTCACGCCAATTTCTCTTGCCGACAAATGTCGGACCTATTTCAAGTTAAAGATGTATGTAATTGTTCCTTCCTGCATCGCAGGAGCATCTGCACTCATGTTGAAGTGCGCTCCCAATGCAGCCTTTCGTGCCGCCTGCCAGAGATTCTGGTCTGTCACCGTCGTGCCTTCTGCGCCCGCAACCGCCTTCTGTACCTGTCCGTAGTTGTCCACCCATATCTGTACGACCACTTTTCCGGATTTCTGTACATTGTATGAAGGACGCGGAAGTGTTCCGTTTACGCTTCTTCCTGCGAGTTTAGCATTTGGCTCCCCGGAAGTCTCTCCGGTTCTTGTGTTTCCTTGGGCATGTCCTGCCTTGAGAGCGTCGCTTACCTCGCGTGCTGTCTGTGCCGCCAATGTGTCCTTGTTGGTCTTGTTGTCAGCGGTCCTGAAAAGTGCTCTCCTGTCGATTTCCTTCTTAGGAGCTGGGTCCTTGATGTCCACATCTCCGAAGTCGTCTACCTGTGCTTCGGGAGCCTCATTGCTTTTGGTACCCTCGTTCTGGGCTTCAGACTGCTGGACCAGATTTATTGGCTGCGTAGGATCAGGATTCACTGCCTGCGGCCTGGTTCCGTTCCATATCTGCTTAGGCTTCTCGATTGTTGGTTCCTCGAAGTCGATGATGATCATCTCCTTCTCAGGTGGGGGAGGGTCAAGGTAGGTGAAGCCGGTCACGAAGAGGCAGCCGGCCAGACCGGCATGCAGGACGACCGTAAGGACGATGCCTGTCGCCCTTGACCTTTTTTCCTGCCTTTCCCTTTCCTGCAGATACTTCATTTTCCTGACCTTATGATGTGTTTACCGGCTTATTCCGGAGACGTCGCCATGATTACCTTGTAGTGGTTTCTCTTTGCTATGTTCATTACCGCCACGACCTCCTTGATCGGAACGGTTTCGTCTGCATATATCGAGAAAGTAGGGTCTTCCTCCGTCTGAAGGAGGTCGATCAGCTCATCCTCTATCCTGTCGAACCTTATCGGCGTCTCGTCTCCGTTTATGTGGTACGAGAATGTGTCTGTGTCATGCCAATGCTTGATCGATACGCTGACAGTCGCCTTTGCCGATACCTGACCTGTACTCTTCGGAAGCAGGAGCTTAAGAGCGTTCGGGTTGATCAGTGTCGATGTCACCAGGAAGAAGATAAGAAGCAGGAACACGATGTCGGTCATCGACGACATCGAGAATCCTGAATCCACTCTTGTTGTCCTTTTGATTGCCATATTCTTCCGGATTTATTTTCCTGCAGGTTCGTGAAGCATGTCGATGAACTCGATGGTCGTGCTTTCCATCTTGAACACGAGATTCGAGATCTGCGAAGTGAGGAAGTTGTAGCCGAAGTATGCGATGATACCTACGAAAAGACCGCCTACTGTTGTCACCATCGCTTCATAGATACCTCCCGAGAGGAGGGTGATATCGATGTTGTTGCCGGCTGTCGACATCCTGAAGAATGCCTGGATCATACCGGTCACGGTACCGAGGAATCCGATCATCGGTGCTCCACCGGCGATGGTCGCCAGCATCGGGAGACCTTTCTCGAGTCTTGCCACTTCGACGTTGCCCATGTTCTCGACTGCTGTCTGGATGTCCTGAAGAGGACGTCCGATTCTCTCGATGCCCTTCTCGACGAGTCTTGCGACAGGCGAGTCATATTTCTGGCAGAGATCGATCGCAGACTTGATCTTTCCGTCATGGATGAAGTCATGGATGTCGTTCATGAAGTTCTTGTCGATCTTGCCGGCCTTGCGGATCATCCACCACTTGTTGCCGAAGATATAGATCGCCATTACCGAAAGGATGAGGAGTACGAGCATGAGCCATCCGCCCGCAAGGGCCATGTCGATGAGATTCATGGTCTTGGCCTGTGCCACTGCCTCGACTCCGGTTTCCAGGAGTTCGGTGTCTCCTGCCTGTAAAAGATTGAAAATCATAATTATATCTTACTTTTAAATACTCTCGTATAAAGATCCCTCGACTATGCTCGGGATGACTTGCTACGCAAGCGCGCATAATCGTGCAAAAGTAAGTATAAAATCGGAATAAATGAAATTTATTTGTACTCGGCACCCGTGAAGAAGAGTGCGTTGCCAGGTACCGATGAGCCGGCATCGGAACGGCTGCCGGATTCGATCAGCTGTGCGATCCATGATGGCTCCTTCTTGCCTCTTCCGACCTCGATAAGTGAGCCTACGACCGCTCTTACCATGTTGCGCAGAAACCGGTTGGCGCGTATGCGGAACACGATGTAATCGCCCTCTTCGCAAGGGAAGCCCATCATGTCGGCATGCATCGGCCGGTAGGTGCTCCAGACGGCTTCGGTAACCGTGCAGATGGATGTCGCATTATTTCCTCCTACCTTTTCGAAACAGTTGAAGTCATGCTCTCCGAGAAGGTGCCCCGCCGCCTCGTTCATCTTCTCGATATCCAGAGGATAACGCATTCTGTATGAGTATTTTTCGCAGAACGGGTCCTTGCGGAAGTGGATGAAGTAATGGTACTCCCTCATCCTCGCGTCAAAGCGTGCGTGGAAGTCTTCAGACGCCACGCTTACTTCGTGTACGGCCATCTCTCTGGGAAGCATGGCATTTAATTTGTAGCAAAGATGAGCCGCTTCGACGCTGACTTCGTCAGGAACGTCGAAGTGGGCGATATAACCTATGGCATTGACATCTGAATCTGTCCTGCCGGCACCGGTTAACTGAACAGGGGATCCGAGCAGTGTAGACAAAGCCTTTTCCAGTTCCCCTTGCAGGGTACGTGCATTGTTCTGGATCTGCCAGCCGCAGAATGCGCTGCCGTCGTATGAGAGCCTGATTTTATATCGCATATCAAAATAATTGAGTAACTTTGTAGGTTTTAAAATGCAAAAATATCAAAAAACATATTTATGGAGAGCATAAACATCAAAGAATTGAACGACCGCATCCAGAGAGAGAGTTCGTTTGTAGATATCCTGACGATGGAGATGAACAAGGTCATCGTGGGCCAGAAACATCTCGTGGAGAATCTTCTGATCGGTCTCCTTGCCAACGGACATATCCTTCTTGAAGGTGTTCCTGGTCTAGCAAAGACATTGGCGATCAATACATTGTCTCAGGCTGTGGACTCTAAATTCAGCCGTATCCAGTTTACTCCGGACCTTCTTCCTGCCGATGTGATCGGTACTCTGATCTACTCCCAGAAGAGCGAGCAGTTCCAGATCAAGAAAGGTCCTATCTTCGCAAACTTTGTTCTTGCGGATGAGATCAACCGTTCCCCTGCAAAAGTACAGTCAGCCCTTCTCGAGGCCATGCAGGAGCGTCAGGTTACAATCGGTGACGAGACTTTCAAGCTTCCTGAGCCGTTCCTCGTGATGGCTACCCAGAACCCTATCGAGCAGGAGGGAACATATCCGCTTCCTGAGGCCCAGCTCGACCGTTTCATGCTCAAGGTCGTCGTTACCTATCCGAAGAAGGAAGAGGAGCGAATGATCATCCGTATGAACAATACCGGTTCGTTCCCTAAGGCGACTCCTGTCCTCAAGCCCGAGGATATCGTAAGGGCGCGCGAGGTTGTGAAGGACGTGTACATGGACGAAAAGATCGAAAGATACATCGTGGACATCGTCTACGCTACCCGTACCCCTAAGGACTATAACCTCGGCAAACTTGCAAACCTGATATCATATGGTGCATCTCCTCGTGCCAGCATCTCGCTTGCAGCGGCTGCAAAGGCATATGCGTTCATCAAGAGGAGAGGTTATGTGATACCTGAGGATGTACGTGCAGTATGTTATGAAGTGCTCCGCCACCGTATCGGACTCACATACGAGGCCGAGGCCGAGAACATGACGACTGACCAGATCATTTCTGAAATCATCAACGCAGTAGAAGTTCCTTAATAGTGAGCAGTTTATCAGCAAATGACCTTCTTAAGAAGGTAAGGAAGATAGAGATCAAGACCAGGGCTCTGTCGCATCAGATATTCGCCGGTGAATACCATTCGGCCTTCAAGGGCCGTGGTATGGCATTCAGCGAGGTGCGCGAGTACCAGTATGGCGACGACGTGCGAAACATGGACTGGAATGTCACGGCGCGTCTGCGTGCGCCGTATGTCAAGGTCTTCGAAGAGGAGAGAGAGCTGACTGTCGTGCTTCTTGTGGATGTGAGCCGTTCGCGCCTTTTCGGTACGGTCGGAACCAGCAGGAAGGACATGCTTGCAGAGATCGCAGCCGTGCTCTCTTTCTCTGCCATCATCAACAACGACAAGGTCGGAGCACTGTTCTTCAGCGACAAGGTCGAGAAGTTCATACCTCCGAAGAAGGGACGCAGCCATCTCCTGCATATCATCAGGGAGATCATCGAATTCGAGCCGACAACAGACGGTACCGACATTTCGGAGGCATTGCGCTATCTGACCAATGCCATCAAGAAGAAATGCACTGCCTTTCTTCTTTCTGACATGATCGATGTGAACAAGGACGGAAGTCCGCGCTACGAAGAAGCGCTCAAGGTGGCGGTCAACCGCCACGACCTGTCCGTGATTGAGGTATATGACCCGCGCGAAAGAAGTATACCCGATATCGGTATGGTCCATATCAAGGACTCGGAGTCGGGACAGACAGGATGGGTCAATACTTCCGACAGGAAGATGAGGCTTGCATACGAGGAATGGTTCCGTAATGTCGAACAGACGGCTTCGCGTCTTTTCATGAAATATAATGTCGACAAGGTCAGCATAGCTTTGAATGACGATTATGTCAAGGGACTGATGACCTTGTTCAAAAACAGATAGTTTTTATGCGTAAAGCATTGATATATTTGACTTTGCTCTTAGGATGCATGTCGGTTTCCGCCCAGGAGGCCGACACGTTGTCCGTAACGGATTCCGTGGACGTTCCTTCCGGAAAGTCCATCAGGATGAACGGAGTCTTCCTGCAGCCACTGCAGGAAAGGGACTCCGTCCTGGTCGCAGACCAGCTGATGTACGGATTCGAGCTCAGGCAGGTCGAAGAAGGTACGCGTTTCGCTCTTCCCGAGTGGAAGAACGACGAGAGGGGAGGGGTTCAGGCTATAAGCCCGTGGTTTGTCGATACCCTGAAGGTTACTAAACAGAAGAAGGGCATGCCGAGGCTTCTGGACTTAAGGAGCGGACTCATTGTCACATCCTTTGATGAAGGAGTATACGATCTTCCTCCGATCATGGTGGGACGTCTTTCGAAGGACGGTGTAATAGATACCCTCGTCTTCGACCCTATGCGTCTGGAAGTGAAGACCATGCCTGTCGATACGGCGACGTTCGTGCCGCATGACATAAAGGGGCAGATAAAGTATCCGGTAACATTCAACGAAGTCCTCCCATGGCTTGCGGGCTTCTGGGTTCTGGCTGTAATCATTATAGTTGTCGCATGTCTTGTAATCATGCACAAGAGGAAGAATGATCCAGCTTACGAACGTAAGGACCCTGCCCATATCGTGGCGCTCCGTGAGCTTGACAAGTATCGTGGCAGCAAGATGTGGGCACCGGAGAAGCAGAAGACTTTCTACTCCGGAGTCACTGATGCGCTCAGAGAATATATGGATGCCCGCTACGGCGTGTCTGCGATGGAGATGACCACTGCAGAGATCTTTGATGACATGAAGTCCAAGGATGTGCCGAAGGAACTCCTTGACGAGGTCCGTGAACTTTTTGAACGTGCGGATTTCGTCAAGTTCGCCAAGTTTGTGGCATCTGACGATGACAATGCATCCGTGCTTCCGCTTGCGGTAAGGTTCGTCACAGAAACATATCAGACTGATGTCGAGGCAGACAGTCATGACACGGTCGACGGTACGTCATCGCGAGGAGCTGAGGCGACGCGGCAATCTAAAGATGGAGGGAACGAGTGATGTATTTCGAGTATCCGAAACTTTTGTGGCTTCTGGTGATACCTGCCCTGCTGGTATTGCACTACATATATCTGGAACTGGCCGGAAGACATCCTCATCTGAGAGTGTCGACGTCGGTTCCATGGACGTTGAAGCGCAGCCCGCTGATGGCGCTCCTGCGCCATGTACCTTTCGTGCTCAGGATCTTCGCCCTTTCGATGGTGATCGTCGCTATCGCACGTCCGAGGTCCTCGGAGCAGATGGAAAGGGTTGATACCGAGGGTATTGACATCATTCTTGCTATGGACGTATCGACTTCGATGCTTGCCCGTGACCTTACTCCTGACCGTATCAATGCATCCAAGGACATCGCGATAGAATTCATCGCGCAGCGTCCTACGGACAGGATGGGAATCGTGGTCTTCGCCGGTGAGAGTTTTACCCAGTGTCCTCTTACAACCGACCGTGCGACGCTCATCAATCTGATGAAGGAAGTTCAGACGGATATCATCGAGGATGGTACAGCTATCGGAAACGGTCTTGCGACAGCGGTGGCAAGGATGAAGGATTCCGATGCGAAGAGCCGTGTAGTGATACTTCTTACAGATGGTGTGAACAACAGGGGAGAGATTTCTCCGCAGATGGCGGCTGAAATCGCAAAGACCTACGGCATACGTGTCTATACTATCGGTGTAGGAAAGGAGGGAATGGCTCCATATCCGGTGATGACGCCTTGGGGTGTGGAGGTCCAGAATGTCAAGGTCGAGATAGACGAGGCTCTTCTTTCAGAGATAGCAGAGTCTACGGGAGGCCGTTACTTCAGGGCTACTGACAATACCAAGCTCGCTGAGATATACAGCGAGATCAACAAGATGGAGAAGGCCCGTACTACAGTGGACAGTTTCCCTATTTATAAGGAACTTTTCGGTGTCTATGCTCTTATGGCATTGCTGGCACTGATGTTGGAACTTTTGCTTAACTGGTTTGTAATAAGGAGGTTGCCATGTTAAATTTTGCTCAGTCTCAATATCTGCTGCTTCTTTTACTTATACCGTTCTTCTTTGTCATACAGGCGCTTGTGCTCAAGATGAGGAGGAACAGGATCAGGAAATTCGGAGATGAAGCGCTTGTTTCGCAGCTGATGCCTTCTTATTCGAAGGGAAAGGTATGGGTACGTCTGGTACTGTTCTCCATCGGTTTCTTCTTCTTTGTCATAGGACTTTCAAGACCTCAGATCGGAGCAAAGCTGAAGGAACACGAGACCAAGGGAGCGGAAATCATGATAGTGCTTGACGTGTCGAATTCGATGCTTGCGGAAGATTATTCGCCAAACAGACTTGAAAGAGCAAAGCTGGCCATTTCCCGTCTTGTGGACAAGCTTCGCGAAGACAGGATAGGTCTTATAGTCTTTGCCGGAAACTCTTTTGTCCAGCTTCCTATCACGACAGACTATGTATCTGCGAAGATGTTCCTGAATTCCATCACGACCGGTTCAGTTCCTGTGCAGGGTACAGCCATCGGCGAGGCCATCAATACCGCCATGCGCAGTTTCAGCGTCCAGAGCGAGAAGAGCCGTGCCGTGATTGTCATCACTGACGGTGAGAACCATGAGGATGACCCTGTGGCTGCTGCAAAGCAGGCTGCCGAAATGGGTGTCAGGGTATATACCATCGGAGTCGGTTCGCCGGAAGGCAAGCCGATTCCGATGGATGGAGAACTTCTCAAGGATAAGGATGGTGAGATCGTCGTGACAAGACTTGACGAGAAGGTGCTTCAGGATGTGGCTCAGGCAGGTAACGGATTGTATGTTCGTGCAGGAAACAGTGAATTCGGTCTTAATCCGATAATCGAGAATATTGACAGGATGGAGGATGAGAAGTACAGTTCGATCGTTTTCGAGGAGTATGATGAGCAGTTCATGTATTTCCTCGGTATCGCATTGTTCTTCTTTGTTCTCGAAATGCTTATAGGCGACAGAAGATCAAAGAGGCATTTGTTTAACAGATAGAGATGAAGAGAATATTATACATATTGTTTGTACTGCTGGGGGTGGGGTTCGCTCAGGAGATGCAGGCGCAGGTGGACAGGAAGGATGTCCGCAGGGGTAACCGTGACTTCAAGAAAGAGAACTGGAGGGAGGCGGAGATCGATTACCGCAAGGCTCTTGTGAAGGATTCCCTTTCTGTGGCTGCGAACTATAATCTTGCCAATACACTTTACCGTGAAGGTGACTTTGAACAGGCCAGGAAGGTCATGGAGACTGTCAAGGATGTAGCTCCGGCAAGTGCTTCTGCGGCTGATTATTTCTATAATCTGGGAGATGCTGCCATCGCATGCGAGGATTGGCAGGCTGCTGTCGATGCGTTCAAGGAATCTCTGTTGAGGAATCCTGGAGATCTTGATGCGAAGGAAAATTACATCTACGCAAAGAAGAAGCTGGAAGACCAGCAGAATCAGCAGAATCAGGATCAGAACCAGAACAACGATCAGAACCAGGATCAGAATCAGGATCAGGAGCAGGATCAGGATCAGAATCAGGATCAGAATCAGGACCAGAACGATGATCAGAATCAGGACCAGCAGGACCAGAACAAGGATCAGCAGGACCAGAATCAGAACCAGAATAACAATCAGAACGACCAGCAGAAGCAGGATCAGAATCAGGGTCAGCAGCCTAAGATAAGCCCGCAGGCTGCCCAGCAGATGCTGCAGGCCATCCAGGCAAAGGAAAAGGAGACTCAGGACAAGGTGAACAAGCAGAAGGCCGAGGCCCTGAAGTCGAGACAGAAGGAAAAGAATTGGTAACAGAAGAAAGGAATATATGAGAAAACTGTTGTTGACAGCAATTGCAGCTTTGTCTGCCTTCATCGCTTTCGGGCAGGACGATATCAAGGTCGAGGCCCCGAACGTAGTGGCGGCTGACGAGCAGTTCAATGTGACATTCATCATCGAAGGCGAAGACCGCCCGACCGACTTCCAGTGGTCGGCCGGCAGCGACTTTCAGATTCTCTGGGGACCGCAGTCCGGTAGCTCCACAAGCATTCAGATAATAAATGGAAAGCGCACAAAGTCCTCGCAGACAACGTACACATACGTTGTAAGACCTATGGCATCCGGAAAGTTCGTTCTTCCAAGGGCGACCGCCAAGGTGAAAGGCAAGGACATCCAGTCGGGTTCTGTGACTATACAGGTGGCTGCGGCAGGAGCTGCTTCTTCATCAGCTTCCCGCCCTCAGTCTTCTCAGCAGGGCGGTCAGACCCAGCAGAGGAGCCAGACAGGCATCCAGGACAGCGACATCTTCCTGAAGATGGACCTCAGCCGCAGCAAGGTGGTTGTAGGTGAGCCTATCATCGCGACTCTGAAGCTGTATCAGAGAGTGAATATCGGAGGATTCGAGAATGTTACATTCCCGACTTTCAACGGTTTCTGGAGCCAGGAGATCGAGGCTCCGACCAACATAGAATTTACGAGGGAAGTCTATGACGGACAGATATATAATTCCGCTCTTCTGAGGAAATTCGTCATCATTCCTCAGCAGGAGGGACAGATAAAGATCGATCCTGCCGAGATGGTCTGCCTTGTCAACATAAGGGTTTCACCAAGCGGTACCAGTATCTTTGACGGATTCTTCGATGACTACAGGACAGTCCGCAAGAAGGTTTCCACCGGTCCGGTCACTGTCAATGTCTCTCCGCTTCCTGAAGGAGCTCCGGCTTCATTCGGCGGAGGTGTAGGTACATTCTCGATATCTGCCCAGATCAGCAGAGACAGTCTGAAGACTCATGAGGCAGCATCTCTTCTTCTGACCATATCGGGAAAGGGCAATATTTCTCTCCTTGAAGCACCGAAGGTCAAATTCCCGCCTGATATGGAGGTGTACGATACCAAAGTCTCTGAAAAGGTCGACAAGGGAGGACTTTCCGGCAGCAAGTATTATGAATTCCCGTTCATTCCACGAAGCCATGGGGATTTTGTCATAGAACCGATAAAGTATTCATATTATGATGTGAATCAGGGCAGGTATGTTACTCTTGAGACTGCACCTATTCCTGTCGTCGTTGCCCGTGGAAACGAGACTGATGCAGGTGGAGTAGTCATTGCAGGCCCTTCTCAGAAGGATGTGAAGACATTGGGAAGCGATATCCGCTTCATCAATACGAAGTCTCCGGAACTGGTTTCAAAGGGAAGTTTCCTGATTGATTCAGTTCTCTTCTGGATTCTGACGGTAGTGATAGCCGTGCTTGCATTCCTGTCATGGCTTCTTTTCCGCAGGATGGCCGCAAGAAGGGCTGACGTTGTGGGAACAAAGAACAGGAAGGCTACAAAGATGGCTTTGAAACGTCTGCATCTTGCTGATACTTTCCTCAAGCAGAATCTCTATACAGCTTTCTATGAGGAACTTCACAAGGCTCTGCTCGGATTCATCTCCGACAAGCTGAATATCCCTGCCTCAGAACTTTCAAGAGACAGGATTACAGAAACCCTTGCGGATGAGAAGGTCGACAAGAAGTACATTGACACATTCATCGGCATCCTTGATGCATGCGAGTTCGCCCGATATGCTCCCGATGCCGGACATGATGCCATGGCAGCTCATTATTCCGAGGCTGTGGATGTGATATCTTCAATAGATTCGAATATGAAAGGAAAGAAGACTTCGGTAAAGACATATGCTGTTATGCTGGTATTCATGCTCATGATGCCGGCTGCCGTGTCAGCCCAGAATGATTCGTATGTAGATTCATTGTGGAACTCTGCCAATGCGGCATATGCAGAAGGCAGGTGGAGCGATGCAGTAAGGGACTATGAGATGATTTCAGGCATGGGACTTGAGTCGGCATCGCTTTATTGCAACACAGGTGACGCCTTCTTTAAGGAAGGCAATCTGCCTAAGGCGATCCTATATTATGAAAGAGCCCTTAAACTGGACCCTTCATATGAGGATGCAAGATTCAATCTCTCCCTCATGAATGCGGCCATCCAGGACAGGATCGATCCTGTACCTGAGTTCATCCTGAAGGTATGGGCACGCAAGGCGTGCTACCTGATGGACTCCGATGCATGGGCCGTATTGTTCCTGGTCTTCTTTGCTCTTACCCTTGCAATGGTGCTTCTGTTCATCATGGCCCCTTCTGCCGGAGGCAGGAGGACAGGATTCTTTGTCGGAATCGTCATGCTGATGTGTGCATCATTCTCTTTGGGATTTGCCGCTTGGCAGAAGAAGGATTACATGAGCGCCGACGATGCGGTCGTGATGCGTCCTGTCGTTTCCGTGAAGAGTTCGCCTTCGGCGGAATCATCGACAGACCTGTTCATACTCCACGAAGGAACCAAGGTCCGTATACTGGATGAGGTCGGCAGATGGAACAATATTGAGCTTGCTGACGGACGTCAAGGCTGGCTGCAATCCGGAGATATGGAGAGAATTTAAACAAGAGAAACAACACAAGACTGATAACCATGAAAAGAATTATGACTGCGATTCTCAGTGTCCTTGCGCTGGGAATTACTGCCGGTATTTCAGCGGCAGAGAAGAATGATCTGCCGCAGTGGCAGGATCCTTTCGTTCTCCAGGAGAACAGACTGCCGATGACAGCTCATTTCGAGACAGACGGTCTGAAGCAGACTCTTAACGGAATGTGGGATTTCTGCTGGTACGAGACGATCGCTTCGCGTTCGACTGACTTCTTCAAGACCGATTATGATGCTTCCGGATGGGACCGGATGCCTGTTCCCGGATTGTGGGAGATGAACGGATATGGAGATCCAGTATATGTCAATGTCGGATATGCATGGAGCGGACATTATAACAGTAATCCTCCATTCCCTGCCGAGTGGCATAACTATGCCGGTCAGTACAGAAGGACTTTCGTTCTTGATGAGTCATGGAAAGGCAAGGATATATTCCTCCATATCGGTTCGGCAACATCCAACGTACGCGTGTGGGTCAACGGCAAGGAAGTAGGCTACAGCGAAGACAGCAAGCTTGAAGCGCGTTTCGACATCACTAAATATGTGAAGCAAGGCGAGAACCTGATCGCTCTCGAAATTTTCCGTTGGTGCGACGGAACATACATGGAAGACCAGGATTTCTGGAGATTCACCGGAATCGCACGAGATGTATATGTGTATTCACGTGAAAAGAACAGGATAGAGGATATCCGTGTACTGGCTTCCGCTTCTGGTGAAGCCTCGCTTTATGCTGAGGTCAGCAAGGGCGTTTCTGCTCTTGAGTTCGCTGTCACCGATCCATATGGAAAGGAAGTGGCTTCACAGACTGTTGCTGTGGCATCCAAGGAGCGTTCCGAAAGAGGACTTCCTGTAGTGCGTACTGTAATGCAGGTGCCTTCTGTAAAGCAGTGGACTGCTGAAACGCCATGGCTGTATACTCTCGACGTCAAGGTTTTCAACAAGAAGGGCCAGACAGAAGAGACTTCGATTGAAATAGGTTTCAGGGATGTATGCATCAAGGGTGGACAGCTTCTTGTCAACGGAAAACCTGTCCTTATCAAGGGCGCGAACAGACATGAAATGAATCCTTATAAGGGATATGTGGTGACCGAGGCAGATATGATACAGGATATTCTTATCATGAAGAGGTTGAACATCAATGCTGTACGTACATGTCACTATCCTGATGACAATCTCTGGTATTCGCTTTGTGACCGTTACGGACTTTATGTTGTCGATGAGGCCAATGTGGAATCTCACGGCATGATGTATGGTCCTGGTGTCCTTGCAAGGAATCCGGATTTCGAAGCTGCCCATGTCGACAGAGCTGAGAGACTCGTCAAGAGAGATTTCAACCATCCGTCGGTGATTGTATGGAGTCTCGGAAACGAGGGCGGTGACGGTCCGAACTATGCCGCTTCATACGATGCTGTAAAGGCATTGGATACATCACGCCCGGTTCAGTATGAACCGGCGATCTGGAACGGCAAGACTGATATCTTCTGTCCGATGTATTTCGATTACAGGGATTGCGAGCGTTATGCTTCATCAAATCCTGAAAGACCTCTGATCCAGTGTGAATATGCCCATGCAATGGGTAATTCGATGGGTGGCCTGAAGGAGTATTGGGACATTATCCGTAAATATCCTTCTTATCAGGGCGGATTCATCTGGGACTTCGTGGACCAGGCTCTCAAATGGCCTTCAGCTGCAGAGGGTACCGACCATGTCTTCGTATATGGCGGTGACTTCAATGATTATGATCCTTCAGACAATTCTTTCTGCTGCAACGGTATCATCGCAGCTGACCGTACATATCATCCTCATTCATATGAGGTGGCATACCAGTACCGTTCGATCCATACATCTTCGCAGGATCCTATGTCCGGAGTTGTGGATGTGTATAACGAATACTTCTTCATCGACCTGTCAAGATATATGATGGAGTGGGATGTCGAGGTGGATGGTGTTCCTGTTCTTGCCGGTGTGGTTCCGTCTCTCGATGTCGATCCTCAGCAGACAGCAAAGGTTGAGCTTGGCTTCAATGAAGCTGATGTCATGGAGGCTGCAGGTGTGCGTGATATTGCTTCCCATGACGTATATCTGAATGTCCGCTATGTGCTGAAGCGTGCTGACGGCATCCTTTCTGCCGGTACTGAGGTTTCGTATGACCAGATATGCCTGAACGCGGCTGCGTTGGAACCGATTACTGACGATTCAGGTCTTCCTGAATACGGAGAGACCGGCAATCTGCATACTTTCTATGGTGAGATGGCGTTTGACGGTTCTGCCAATGTACGTGTGGCTCCTTGGAAGGCTGTCTTCGATGCTTCGACAGGTGCTCTTGTAGGATATGAACTTGGTGAGAAGGCTCTTGTAGAGAATCCTCTTATGCCTTGTCTTGCAAGAGCCGTGATAGAGAACGATCTTGGTGCACGACAGGACAGGAGACTTGACATGTGGCGTAAGGCGGAGATGAAGGTATCTTCTTTTGAAGTTGTCAGGACAGACAGCTGCTATGTGGTGTCTGTTGCGTTCGAGCCTGTTGCTGAGGCTGCTCAGGTAAAGATGAGATATGAGGTGTATGCTGACGGTAAAGTTGTTGTGACTGAATCTCTTGTTGATGCAGGAAAGCTTTCTGAGGCCGAGATGCTTCCGAGGTTCGGTGTGGACTTCGCTATGAACGGTGAGTTCTCTACCTTCGAGTTCTTCGGTATGGGTCCTCATGAGAACTATAGTGACAGGGTTTCGTCTGCTCTCATGGGACATTATGTACAGAGAGTGGAAGACCAGTACCACTACGGATATGTCCGCCCTCAGGAGTCGGGAACCAAGACTCAGATAAAGTGGATGCGCGTGCTTGACGATAACGGGGCAGGCTTCGAGATCCGCTCTGATGTGAAGTTCTCTGCATCAGCCCTTCCTTTCAACTGGAAGCAGATGGATGTCAGGATGCTTGGCAACAATCAGGCTCACTCGCTCGAACTCAAGACTCTTGTCCATGAGAACCAGCGCTCGCTCGGCAAGACATGGGTCAATGTGGACATGGCCCAGATGGGACTTGCATGCGTGAATTCATGGGGTGCATGGCCGCTCGAACAATATAGGGTCAAAGCCCAACCTTACGAGTTCAGATTCGTGCTTATTCCTGTAAACAACTAGTGGTCTGCTATGAAGATCTATATGATGAGACACGGTGAGACTGCCTGGAATGCGGAAAACCGCATTCTGGGCAGCACCGATATACCCCTTAACGAGAAGGGAAGAGAGCAGGCTCGAATCGCTGCCAGGGAACTTAAGGATACGCATTTTGATATGATCTACACTTCACTTCTCAGTCGTGCAAAGGAGACCGGTCTCGCTGTTGCCGCTCTTCAGGAAGACTGTCAGGTATTTCATGAAGCCTGTCTTAACGAGAATGATTTCGGTGAATTCGAAGGCAAGGACAGACTGTCTGAAGAATACCAGAGCGAGAAGAGAAAGTGCTTCAAGAGATATCCCGGCGGCGAGTCCTTTCTGGACGTTGCTGCCAGAGTATACCCGTTCATAAAGGGTCTGCTTGACGATCCTGCCCTGCAGGACAAGACGGTTCTCATCGTCTCCCACGGCGGAATCTGCCGCGTCATCTCCAGCTACTTCCGCGATATGGAAAACGAAGAGTTCATAACCTTCGCCATGCCTAACTGCGGCTGTCAGCTTGTTTACTCCGATTGATTACCTGCTTTATACACTCTGTAAGGTATTGATTCTTAATAATTTATGCAAACTGCGTGCTCCCCTTTGGCAGCACGCAGTTTGCATAATGTGTTGGTTGATAATTAGTTATGGGTAATGATTTTTAATAAGCTGATATTCAGTGTGATAGCAAAAATCGCCTGCGTCATTTGACGCAGGCGATTTTGTGAATCTGATTGATAATCAATGTGAAAGGGGAAGCTTACAACTGCACAACAATTCATATCCACACTATCACCATTTGTCGACAGAGTGCAATAAAAGTCGCATTCCGCCGACAGGCGTGCATATCATCTTATACACTTGATTGCAAATGGGGGGACTATCATCACTTTACAGGATATGCCAAACCTCATCAATTGCTCGCTCCGCAGGAGTAAATATTAAGTGACACCTCTGTTTCAACATCCGGCGGCTTCTTCCTTTCGAGACTTTTCAAAAAGAAGAAATGACGCATCGATGCAAAGAAAAGTGCGATGATTATAAAAAAAGGAAAAATGTTTTTTATAATCATATGAAATTTGTCACTTTTATTTGACAGATGTTTCTTATATGCAGAAATTTATTGAAAAAAGTCAAGTGTATGGGAAATGTTGTTTTACCAGAAAGTATAGAAAACCGTAACTTGTCAGAATGGATTGTTGAGTTACGTGGGCGAAGGGTCATGTTGGATTATCAGTTGGCTGTTCTTTATGGGGTAGAAACCAAAAATCTCAAGAGGGCAGTCAAGGCCAATATGAACAGATTCCCTTCAGACTTCATGTTCGAATTGACTAAGGATGAATTTGATTTTCTGAGGTGCAGAAATTTCACCTCAAACGGTCGTGGTGGTACCCGCTATATGCCCTATGCATTCACGCAGGAAGGGATCGCCATGCTTTCTGGTTTGTTACGAAGTGAGGTCGCAGTTCAAGCCAATATTTACATAATGCGAGCATTTGTACATATGCGTACCTCATTGGTAACAATTGATAGAATAACTGCTGACATTGAACATTTGAAGTCGCGTATTTCAGAGCTTAATCATTATTTGGAGGATGTGTTGAGGGACCAGAATGACATCAATGAAGAAACCATGCTTCAATTACAACTTATAAATGAATCATTGGCGGAAATGCATGCCGGAAACCATGAACACAGACCAGAACCGAAGAAGATAGGCTTTAAATGACATACCGATCCCCGGATGTGGTTCGCGCGCGCATCCGGGGATCGGTATGGGATGCCCGGTCGAGCCGGGCATGACATATGTTTCTAAAGGATTACTCCCACTCGATGGTTGCTGACGGCTTCGGAGAGAGGTCGTAGCATACACGGTTCACGTTCGGAACCTCAGCGAGGATACGGTCAGTAATCTTCATGAGGATAGGCCAGTCGATCTGTTCGATGCTTGCGGTCATCGCGTCGATTGTGTTTACGGCGCGGATGATCACAGGCCAGTCGTATGAGCGGGCGTTGTTGCGTACACCTACTGACTTGAAGTCCGGAACTACAGTGAAATACTGCCATACCTTCTTGTCGAGACCGGTTGCTGCAAATTCTTCACGGAGGATTGCATCAGCCTCGCGGAGAGAGTGGAGACGGTCGCGTGTGATGGCTCCAAGACAACGTACTCCGAGACCTGGGCCAGGGAACGGCTGGCGGTAAACCATTTCGTATGGAAGACCGAGCTCAACGCCACATGCGCGGACCTCATCCTTGAAGAGCTGCTTGATAGGCTCGACGAGTTCAAACTTCATGTCTTCAGGAAGGCCACCTACGTTGTGATGTGACTTCACCATCTTTGCAGTCTTTGTACCGCTCTCCACGATGTCAGGATAGATTGTTCCCTGACCGAGGAAGTCGATACCGTCAAGCTTGCGGGCCTCTTCCTCGAATACGCGGATGAACTCACCGCCGATGATCTTTCTCTTCTGCTCAGGATCTGCAACGCCTTCGAGAAGACCGAGGAAACGGTCTGTAGCATCTACATATACGAGATTTGCACAAAGCTGGTTTCTGAACACCTCTACTACATTCTCAGACTCACCCTTACGCATGAGACCATGGTTCACATGTACACATACGAGGTTTTCTCCGATTGCCTTGAGGAGAAGAGCTGCTACGACTGAGCTGTCCACTCCGCCCGAAAGGGCGAGAAGAACCTTGCGGTCACCCACCTGCTTGCGGATGAGCTCTACCTGGTCAGCAACGAAGTTCTTCATGTTCCAGTTTGCCTCAGCCTTGCATGTGTCGAATACGAAATCCTTCACAGCGTTCTTGATGAATTCCTCATCGTTTCCGAACTCAGGAAGCTTCACTTCGCATAGAGCCTTGTCATGACCTGCCGCCATTACAGGATAACCTGCTTCATAGATTTCAGGAAGTACATCGATGGCAACGCCGTCGATTACATTGTTAGGACCACCGTTGATGATGATTCCCTTTACGTTAGGCAGAGCCTTCAGCTCTGCTGCTGTGATGTCGTGAGGGTATATTTCACTATATACTCCCAGTGCGCGGATGGCTCTGGCTACCACGGTGTTCTCGTGACTTCCGAGATCCAGAATGACGATCATGTCCTGCTTCATAGTTTCTGATAATTTAATTCGGGCGCAAAAATAAAAAAAGTGTTTCAAATTTTTTATAAAAATATCTACTTTTGCAAATCTTTTTCGACCGGTTGGCCGGTCGTGGATTTTTATGCACAGTCCCGGACGTGACTGAACTTTGAGAAGATTAATTATTAGCATATTATGCAGGATATAAGAAACATTGCGATCATCGCCCATGTCGACCATGGCAAGACAACCATCGTCGACCGCATGATCTACCAGGCGCGTCAGGCGCGCGAGCAGGAGAAGTTGGGAGAACTGATCCTTGACAACAACGATCTTGAAAGAGAAAGAGGCATCACCATTCTCGCGAAGAATGTGTCTGTGGTATACAAAGGTGTGAAGATAAACGTCATCGACACTCCGGGCCACAGCGACTTCGGTGGAGAAGTGGAACGAGTGCTCAACATGGCAGACGGAGTGATTCTTCTTGTGGATGCATTTGAAGGCTGTATGCCGCAGACCCGTTTCGTTCTTCAGAAGGCCATCGAGATGGGCAAGAAACCTGTTCTGGTAATAAATAAGGTAGATAAGCTGAACTGTCGTCCGGATGAAGTACAGGAAGAGGTGTTTGACCTTATGTTCTCTCTTGGAGCAACAGAAGATCAGCTTGACTTCCGTACCATATACGGCAGTGCAAAACAGGGATGGATGTCATACGACTGGAGACAGCCGACCGAGGATATCACCCCTCTTCTTGATACTATCCTTGAAGTCATCCCTGCACCGGAGAAGGTTGAAGGAACGCCGCAGATGCTGATTTCATCATTGGAGTACTCTCCATATGTAGGCCGTATCGCTGTAGGAAGAGTGACCCGCGGCTCTCTGAAGGCCGGTATGAATATCACTCTTTGTAAAAGATATGATATCCTGCAGAAGCAGAAGATAAAGGAACTGATGATATTCGACGGACTCGGAAAGTCAAAGGTTGACGAAGTCGAGTGCGGAGACATCTGTGCGGTTGTCGGAGTCGAAGGATTTGAGATCGGAGATACCATTGCAGACTTCGAAAATCCGGAGGCGCTTCCTCCTATCGAGGTAGATGAGCCAACCATGAGCATGCTCTTCTGCATCAACAACTCTCCTTTCTTCGGAAGAGAAGGCAAGTTCGTGACTTCGCGCCATCTGAAGGAGCGCCTGGAGAAGGAACTTGAAAAGAACCTTGCTCTCAGGGTAAAGCCAGGTCCGAATGCGGATTCATTCATCGTCTACGGACGTGGTGTCCTCCATCTTTCAGTCCTCATCGAGACCATGCGCCGCGAGGGATTTGAACTTCAGGTAGGACAGCCAAAGGTACTTGACAAGATGATAGGCGGACAGCGTTGCGAGCCTATCGAAAACCTGACAATCGATCTTCCTGAGGAATTTGTAGGAAGGGCGATCGAGATGGTGACCCGTAGAAAGGGTGCCCTGATCCAGATGGAAGGAAGAGGAGACAGAACCCACCTCGAATTCGACATCCCTTCAAGAGGTCTTATGGGACTCAGAAGCAATCTTCTTACTGCAACTCAGGGAGAGGCTGTAGTCGCTCATCGTCTTAAAGGATATGAACCTTACAAGGGTGATATAGAACGTCGTACAAACGGATCGCTTGTGTCTCTGGAGACAGGTCTCTCTGTTGCATATTCGATGGATAAGCTCCAGGACAGAGGACGTTTCTTCATTGAGCCTGGTGTGGATATATATGAGGGACAGGTTGTCGGCGAACATACTCGTGAACGTGACCTTACCATCAATATCTGCAAGACAAAGAAGCTTACGAACATGCGTGCGTCCGGCAGTGATGACAAGGTCATGCTTCCTCCTCCAGTAGTTTTCTCTCTTGAAGAAGCATTGGAGTATATTCAGGAGGATGAGCTCGTTGAAGTAACCCCTAAGTCAATGAGACTCAGGAAGATATTACTCAGTGAACTTGATAGGAAAAGAAAAAGTTCTGAGATAAATTGCTAATGACAAAAGTTTTTGTTACCTTTGCGGGCTCAAATCTATTTATGGGTCAGAATGAACGGTGAATTTATAATACCTCTAAATGGATTGACGACCGGAAATCATGAATATGAATGGAGGGTCGGCAAAGAGTTCTTCGAAAGTTTTGAAAACTCTGAAATACTTGATGCAGAATTGGTTGCATCGGTGGTTGTGGAGAAGTCGGGACGTTATCTCGGTATCGATTGCGATGTGACGGGAGATGTAACGGTAGAGTGTGACAGGTGTCTTGATGACCTGATCATGCCGGTG
Organism: Bacteroidales bacterium; assembly: GCA_017549505.1. GTDB lineage: Bacteria > Bacteroidota > Bacteroidia > Bacteroidales > UBA932 > Cryptobacteroides. The sequence continues at coordinate 36,172 of JAFYUS010000055.1, read as the reverse complement.
GAAGTCGAGGTGAAACTGAGTGTCAAGTATGGTGATGAGGAGTCGTCTGAAGAGCATCGTGAGGGAGAACGTGAAGTCGTTTTCATCCCTGAGACGGATGCGGAATTCGACATGAGTCAGATAATATATGACTATGTATGCCTGGCTCTTCCTATGCAGAGGGTTCATGAAGAAGGTGACTGTAATCCTGACGCTATGGCGCATCTCGCAGCAGGTGAACCGGTTGAAGCGGAAACTGGGGAGAACAATCCTTTCTCCGCTTTGAAGGACATGTTTAAATGATTATTAATAATTTAAAAATATAGAACAATGGCACATCCAAAACACAGGGTCTCTAAGCAGAGACGAGACAAGAGAAGAACACACGACGTTGCAGTAGTTCCAACGCTCGCTACATGTTCAAACTGCGGTGCAACTATCATGTACCACAGAGTATGCCCAGAGTGCGGCTACTATAGAGGTCGTCAGATCATCGAGAAGAACGCTGAGTAATCAGTTTCTCGACTGGGCCCTGTAGTTCAACGGATAGAATGGAAGTTTCCTAAACTTTAGATAGCAGTTCGATTCTGCTCGGGGCTACGACGAAGCCAGGCTGAAAAGCCTGGCTTCGTCGCGTTTACGCCCTTGTATTTCTCTTAAATTCATTATATTTGTCATTGTTTAAATCCCAAGTATTATGTCACTTACGTATGAAGAACTTGGCGCTATCTTCAGAGTATGCGTCTACGTGATGAACGCCGATGGCGGAATCACACCGGAAGAGGTAGTCCCTTTCCGTAAATTCATCTATCGTTTCGAGGGTTTTACCCGGGAGGAAGTCAATGAGGTCATGAGGATTGGACAGCAGGAAGTTTCCGATCAGCGGGCACTTCAGCTGATTACTGCCTTTGATGACGAGACCAAGGTAGAAGTAGCAAATCTTCTTGCAGAGGTTGCGGTCATAAACGGAGAATATTCTGCAAAGGAAGAGGAACTGCTGAATGCTATGGTAGAGGCGTGCGGACTTCCGCAGCCTGTAATAGAAGGACAGGGCGAAGACCAGATTCCACCGCTTTTCATAGTTGTAAAGACAAATGGTAAAGTCAATCTATGCGTGGCTGACAGCAATGAGTGGAGTGATGTTGAAGCGGCAGTGGCTCCGGCCATCGGTGCCGAGAGACTTGAGGTGGTGCGTTTTACCACTCGCCTTAAGCAGCTGACTTATGATCTGGGTCTTGTACGTAGCCATCTTGTGTTCCTGATGGACAGAAATGCGGCTTTGAAGGAAGATGCACGTGACAATATGACAGGTACTGTCCTTTACGGTACCGGATATGAAATCATGGGTAACATAGCATTCTGTCTTGAAACTGATGAAGGGTATAATGTGGTTGGAATAGAATCCATGAAGAAGGCAATGGAGATATTCGATGCCATCAACGATGCGGTCAGCGGGATGCTTACATTGGAGGAGTAGGACTATGGAATTCATGATGAGAGATTTCAGTGCCGTCATGAAGATGGGAATCACTCTTTTTCAGGAGAGCGATAATCCTCAGAATGAAGCGGCAATACGTAAATTCATATATTCGTTCAAACCTTTTGTTTCTGATGAACAGCTGGGTCCGGTCATGAATATAGCGGATCTGCTGGATTTTGACACCGCGGCTGCAGCTGTCTGCAATCTTGGACACGAGGAGTACATGTGGGCGCAGGATATATTGTATGATCTTGCCACAGCCGAAGGAGAGATGAATGACAGGCAGCAGGAACTGTGGGACCGTTTTGATGAGATATATTGGGAGCTCCAGGAACCTGATGATGACGGTCGTTTCGATGCCTTCGCATAATCAGGTGTCTTTGCTTATAAGCAAATAATTGTTATCTTTGTGTGTTTAACCAAACATCAGATAGAAAATGAAAAAGGTAATTGCAACTCCAGATGCGCCAAAGGCGGTAGGTCCATATTCACAGGCTATTGAAGTAAACGGAACTCTTTATATCTCAGGCCAGATTCCTGTCAATCCGGTTGATGGAAAGGTGCAGGAGGATATCGTGGCGGCTGCACATCAGTCCCTCAAGAATATCGGCGCAATCCTCAAGGAAGCCGGAATGGATTATGACAATGTGGTGAAGACCACTGTTCTCCTTGCAGACATAGCTGATTTCAAGGCTGTTAACGAGGTTTATGCAGAGTATTTCACAGGTGACAAGCCTGCAAGAGCATGTTATCAGGCGGCAGCGCTCCCTCTTGGTGTAAAGGTGGAGATCGAGGCTATCGCCGTTAAATAATAATGGGCAGAAAGTCTCTCATACTTTGTCTTTCGATTTTAGCTGCTCTGATTGTCGGAACGGGTATAGCCGTTGCGTTTCTTTATAAAGGAGTAGAGCCGGACAATGGAAAAAAGACGTCGAAGGTGGTGTCGCAAGACCGTTACAGGCTTCTTGCGGCAGTGCCTTCTGACGCTGTTCTTGTAGCTTGTTTTTCAGACAAGGGACCGCAGGAGCGCCCGATGGCCGTGTCCATGCATTATTCCGGAAAACTGCTCCCTCTTTATGTCTATGATGCAGGTCTCCCGGGGGAGACAGGTGGCCTTTCAGACGAGGCGTCACAACTTATACGTGAACTTGAAGACAAAGGGCTTGTCGTACGTAACGCGACTGTGGGCCGTACAATAGTGGTCGCTTCACAGTCTGAAGTCCTTGTGCAGTCATCGATCCGACATTTGGGAAAGTCCATGTCAGTCATGGATGCTCCTGGGTTTGCTGATGCATGCAGCCTCGTTGGCGGAGATGATCTCCTGTTCGTTTCCAATGAACATGCTGCTTACCTGATGCCTGCCGTATTCACAAGAGCTTATACGTCATATTCCGGATTCGTGTCGCGTCTGTCCGAATGGACTGCATTCGATATCACAGAATCGGGAAATGTGTTTTCAATGGATGGCTCCGTCGTCTATGATTCTGATGCATCTGAATTCATGACGGTGCTACAGAAATCGCAGCCGTCGGTGTCGTCTCTTTCAGGAATCCTTCCTTCGTATACCGTATTCGCGGCATCCCTGCCTCTCGGCGGGCTCGAGGCTTATACGGATGCATATGATTCATATCTGGATTCCCGCCAGATGCTCCAGAAGAACAACGTAGCAAAGAAATCCCTTTCAGGTAAGGCCGGTGTCCATCCTGACGACCTGATGGCGTCGATAGGAGTCCGTGAGGTTGCTGTCGCTTCATTCATGGCGGGCGGTAAGCTTGAGACAGTAAACCTTCTCAGAACCGGCAAGGATATTCCTGAGGTGCTTTTCAAGGGTACTGAAGGCTTCTCAAAAAAGAATTATGTACCGGCTGTCCATTCGTGGCCATATGCCGGCTTTACGGCTTCCGTATTCGGAAACCTCTTTTCCCGTAAGGATGAAACCTGTTTCACATGGATGAACGGATGGGTGATTTCCGGCAGCATGAAGGCGGTGGAAGAGTATGTCAGCGGCAGAGCTCTCGGATATACATTGACACAATACATGGCAGATGCCATGCAGCCTGACCTCCTTGCGGAAAGAAAGTCTACTTTTGTTTCATATTTCTCATTCTCAGAGGATTATAAGATCCTTGACGGAGCATTCAAGACTGCTTTCTTGGATATGATATCATCTTTATATGCAGATGCCGAATACAGTCCGGCAGTCTTTTCGGTATCTCCGGGCAAGTCATCTCCGTCACTCTCTCTTGACATCCACAAGCTTCAACTCCAGAAGACCAAGGCGCCGACCTTTGAGAGAGATACAACTGTAATCATCCCTAAGGGACCGTTCGAGGTAAAGAATTCGGGTACAGGAAAGATGAACTCCTTCTACCAGAACTCCCATCTTTCCCTGTGTCTGCGCGAAGACGGAAAGGATCTTTGGGGCATACCGTTCAAGGAACCTCTTTGCGGTACAGCATATAATGTGGATTATTATGCCAACGGCAAGCTGCAGATAATCTTCGGCGCCGGAAGCAGGATTTACCTGATTGACCGATTGGGACGATACGTGTCAGGATTTCCGGTAGATCTTAAGAAGGAAATACTTCTCGGACCGGATGTGTACGACTTCAACGGTACGAAGAGATATAACATAATGGTCCTTCATAAGGACAATACGATAGAGATGTACAACCTCAAGGGCGAGAAGCCTGCCTCATGGAAAGGTATCAAAGGCAAGGAGACAATCAAGTCCCTTCCGGAAAGGATAACCGTAGGCGGAAACTCTTTCTGGGTTGTCAGGACATCTCTCAGGACAGAGATCTTCCCGTTCTATGGAGGTGACGCCCTCACGAAATTCGAGGGAGATCAGATGATAAGACCGGACAGCGAAATAAAGGTTGTTGACGGTACCACAGTCGAGGCTGTCTGCTATGACGGCAAAACCAGGACTGTAACAGTGAAATAATGTACTTTAACTTTGATATAAATGGAATTCAAATCAGTAAACAAGATCTTTGAAGCATCCTTCAAGAAGAATTGGGTTCGCCCTGCGATCTCAAATTATCAGGGTGAGACCCTATGCTTCAGAGACGTAGCCAGAAGAATGGAGAAGCTGCACATCATGTTTGAGGAGTGCGGCCTCGAAAAGGGACATAAGGTGGCCATATGTTCAAGAAACCAGGCCAACTGGGCAGTTGCCTTTCTTGCGACTATGACATACGGAGCAGTCCCTGTTCCCCTTCTTCACGAGTTCAAGTCAGCCAATATCCACCATCTGGTAAATCACTCCGAAGCAAAGATCCTCTTTGTCGACGAGGTTATCTGGGAAGGACTCTCAGAAAGCGAAATGCCGGATGTGCAGGCTATCATACAGGTCAATACGTTCAAGATCCTCTATGCGGCGGACGAGAAGATTTATGATGCCAAGGTCCATCTCAACGAACTCTTCGGAAGAAAATATCCGGAAGCGTTCGAGCCTGAAATGCTGAACTATTATGAGGATTCTGCTGATGAACTCGCTGTCATCAACTACACTTCAGGAACTTCAGGATTCTCAAAGGGTGTCATGATCCCATATCGCGCAATCTTCTCTAATCTGGAGTTCGGTACGAAGGTGCTCCCTCAGCTCAACAGCAAGTCAAGGGTCGTTTCAATGCTCCCTTGTGCGCATATGTATGGACTCATGTTCGAGGTTCTGTATGAGTTGTCTGTAGGATGCCACGTGCATTTCCTTTCAAGACTCCCGAGCCCTAAGATCATCATGCAGGCTCTTGCAGAGGTCAAGCCTAGCGTCGTGATCGCTGTGCCGCTTGTCATTGAGAAGATTTACAAGAGCAAGGTAAAGCCTGTGCTTGAGAAGGAGGGAATCAAGTTCCTTATGAAGCTTCCTGGTCTTAATCAGGTAGTCCTCAATAAGGTACGCGAGGAACTTGTGAATGCTTTTGGTGGTGAATTCTATGAAGTCATTATCGGAGGCGCGGCTTTCAACAAGGAGGTCGAGGCATTCTTCAAGAAGATGAACTTCCCGTTCACGGTCGGTTACGGAATGACCGAGTGCGCTCCTATCATCACATACGATGACTGGAAGGAGGAGAAACTCTACTCATGCGGAAAGGCTGCTCCTAACATGGAGGTGAGGATTGCATCCACTGACCCTGTGAACGTACCGGGAGAAATCCAGATCAAGGGTGCCAATGTATTCCTCGGATATTATAAGAATGAAGAGGCTACGGCAGAAGTATTCACAGAAGACGGATGGTTCCGTACCGGTGACATGGGTATTCTGGATGAAGACGGATGCTTGTTCATCAAGGGACGTACGAAGTGCATGATTCTTGGACCAAGCGGTCAGAACATCTATCCGGAGGAAGTTGAAACCGTGATCAACAGCCAGCCTTACGTCGTGGATTCGCTCGTGGTTGAGGATGACGGCGGACTTACAGCACTGATCTATCCGGATTTTGCCCAGGGTGCCAAGGAAGGAATGAACCAGAGCGCTTTCGTCAAGTTCATCGAGGCTACTCTTCCTGAACTCAATAAGGAACTCCCTAACTATGCGAAGCTCAAGAAGATAGAGGTTATGTCGGAAGACTTCGAGCGTACCCCTAAGAAGAGTATCAAGAGATATCTGTATCAAAGATAATTATTATGGAAAAGTTTGACCGCAGCTACATCGAGATGGCAGGAGTCTGGGCGCATAATTCATACTGCAAGCGCCGTCAGGTCGGAGCACTTCTCGTAAAGGACAGGATGATAATTTCAGACGGTTACAACGGTACACCGTCAGGATTCGAGAACATATGTGAGGATGAGAACGGGGTTACCAAACCCTATGTCCTTCATGCTGAGGCAAATGCCATTTCCAAAGTAGCACAGTCCGGCAACAGCAGCAAGGATGCCACTCTTTATGTGACCGCTTCTCCTTGCCTGGAATGTGCAAAGCTGATAATACAGGCGGGCATCAAGAGGGTAGTCTACCGCGATGCATACCGTCTTACGGACGGCATCGACCTCCTGGTCAGAGCCGGCATAGAAGTGGAACAGGTCGAATAGTGATATGAAGAGAATCGACAATTCTATAATGGCGGCACTCCTGGGAATAGTCCTGGGAGTGCTTCTTACCTTGGTTTCAGGCAAGGTATTCGAGAAGAAGGAATTCGACGGAGATTACAACCGTTGGCGTAAGCTGAACCTTATCCTGCAGGAGGTGCAGAAGCATTATGTAGATACCATCGACATGGAGGGCATGACAGATGCTGCCGTAGTAGCAGCCCTTGCAAAGCTGGATCCGCATTCAGTGTACCTGCCTCCAGTGGAGCTCGAAGAGTCCGAAACTGAGCTTTCGGGCAACTTCGAGGGTATAGGCATTACCTTCAATGTCCCTAATGACACTGCGATTGTCCTGAATCCCATAATCGGTGGACCGTCCGAAAAGGCCGGTCTTCTCCAGGGAGACAGGATCGTAAAGGTCGACGAGAAGGTCGTTGCAGGTGTCAAGATGCCTCAGGACAGCATGATCCGTCTGATGAAAGGCCCGAAGGGTACCAAGGTCAAGATAACGGTCAACCGCAACGGCACTCTCATACCTTTCGACATAATCCGCGACAAGATACCTGTACATTGCGTCGACGCGTCATTCATGATCGACGAGACTACCGGATACATCAAACTTTCCAAATTTACCAGAACGACCTATACCGAGTTTCGGGCGGCAGCCGAGAAACTCCTGGCCATGGGAATGAAGAAGCTGATATTTGACCTCAGGGACAATACAGGCGGTTATTTTGACCAGGCCCTGCTTCTGTCCAACGAGTTCCTCCAGAAGGGAGACCAGGTGGTCTACATGGAAGGTCTGCATCGTCCTCGTCAGGACTTTGATGCAGACGGAAGGGGATCGCTCAAGGATGTGGAGATATCCGTGCTCATCGACGAAGGCACAGCTTCGTCCAGCGAGATATTCGCCGGTGCCATCCAGGATAACGACAGAGGTGTCATAGTGGGCAGACGTTCGTTCGGAAAGGGCCTTGTCCAGGAACCTGTCAACTTTACTGACGGCTCAGGAATACGCCTTACTGTGGCACGTTTCCACACTCCTTCGGGCAGGTGCATCCAGAAGCCTTACGACAAGGACTACGATTATGATATCTATGAACGTTATGAACACGGCGAGATGACCCATGCCGACAGCATGAAGGTTGATACGACAGCTGTATTCTATACCATGAGAGGCCGCCGCGTCTACGGCGGCGGAGGTATCATCCCCGACATCTTCGTTCCTATCGATACGACCAGAGCCACAAACTTCTATATCCAGTGCAACAGGAAGGCGACCCAGATGCGTTTCGCGCAGACCATGTTCGACAAATACCGCGGTTCGCTTGCCCAGATCGATGATTTCGGAAAACTTGATACCTATCTCGACCAGATAGACCTGGCAGGCCAGTTCATCTCATATGCCGAGCATGTCGACGGTATAAAGCTGAAACCGGGAGAATGGGAGGAGAGCAGGACCTATATGATGCCGCAGCTCAAGGCCCTTGTAGGACGTTTCTCCAAACTGGATGACGAGGCTTTCTACCGCTTCTATATACCGATAGACGATACTATAAAGGCGGCGATGGAAAACCCTGCAACTGTAGATTAAGATTTATCTCTCAGTGGTGCCCCTTACCACAAGAGCCAGCAGAAGGAGAATGAACAGGAACGTGCATATACGTCCGGTGATGTCTCCGTGGCTTACATAAAAGGTGATGTCCTCGCGAAGAGGTATCGAACTTGAGATTACAGCCTGCTCCCACCATGGAGTGGGCTGTAATATTTTACCCTCGGGGCTGATGATGGCGGAGATTCCTGTATTGGCGCAACGTGCGATGGCACGACGGGTCTCGATGGCGCGGAGGGAGGCATAGCTCAGATGCTGCCTGTAGCCCGGTGTGTTTCCCCACCATGCGTCGTTGGTGATGATCGTCATCGCCTGTGCTCCCTTGCGTACATATTCGGTGAAGTATTCTCCATATACGGATTCATAACATACCGCACATCCCAGAGGGATGGTGCGGCCTTCTGCCTGCACATTCAGCAGGCCTGCCTCTTCCTGGCCGACACATCTTCCCATGACGCCTCCCAGCATGTTGTCTATAGGGCAGAAGATGCGAGGATACGGAGTATGCTCGACTCCTACCACGAGCTTGCTCTTGTGGTAGATCTCGGTACGTGCGCTGCCGTCTGTAATCAGAGCTGAGTTATGGGATTCATACCACAGCGGACCGTCGATGTTCCTGGCTGTGTATGAAGGGGCTTCTTCGGAACGGATATATTCATACGAGGATGCTCCGAACAGCAGGTTCACTCCCGGATAATCCTTCAGGAAGGATGTGAATCCTCTCCATGTACGGCTTCTCGGGTAGTCTCCGCATGTGATGTCGTTTGTGAATGTCTCCGGTGCGAGCAGCAGCAGAGGACCTGCTGTAGAGTCCGCCTTGCGGTGCTTCAGTGCCTTTTCGGCCTGCTGAAGCAGGATGCCGTTCTGCTGCGCCTGGGTCAGTGCCTGGAACTTGTGGTATGGGTCGATGTTCGGCTGGACTATGACTACGTCAAGGCTTTCGCCTGAAAGATCCATGCAGTCCCTGTATCTGTTTCCGATGGCTCCGGAGATAATCAGCGGCGCTGCGAAGAGGATGCAGAGTCCTGCGACAGATGCCGCCTTTGCCTTGATGTTCCACCTGAAGAGGCTTCCGTCGGAGGCGCTGACCAGCATTCCGAAGACGCTGAGGTTGCAGAGCCATATCCAGAGGGAACCTCCGAGGGCACCTGTGGCTTCATACCACTGGATCGCCCATGTCGTGCGTGCGAAAGAGTTTCCGAGCACGAGCCAAGGCCATGAGATCTCTGCGTCAAAATAGAATCTTTCCCATGCTATCCATGTGACCATCAGGAAGATATATGGCAAGGCTCCTGTGAACCTCCTCTTGCTCCAGCGGAAAAGTCCGAACACAAGGGACATCTGCAGGGAATTTGCAAGTATAGCGAAGATGCCGCCTCCTACGGTAGCGTTGCATACCCAGAAGGTGGTGAAGGCGTTCCAGAGGACGAATGCGCTGTAGTGGTATATCCAGACCCTCTTCTTCTCAAGCAATGTGGCTATCCTCTCCATTGCCAGAAGAGGCAGGAAGCCGAAGAGTGCGAGAAGACCTGTATGTGGTACAAGAAACGGAACGGACATCATCACTGCGAAGAGCAGTACCATTCCCCAGAGTATCATATTTTCCTTTTTCATCGTCCATGAACGCTTAACACAGACAAAGATAAGGAAAAATTACTACCTTTGTAAGATATGTGGATAGATATACTCAAAGGATTTGCAGTAGGCATGTGTGCGTCGGCCCCGATAGGACCGATAGCCATCCTCGTGGTCCAGAAATCCTTGAGCAAGGGACATAAGGCCGGTTTCGTTTCCGGCCTGGGAGCCAGTGTTGTCGACACGTTATACGCTTCGATCGCGATCTTCGCTCTCGCCTTTGCCCAGAAGTTCATCGACGAGCATCAGAACATGATCCTCCTTGCCGGAGGTGCGGTCCTCATCGCCGTAGGCATCTCCATGGCTTTCTCCAATCCTTTCCGAAAGCTCAAGGCCGACGGCGAGTCGTCGGTTTCTCCGAAGGACTTCGGCCAGGCTGTAGCCCTGGGCCTTTCCAATCCGATGGCGATCTTCATCATGTTCACTCTGTTCGCCTTCTTCGGCCTTGCGGATGACGCGCCCCATACATGGAAGGTGACCCCGATAATCCTTGCCGTGAGTGCCGGTTCGGTGACATACTGGTTCAGCATGTCATGGCTTCTGAGTCGTTTCCGTGGCAACTTCAGGATGAGAACGATACTGTGGATCAGCAGGATCACAGGAGCATTGATAGTCATAATCGGCATAGCCCTGCTCGGACAGGGACTCTTCAACGTATGTTTCAAGGGCTTGCCTGTAATGTAAACTGATAATACTATGGAAAAATCTAAGGTGTATTTCACAGACCTAAGGACTGTGCCGGGAAACGACCTTCTCACAAAACTCGAGAAACTTATAAGAAAGGCGGGAATAGCTGACGTCGATTTCGAAGGCAAGTTCACTGCGATAAAGATCCATTTCGGCGAGCCGGGCAACATGGCCTACATCCGTCCGAACTACGCGGCACGCGTAGTGGACGTCATCCGTTCGCTCGGAGGCAAGGTCTTCCTCACTGACAGCAATACCCTTTATACCGGCGGCCGTTCCAATGCGGTCGACCATCTCGATGCCGCAATGGAGAACGGCTTCAACAGGATCGGCGCCCATGCGGACGTGATCATCGCCGACGGCCTCAAGGGAACCAACTACAAGGAAGTTCCGTCAGGTGGATATTACTGCCCGTCTCCGAAGATCGGTGCAGCCATCGCTGATGCAGACATCGTCATCTCCATGAACCACTTCAAGGGTCATGAGCAGAGCGGATTCGGCGGAGCCCTCAAGAACCTCGGAATGGGCTCGGCAAGCGTCGGTGGAAAGCTCGAGCTTCACTCGTCGTCCCAGCCATGCATAAATGTCGACAACTGCATAGGCTGCCGCATATGCGAGAAATACTGCCGCCATGATGCGGTGAAGGTAGTGGACCGCAAGGCGGTCATCGATTATACCAAGTGCGTCGGCTGCGGACAGTGCGTGGCTGTGTGCCAGAAGGATGCCGCTGTGGTAAAGGATTATGAGACATCTGAGATGCTCAACAGGAAGATCGCGGAATACGCATATGCAGTAGTGAACGGAAAACCTTCGTTTCATATAAGCTTCATCATGAACGTTTCTCCTAACTGCGACTGCTGGAACCATAACGATGCTGCCCTCGTTCCTGATATCGGAATCGCAGCTTCGTTCGACCCTGTTGCTCTCGACCAGGCATGTGCCGACATGGTAGTGGCGGCTCCTAGTCTCAAGGGCAATGCCATCGCCGACAAGGACCACGACCATGAGTGCGGATGCGGACACCACCATCATAAGGGCGAGGACAAGTTCCGTATCGTCCACCCTGACACCAACTGGCAGTCAGGTCTCGAGTACGGCGAGAAGATCGGCCTGGGATGCCGTGAATATGAATTGATAAAAGTCTGATATAATGGCAGGTAAGACACAAAAGAAATCTTTTTTCAGTAATTGGATAGTACGTAATCTGCTGATTGCGGTATGTATTGTAGCGGCCCTTGTAGTAGGTGCCATGGTTTTCCTCAATGCCGTTACCCAGCACGGCAAGGAGATATCGGTTCCCGATTTCTCGAACATGAGCGTTGAGGAGGCTGAATATGCAGCCTCTCAGGCTGGTATGAGGGTAGAGGTTACCGACTCTGTGTTCGTGAAGAGGATGCAGAGGGGAGCGGTGTACAGACAGAACCCGGCTCCTGGAGCCAAGGTGAAGAAAGGACGTAGAATCGTGCTGACCATCAACGCCGTCAATGCCAAGAAGGTGACGATGCCGAACCTTGTAGGTCTGTCCCTTCGCCAGGCGAAGGCAGAGCTTCTGTCCAGGGGACTTGTCCTGAACAGACTTGTCTATGTGCAGGATATGGCGACGAACAATGTACTCCGCCAGCTCAGAGGCAACAGGGAGATCGAACCAGGTACCATGGTAGACAGCGAGTCTGAAATAGACCTCGTGCTTGGACTGAATCATATGGACAACAAGGCATATGTGCCGGATGTGACAGGACTCAAGAACATGAGCGCCGTGGATGCGATCTTTGACCACTCCCTCAATGTCAAGGGCCTCAAGTTTGACGACACTGTAAAGGACTACGACGACAGCCTTAACGCAATGGTATACCGTACGGTTCCTGAGCCGTCTGACTCTGTCAGCGTTGTAATGGGTGAAGAAGTGATGCTTTACCTGACTATTGACACTTCCAAAATCCCTGTAAAGAAGACTACCGATGAATAATTACCTCGAATTCGAAGACGACCCTATAAAGGACATAGATCTCGGCGGAGCCGGCGACGAAGTCGCATATGAGGACGAACAGCAGGAAATGTTCGAACATTACAGGTTCGACATTTCTGCAGGTCAGGTGCCTATGCGTGTCGACAAGTATCTTGCGACCCATATGGAGTACACCTCGCGCCACCGTATCCAGCTCGCCATCAAGGCTGAATATATCCGTGTGAACGAAAAGATCGTCAAGGCGAATTATGTGATCCGTCCGGGCGATGTGATCAAGTTCGTGATGCCTTATCAGCGCCGCGGACTCGAGATCCTGCCGGAGGCGATTCCGCTCAATGTGGTACATGAAGACGACGATGTTCTTGTAATCAACAAGGAAGCCGGAATGGTGGTCCACCCTGGCCACGGACACTTCAGCGGTACCCTCGTAAACGCTCTTGCCCATCATCTCGGCATCTCGCAAGGTCCTGATGCTGAGGATGAAAGGATGGGAGTCCTTGTACATCGCATCGACAAGGATACCTCAGGACTTCTGGTTGTGGCAAAGAACGACGAGGCCCAGCTTGACCTGGCAAAGCAGTTCTTCGTGCATTCGATCGAGCGTCGCTATGTAGCTATAGTATGGGGTAACCTCAAGGAGGATGAAGGAACGATTACAGGCAATATAGGCCGCGACCCTAATGACCGCATGAGGTTCAAGGTCTTCCCTGAAGGCGACCATGGAAAGCATGCAGTCACCCACTATAAGGTCCTCGAGAGATTCGGATATGTGACTGTTGTCGAATGTCGTCTCGAGACCGGCCGTACCCACCAGATCCGTGTCCATTTCAACTGGATCGGACACCCGCTCTTCAACGACGAGCGCTACGACGGATCGGAGATCCGCAAGGGAACGATATACGCAAAATACCGCCAGTTCATAGAGAACTGCTTCAAGCTCCTCCCTCGACAGGCTCTCCATGCCAAGACCCTGGGCTTCGTCCACCCTCGCACCAGGCAGATGGTCCGCTTCGACTCGAAGCTCCCGGACGACATGCAGGCCCTGATCGACAAGTGGCGCAAATACTCGGAAAACATGTCACAGTTCCTGGAAACTGAAGAATAAGAAAAAAGAGAGAAGCTCCTAGTCGAGCTTCTCTCCTTTTTCATTGTAAAATTCATTCTGCAGGACCGTGAAGTCGGTTGTTTCGACTATCTCGATCTTACATCTGTACTTCTTCTTCCATTTTCCTGCTATCGAGGAGAACAGACCCCTTGTCAGATAGGCTCCGAGGATCGGGTTGACCTTCAATGTCAGATTGGTGATCTTCTTCTCCATGACATAGTAGGCAAGTCTTCTCTCTATCGCCTCGTCTATCACGACACTTGATGCTATCTTTCCGGTACCGTTGCAGACCGGACAAACCTCCTGGGTATTGATCTCGGTTGCGGGACGGACCCTCTGTCTTGTGATCTGCATGAGGCCGAATTTCGTAAGCGGGAGGACGTTGTGCTTTGCCCTGTCAGTCTCCATCAGCTCGACCATCTTCTTGTAGAGGGCGTTTCTGTGCTCGTTGGAATCCATGTCGATGAAGTCCACGATGACGATGCCTCCCATATCTCTGAGTCGCAGCTGTCGCGCTATCTCTTCGGCTGCATAGCAGTTGACGTCGAATGTGTTCTGCTCCTGCTCCTTGTTCTTGGAGCGTGTGCCGCTGTTGACGTCTATCACATGCAGTGCTTCTGTGTGCTCGATCACAAGGTATGCGCCCTGTTTGATAGGCACGACCTTTCCGAATGAACTCTTTATCTGTCTCGTTACTTCGAAGTGGTCGAAGATCGGTGCCTTGTCTTTGTAGAGCTTCACGATCTTCTCCTGCTCCGGTGAGATCAGAGAGATGTACTTGCGGATTTCCTCATAGATGGTCTCGTTGTTCACGTAGACGTTTGTGAACGAGTCGTTGAGAAGGTCTCTGAGGATCGTGGTCGTCTTGCTGTACTCTGTAAAGAGCAGCTGTACGCCCTTGGATTTCGCCAGTTTCTTCCAGGAGTTTTCCCATTTCTCTATGAGCGATATGACTTCCGCATCGAGAATCGCCGCGTTCTTTCCTTCAGCGGCCGTGCGGATGATCGCTCCGTAATTCTTCGGGAGGATGCTCCTTACAAGTGTCTCCAGTCTTCTTTTCTCCTCTTTTGAAGAGATTTTCTGGGATACGCTCACCTTCTCGGCAAAGGGGAGCAGTACGATGTTTCGTCCTGCCAATGAAATTTCTGCAGTCAGTCGTGATCCTTTTGTCGAAATCGGTTCCTTTACGATCTGGACTATGATCATCTGTCCGGGACTGAGCACATTCTCTATGCGGCCTTCCTTCTCGAGGATCTTGCCTGGCTTGATGTGCTTGTAGATTCCCTTTGCATCTGTGTTGGGGTTGATCCTCTTGACGAACTCGTCAAAGGCTTCAAAGTAAAGTCCCAGATCAAGATAGTGGACAAATGCCTCCTTCTCGTCTCCGATGTCGACGAAGGCTGCGTTCAGGGACGGAAGAATCTTCTTCACTTTTCCGAGATATACATCTCCTACGGAAAAGCTGTGACCCTGGCTCGACTCCTTGTTCAGCTCGATGAGCCTGCTGTTTTCCATCAGCGCTATCGAGACTTCCGTTGAATTGACGTCAACGATCAGATCTTTTACAGACTCCATCAGGAATTTCAGTGATAAGATTATTTCAAAATAAAGAGGCCGACCAACCTGGTCAGCCTCTTTAGCGGACTGCTAAAATGGCAGACACTGTGAGAAATTACTTTCTCTTCTTGTGTCTGTTCTTACGCAGGCGCTTCTTGCGCTTGTGCGTAGCCATCTTGTGCCTTTTATGCTTCTTTCCGTTTGGCATAATTAAAAAGGTTTAAAATATTATTGTTGCTATAATTATTTCACTTCGTTAACGAACACCTTAGCTGGCTTGAACGCCGGGATGTTGTGAGCCGGGATGGTCATTGTTGTGTTCTTTGTGATGTTTCTTGCTGCCTTCTCAGCTCTGTGCTTGATGATGAAGCTGCCGAATCCACGGAGGTATACTGGGTTACCCTTTGCGAGAGAGCCCTTTACGCTCTCCATGAACGCCTCTACGACAATCTGTACTGTCGCCTTCTCGATGCCGGTTGCCTTAGCAACTTCGTTTACGATCTCTGCCTTTGTCATAACTTATTTACTTTTATTATGTTAAATCCAAAAATTTTTGTCGATATAGCTCGCAAAGATAGAGCGAATTTTTCAATTAGACAAGTCAAGTCGTTAAAAATCATTAAATTTGTCAGGTTTTTGTCTGTCTTTACCTTGGCACAGAGATTGACCATATATATGAAAGCCCCGTTATAGGGGAAACTCTGCCATTTTGGCAGTGGGATACGTCATTGCGAGGAGCGTAGCGACGTGGCAATCCCCGACAAGATGTCAGATATGGAATAGGAATACATACTTAAAAGATATTTATGAAGCATATAATGAATGACATTTTATCCGCCGCAGGCGCAGAGGTGAGCATCATTCCGGTGATGCAGGGGGAAGGGGTCATGAAGATCGATGAGTCGCAGCTGCCGGATTCATTGCCGATTCTTGCATTGAGGAACGCCGTACTTTTCCCCGGTGCGGTATTCCCTATAACCATAGGTAGAGAGAAGTCGATCCGCCTTATCGAAGATGCGGAACGCGCCAATGCCTACATTGGCGCCGTTCCGCAGAACGACCTTTCGGTCGAAGACCCTGTAAGGGAGGATCTTTATACTTTCGGTACTGTTGCGAAGATCGTGAAGACCCTCGAGATGCCGGACGGTACCGTGACAGCTATCCTGCAGGGCTACAAGCGCTTCGAACTGGATGACATATTCGATTACGAACCTTACCTGATAGGCCGCGTCCGCTATTTGAACGATACCGTTCCGGAACCTGATGTGCAGACCCGCATGATCGCCGAGTCTCTGAAGGAGAAGGCGATGCAGATCATCAAGTCTTCGTCGCTGGTTCCTCGCGAGGCTGCTAATGCCTTGAAAGGTATCGATAACTTCGAGTTCCTCTTCAACTTCATCGCAACGACAATCGAAGTCGACAACTTCATGGACAAGGTCGAGCTGCTTCAGTATGGAGACCTGAAGGCAAGGGCCATGAACCTCCTTTCTGTCCTTGACACTCAGGTCGAGCTCCAGAAGATCAAGCAGGAGATCAACCAGAAGGTGAAGACGGAGATCGACCAGCAGCAGAGGGAATACTATCTGAACAACCAGCTCAAGACGATCCAGGAAGAGCTCGGCATGGACGAGATGGAGGAGTTTACCCAGCTCAGGGCCCGTGCCGAACAGAAGGAATGGACCCAGGATATCCAGGATATCTTCGAAAAGGAGATGGCAAAGCTTGAGAGATACAATCCGAGCTCGCCGGACTACAGCATCCAGTACAACTACATCAACTTCATGCTTGACCTTCCTTGGGGAAAGAAGTCTGTCGATAACCTTGACATGCAGAATGCGCAGAATGTACTTGACGAAGACCATTTCGGCCTGGAGAAGGTAAAGGAAAGAATCATCGAGTACCTCGCTGTCCTCAAGCTGAAGGGCGACCTCAAGTCGCCGATCCTCTGTCTCTACGGCCCTCCGGGCGTAGGTAAGACAAGCCTCGGAAAGTCGATAGCAAGGGCCTTGGGACGCAAGTATGTGCGTATCGCCCTCGGAGGTGTGCATGACGAGTCCGAGATCCGCGGACATAGAAAGACATACGTGGGAGCGCTTCCGGGCCGTATCCTGAACGGAATCAACCGTGCGGGTACATCCAATCCTGTAATCGTCCTCGACGAGATCGACAAACTCAGCAGTGACTTCAAGGGTGATCCTTCATCAGCTCTTCTCGAGGCTCTCGATCCGGAGCAGAACACCGCTTTCCACGACAATTATCTGGACATCGACTACGATCTTTCGAATGTGCTGTTCATCACGACTGCAAACAATATAGAGACCATCCAGCCGGCCCTCAGGGACCGTATGGAGATGATAAACGTCAGCGGTTACCTTGCTGAGGAGAAGATGGAGATCGCGAAGCGATATCTCCTTCCGAAGCAGCAGGAGGAACATGGTCTTCCGGGCGACTATCTCCGTCTTGGAAAGGATACGTTGACCCGTATCATCGAGGATTATACCCGTGAATCGGGAGTGCGTGGACTTGAGAAGCAGATTGCCAAGATATGCCGTGTGACTGTGAAGAAACTGACTCTCGGCGAGAAGTATTACAAGACCATAAAACCGTCGCATCTTCGTGATTATCTGGGACTTCCTACCAATTCTCATGATGTTCAGAAGGGTAACGAGGCTCCTGGAGTGGTGACCGGTCTGGCATGGACATCGATGGGAGGAGAGATCCTCTTCATCGAGAGCTCTGTCAGCAAGGGCAAGGGCGCTCTTTCCATGACAGGTAACCTCGGAGACGTGATGAAGGAGTCTGCGCAGATCGCATACCAGTACATCAAGGCCCATCCTGAACTTACCGGTCTTTCGTACGAGGAGTTCATCGAGAAGGATATCCATGTCCATGTCCCTGAAGGTGCAGTGCCGAAGGACGGTCCTTCTGCAGGTATCACGATGGTGAGCTCGATGGTGTCGGCATACCGCGGCCAGAAGGTCAGGAGCGGCATCGCGATGACTGGAGAGATGACCCTTCGCGGTCGTGTGCTTCCTGTCGGAGGCATCAAGGAGAAGATCCTGGCTGCAAAGAGGTCCGGCATCCATACCATCGTCATCTCTCAGGAGAACCGAAAAGATGTCGAGGATATCAAGGAAATTTACATAAAAGGTCTTACCTTTGTCTATGTTGACAATATTCAGGAAGTAATCAGTTATATATTTGATTAATCGCCGATTCCAGTGACCCCCGCCTGCTTGGCAGGCACCCCCTAGCCGGGGGTGGCATGTCACTTACATCGGTCAATCAATCAAATTACCATCAAGACTTTTATGGCAGAAGTGCGCATAGAAAAGAGCTGGAAGGACGCGCTGGCGGGCGAATTCGGGAAACCGTATTTCGAGTCGCTGGTGCGTTTTCTGCATAAGGAAAAGGCTGAAGGACAGGTGATCTATCCCCCCGGAAGCCAGATTTTCAGGGCTTTTGACCTGACGCCCCTCGATAAGCTTAAGGTCGTCATTTTAGGGCAGGATCCATACCATGGTCCCGGTCAGGCCCATGGACTTTCATTCTCGGTGCCCGCCTCGGTTACTGCACCACCTTCTCTGAAGAACATCTTCAAGGAGATCGAGTCTGACCTAGGCGTCAAGATGAGCGGATACCCTGACCTTGAGAAATGGGCCCGTCAGGGAGTGCTTCTTCTGAACGCCGTCCTGACTGTCCGTGCAGGCGCCCCTACTTCCCACGGGAAGATAGGTTGGGAAGAGTTTACTGATGCAGTAATCAAATATATATCAGATAATTGTGAAGGCATCGTGTTCATGCTGTGGGGAAATTTCGCAAGGTCTAAAAGTGCATTGATAGACCATTCGAGACACCATGTGCTGGAAGCGGCGCACCCGTCTCCGCTCGCTCGCGGAGCGTTCTTCGGCTGCCGCCACTTCTCCCGGGCCAACGCATTCCTGTCGGCTCAGGGCAAGGCTCCGATTGACTGGCAGCTTTAGACGCCAGGTAACGTCAAAAGCACAAAATCCCCCTGATTTGTGCTTTTGACCCTGAAATTATAGGGTAAAAGAACAAAACAGGTACATTTTTGTGCTTTTGAATCAATATGAAGAGAGTTGCAATGTTTCCGGGATCGTTCGATCCTTTCACCGCGGGCCATCTCAATATTCTGAAGAGGGCTCTCACGATGTTCGATGAAGTCGTCGTGGCTATCGGTATCAATATAGACAAGAGGGGCTTCTTTCCTAATGAGAAGAGACTGGAGATAATAAGCCAGGCGACTGCAGGGCTCGAAGGTGTCAGCATCATCCAGTATGATAATCTGACTATCGACAAGTGTCGTGAACTTGGCATCAGACACATCGTGCGTGGAGTCAGGAACATGATAGACTTCGAGACTGAGAGGTCGATTGCGGATGCGAACCGTAAGCTTGCACCGGATATCGAGACCATCATCATTCCTACGGCTCAGGAGTATGCTCATATTTCCTCTACGGCTGTCAGGGATCTTCTCAAGCATGGGGGTGATACTTCTCTGTTTGTCCCCGAAGGTGTTGAACTATAATCAACAAGGATGCGGATTAGACAAAAGATGAGGTATTTTCTGGGGGTGGCGCTGCTGTTTTTGACGGTGGCGGGGGAGGCGTTTGCGCAGCTTGATTCTACTGTACGGAAGGCTTTGGATACGAGACTGGCGGAGTACTTTGAGGCGATAGAGTTTGATGGGCCCGGGGTACAGAAAGGGGAGTGTGACTTTCTGATTGAAACCTGTCTGGATTCCCTTATGCGTCAGCATGTTACATTGTCGGCATATGAGCATTACAGGGACTCTCATGTCATGGGTTCAGAGGCTGTGGCCATCCATGTTTTTGACAGATGGATAGCTTCCGGAAAGGTGAAGATGAGGAATGAAACGGAGCTCCTTGCAGCCCGTGTCTTTGCCGAATTCAACCGTCAGTCCCTCATTGGAAACAGCGCTCCGGAACTCCATCTTTACGATATGGAAGGTGACCCTGTAACCCTGTTCGACGAACAGTCCGACAGATTCTCCGTCCTGTATTTCTATGATACTTCATGTGCGACCTGCAAGGTTCAGACGATATTGTTGAGGAACCTTTTAGAGGATGAAGATTATCCTGTCGATTTCATTGCCGTATATGCCTCCGATGATGAAGAAAGCTGGCGGAAATATGTGGCTGAACAGCTGGATCTCGACGTCAGGAAAACGCGTGTCCGCCATCTTTGGGATCCTGACCTGAGCTACGATTTCCAGAGGAAGTACGGGGTCATCCAGACTCCACGTATGTTCCTCATCGCTCCAGACGGGACGATACTTGGCAGAGGTCTTGATGCGCATGCACTGTCGCAGATGCTCAGTCCTGTTTTTGAGGAGGTGGAACTTGAGTACGGAAACGATGAGTCTATCGAACTTTATGACAGTCTTTTCGGTTCAGGTGAGGTCTCTGCAAAAGAAGTGGATGATGTCTCTAACTATATAGAAGCCAATACTTTGTTTAAAGGTGATACACTGATGTTCCGACAGATGACCGGCGACCTGATGTACTATCTCAGCCTCCAGAGAGGAGAAGGTTTCAAGGAAGGAATGGACCGTCTGAT
Organism: Bacteroidales bacterium; assembly: GCA_017549505.1. Taxonomy (GTDB): domain Bacteria; phylum Bacteroidota; class Bacteroidia; order Bacteroidales; family UBA932; genus Cryptobacteroides. Next base: position 15,519 of record JAFYUS010000055.1, on the reverse strand, counting down.
CAAGGAGAAGATCCTGTCTAGACCGGATGTCTGGAAGACCCAGGACGACTCTCTGAAAGTCGTCGGAATGGCGCAGATGTATGACGACCTTCTGTCGAAATCCACCCCGGGAAAAAGGCTTCCGGATCTCAAGCTTCCCGGTACTTTGCTGACTTCGAAAAAGACGCGTACCGGTGAGTTCAGACTCCGCGGATTGCGCGGAGATCAGAACTACATCATGTTCGTTACGGACGGCTGCAATGTCTGTGCTGAGCAGAAAGAGGCCGCGCGCCGTCTTGTTGCCGGGAATGCCAAGGCTAAAGTGCTTATTATTAACGTAGATGACGTAATAGCTTCCAATCCGTCACTTTCTGATGCTCTTTTTGACGCGTTTGATCTTTCTACGTTGCCGTTTATTTTGAAAGCTGGCAGTAAATCCAGGATATATCGAAGATATATGCTGCTTTAGATAGATTTGAACGTGTCTCTTTACTGATTTGTAACCATGACAACCACGACTTTGATAATCATAATAGCGTCGGCAGTGCTACTTACGGCACTGCTTGCGTATCTTGTTGCTGCATTGGTGTCAGCAAGGAAGAATACTATGGATACTTCTCTCATGATGGAGATGCTGAAGGCGCAGATGACCTCTGAAAGCGAGCGGGTGCTGAAGGCACGCGAGCAGGAGCTCGAACAGAGGGCCTCGGCCCTGTTCGAGAACCTTTCTGCAGGGCTGGACAAGGACATCAACAGCATGAAGGATGCGTTCGAGAAGAACCGCATGGCGCATGTCGCAGCCTCGCAGACCTTGAAGGAGAACATCGACAATGCTGTAAGGAACCTTCGTGAACAGACCATGTCCATAGGTGACAAGGCGGACAATCTTGCCGAAGCCCTCAAGGGCCGTAACAAGGCCCAGGGCAACTGGGGTGAGGTGATTCTAGACAATCTCTTCACTTCCGAGGGCCTTCGCGAAGGACGCGACTACGACAAGGAGGAGACCCTTCGTGATGAGCACGGAAACATAATCTACAATGAAGATACGGACCGCAGGATGCGTCCGGACTTCATCCTCCATTATCCTGACGGTAATGACATCATCGTCGATTCGAAGGTCGTACTTACTGCGATGTACGACTATTACTCGGCCGACGACGAAGTCGTCAAGGCCGAGGCCATGGCCCGCAACCTTGCGGCCATGAAGGAGCAGGTGCGCAGGCTCTCGAAGAAGGATTACAGCAGGTATCTGAAGCCTGGTCACAGGATGCTGGATTTCGTGATCATGTTCGTGCCGGTATACTCGGCACTGAGACTGGCATACGAGGCTGACCGCAATCTATGGCAGGAAGCATATGAGCAGAAGGTTCTCATCACTACTGAGGAGACCATCATGCCGTTCCTTCGTATGATAAGCATAGCGTGGAAACACCACGAGCAGGTGGCGAACCAGCAGCAGATAATAGCTGCTGCCGAGATGATGCTCGCTCGTGTGTCAGACTTCTGCACCGCCCATGCGAAGATGGGCGAGAAGCTTGAGGATGCCCTGAAATATTATGATGCATGCGACAGGAAACTTCGCGAGAGAGGACAGAGCATCGTCGGTGCCGCCAACAGGCTGATAAGCTACGGCATCCCGAAGAATCCGAAAAAACCTCTTCCTCCGGAAGTCGGTATGGAAGAGCTCGAAGAGACTCTTTCCGATGACATGAACAAATAGAAAACATTATTGAACGGACCGATAACCGGTGTAAATGCATTTCGGTTAAATTTGTCCTAAACATATGTTTTCTATGAAAAAGATCATTTCTACTCTTTGTGCGATGCTTATGCTCGCCGGTGCTGCCGGTGCCCAGGGATGGTTCCGTCAGCCTACCCCGAACGATACTCTTCGTTCGACAGTCGTACTTCCAGACAAATCTGTGGTCTTCCAGATCTATGCCCCGAAGGCTGAGAAAGTCGCTGTGACAGGTGACCTTCCGTGGGATAAGCCGGTAACTTTCACAAAGGAGGAGAATGGCGTATGGAAAGGAAGAATTTCAAAGATGGTCAGCGGTGTATATCGTTACAAGTTCATGGTCGACGGCATTCAGGTATACGACCCGAAGGCACCGGATGCATCCGAGACATCCGCTCTTCTGACTGTAGATCCATCAGGAAACGAGTTCTTCGCCATGAAGAATGTGCCTCATGGTGCCGTGGCTGAAAGGTATTACTGGTCCGAGCCTCTCGGACAGCTCCGCCGTCTTCATGTATGGACCCCTGCCGGTTACGAAAAGTCTACAGATACTCTTCCGGTGCTTTATCTTGTCCATGGCGGTGGTGATACCGATGTCTCATGGCCGGGCGTAGGTGCAGCAGGTCTTATTCTGGATAATCTCATGGCCGAAGGTAAGATGGTGCCGATGGTCGTGGTCATGCCTAACGGTTCGATTGAAATGCCTGACGGCAACATGATGGGCGAGGTACCTGTATTCGCAGAGGATATGGTCAAGAGCATCATCCCGTTCATCGAGGATAATTACCGTGTCCATACAGACCAGGCTAACCGTGCCATGGCAGGTCTTTCCATGGGTGGAATGGAGACACTGGAGACCACATTGAACAATCCTGAGATGTTCAGCCACGTGTGGGTGCTCAGTGCAAGCTTCGCCCCTGGAAACAAGGAGGTATATGAATTTGAACGTGTGCGTCTGAAGAAGGAAGCTGACCGCTATAACAGGAATTTCAAGCAGCTTGTATTCACCCAGGGTGGCCCGTCAGATATCGCATACAACAACTGCAAGGAGACTCTCAAGCTTTTTGACGAAGCCGGTATCAGGTATGAATACCATGACGTTACTGGCGGTCACAGCTGGGAGGCATGGAGACAGAACCTTCACGCTCTTGCGCAGAGACTCTTCAAATAGACTTAGGACAGGGGTTTAACGATTTCTTCGTACATTTTGAATTCGCCGCTGGCGAGTTGTGACCAGATGATTTCATCATCTATGTCGTTTGCCCAATCAAGGCTTGCTGATGCTTCTGCTGCAGAAGCTATTGCTGCCGACGGATCATAAAGATAATCCTCAATAAAGGTTCTCATAGGGACTTTGTCAATTATTCGTAATACGCCCCTTAACCAAGCATTATGCCAAAATTAAAGCCATGGTGATTTAAATTTCACCATGGCTTTTCAATAAGTTAATTGTCAGTGGTTTAGATTTCTGTGTGGATGCTCTGGCGGATGTCGTTTGAAGCAGAACCTACGAGGATCTCGATCTTGCCTGGCTCGAGTACCCAGCCGTTGGTCTCGTTGTCCCAGTGTGCAAGCTCGCTTACAGGGAATTCGAGAGTCACGTTCTTGGTTTCGCCAGCCTTGAGAGCAACTCTTTCGAATGCTTCAAGCTCCTTCTCTGCACGCTCGACCTTTGAATCAAGTCTCTTCACATAAAGCTGTGCAACTTCGTCAGCCTCCATGTTGCCGAGGTTCTTGAGGTCGAAGCTTACCTGGATCTTGTCCTTCTTCTGCTTGCATGTAAGTGCGCCGTACTCGAAGTCAACGTATGAGAGACCGTGTCCGAATGCGTACATTACAGGAACGTCCTTAGTGTCAAACCATCTGTAACCTACGAGGATACCTTCTCTGTACTCTGATACAGGATCAGGGAGACTTGCGATGTACTCCTGGATCTGCTCGCGGGTATAACCGGTAGCGTCGAGGCGGTACATGAGGGTGAAAAGGTCTTCGCCTGAGCCTTCGCCAGGGAAGCTGCCAGTTGCGTATGCAGGTGAATCCTCTAGCTTGAGAGGGAATGTGAAAGGAAGCTTTCCAGAAGGTGCGATGTCGCCGAAGAGGACTTCAGCAAGTGCTGTACCGCCTTCAAGACCGTTCCACCATCCCTGTACGATTGCAGGTGAATATGGTGCAAGGTAACGGAGGTCTGTAGGACCGCCTGAAATGAGGACTGTAGCAACATTAGGGTTAGCCTCGTAGAGGGCCTTGATGACCTCATTCTGTCCGCATGGGAGATCGATGTTCTTTCTGTCGCTTCCCTCAGTCTCGATAGACTTGTTGGTACCGCCGAAGAAGATCACCATGTCAGCGTCCTTTGCGAGAGCAACTGCCTCAGCAAGGAGTGCAGGGTCTGCAGGCTCGTCGATAGAATTTGCAACGAGTGGATTGACAGGACCTGCCGAAGGTCTTCCCCAACCCATTCTCATCTGGTAGTTCTTGTAACCAGGTGCGTATACGACCTCGACGCCAGCCTTTTCAGCTCTTGCCTGAATACCTTCGAGAGGGCTGATTTCATAGAGAGTCTTCACGCCTGCTCCGATACCGCCGGCAGCTGTAGTGAGGACTGCGTTCTGACCGATTACAGCAATCTTCTTCACATCTTTTGCGATAGGGAGATTGCCTGCCTCGTTCTTGAGGAGGACGATAGACTTCTGTGCGATTTCGTATGCGATCTTCTGGGTCTCAGGCTGAGATGTCATGATTGTGTTTGCTACATCCTCAGGAACCGGCTCGATAGCGAAGCGAAGACGAAGGATTTCGCGGACCTTTGCGTCAACTACAGCCTCGTCAAGAGCGCCGTTTCTTACAGAGTCGATGAGGGCCTGGCCGAAGTAGTTGTCACCTGTCATCTGTACGCAGAGTCCGCCGAGAGCTGCGCCCATTGTGCTGTGGGTACCGCCCCAGTCAGATACTGTCATACCCTTGAATCCCCATTCGTCGCGGAGGATCTCGTTGTTGAGGTGGGCGTTCTCAGAGCAGTAGAAACCGTTGACCTTGTTGTATGCAGGCATAACGCACATTGCACCACCTTCCTTGATGGCAGCTTCAAAAGGCTTTAGGTAGATCTCGCGCATTGTACGCTCGTCAGCGATCACGTCAACGCTTCCGCGGTCAGTCTCCTGGTTGTTGAGCGCATAGTGCTTGAGGCAGACAGCAGTACCGGCGTCCTGTGAACCCTTGGTGTATTCGACAGAAAGTCTGGCGCTGAGAACAGGGTCCTCGCTGAGATACTCGTATGTACGTCCTCCTACAGGAAGACGCTGGATGTTGATTGCAGGACCGAGGATGATGTCCTTTCCTCTGAGACGTCCTTCCTTACCCATCGCCCATCCGTTCTTATAGGCCATCTCCTTTGACCATGTAGCTGCGAGTGCAGATCCGGTAGGGAAGTAGGTCGCTGAGTCGAGTGTCCAGCCGAGCGAGCGGAAACCGTCTCCGTTCTCCTCTCTGATACCGAAAGGTCCGTCGGTGTACTTGATGTCCTGGATTCCGAGGCGTGGAACTCCCTCCGAAGACATGTTTGTCTTGCTATGGAGCATCTCCACCTTCTCCTCAAGAGTCATCTGTGCGATGATCTTGTTGATCTTCTTGTCATTGACAGTAAGTCTGTCCTGAGGAGACAGACTTGCGCAGCCTGCAGCCAAAATAAGCAGTGCCGCAGAATAAAGATACTTTTTCATGAAAATGCAGTTAGTGATTATATTTGATTCTCAAATATACATCCGTTTGCGGACTTTATCAAGCTGATGAACAAATCTGAAACATATATGAACGCACACATAAAAATTCATTTTCATAATTGATTAAATTTGTACCTGTGTCATCGTGAAATATGAAATTCACAGAAAAATAATATCATTATGAAAAGAACCTTTCTGCCATTGTTCCTTCTGGCCCTGGCTTCATGTGCCGGGCCGAAATGGAACGAAACGTCAACAGATGACGGTTTCAATGTCATCACCCAGAAGAAGGGACAGACCCTTGGATATTCGTCGACCTCCGGAGTCGTTATTCTCGAGGACAAGGGCTATGCCTTCAAGGACATGAACCGTAACGGTGTTCTGGATCCGTACGAAGACTGGCGTCTGCCAGCTGAAGTACGCGCTGCAGACCTTGCGGAGCGTCTGTCTGTAGAGGAGATTGCGGGAATGATGCTTTACAGCTCGCATCAGTCTGTGCCATCAGGCGGCGGAATGTTCGGTGGTGCTACATATGGAGGGAAACCTTATGCACAGAGCGGAGCACAGGCTTCCGATCTTTCTGATGCCCAGAGGAAGTTCCTGACAGAGGATAACCTCAGGGCGGTTCTGGTGACTACCGTAGAATCTCCAGAAGTTGCTGCCCGCTGGAACAATAACATGCAGATGCTGGTCGAAGGTATGGGACACGGAGTTCCGGTCAACACATCTTCCGACCCTCGTCACGAGACATCGGCCACAGCGGAATACAACTATGGTGCAGGTGGCGAGATCTCTCACTGGCCTACATCGCTTGGCCTGGCGGCAACATTCGATCCTGCTCTTGTAGAGGAGTTCGGCCAGATCGCTTCTCAGGAATACCGCGCTCTTGGTATAGCGACTGCTCTTTCTCCGCAGATCGACCTCGCAACCGAGCCTAGATGGACACGTTTCTATGGTACTTTCGGAGAGAGTCCGGAGCTAGATACCGATATGGCCCGTGCTTATGTGGATGGCTTCCAGACCAGCACCGGCAAGTCCGAGATTGCAGACGGATGGGGCTATCACAGTGTGAATGCGATGGTGAAGCATTGGCCTAGCGGCGGTCCTGAAGAGGCAGGTCGCGACGCCCACTACAATTATGGAAAATATGCCGTATATCCTGGCGGTGCATTCGAGACCCATCTCAAGCCGTTCACTGAAGGAGCATTCAAGCTTAACGGAGCAACTGGCAAGGCATCAGCAGTAATGCCATATTATACAATATCTACAGGCATCGATCCTTCAGGCAAGAACGTAGGAAACAGTTTCAGCAAATACATAATCACGGATCTGCTTCGTGAAAAGTATTCATATGACGGAGTGGTTTGTACGGACTGGAACATCACATATGACAACGCCGGAATCGACAAGTTCGACGGAAAGTGCTGGGGAGTAGAGGGACTCACCGTGGCTCAGAGACATTACGTGTGTCTCAAGGCAGGTGTAGACCAGTTCGGTGGAAACAATGACAAGGGTCCTGTTCTTGAAGCATATGCTATGTGGGTAGATGAGTTTGGTCAGGAGTCCGCTGATGCACGTTTCAGGGAATCTGCAAGACGTCTGCTCATGAACTCATTCCGTACAGGACTTTTTGAGAATCCTTACCTCGATCCTGAGGTTTCTGCAGAAGTGGTAGGAAAACCTGAGTTCATGGAGAAAGGATATCAGGCACAGCTGAAGTCTGTCGTGATGGTGAAGAACTCCTCCGATGTGCTTCCGGTCAAGGCTGATGATAAACCTAAGGTATATGTACCTCAGAGATATTATCCTCAGTTGGTCAACTTCTTCGGTATGGTAACTCCTGAAAGATGGGAGGATACATTTGATCAGGCGCTGCTTTCAAAGTATTATGAACCTGTAACCGATCCGTCTCTGGCAGATTTTGCTGTTGTCGTTATTGATGGGCCGACATCAGGTAACGGATATAGTACCGAGGATGTGAAGAATGGAGGTAACGGATACATTCCTATCAGCCTTCAGTATAGCGACTATACTGCAAATCATGCCCGTGAGGTATCTCTTGCAGGTGGCGACCGTCTTGAGAAGTCTGCAAACCGTTCTTATAAGGGTAAGTCTGTCAAGACTGCCAACAAGGCTGATCTTCAGACTGTGATGGATACCAAGAAAGCCATGGGTTCAAAACCGGTCATTACAATCGTAAGTACAGGAAAACCTTTCGTTCCTGAATTTGAACCGTATTCTGACGCAATCCTTGTCAGCTTCGGCTGTCAGAATCAGGCTCTTCTGGACCTTATCAGCGGTGCTGTAGAGCCTTCTGCCCTTCTTCCTATGCAGCTTCCTGCAGACATGAAGACCGTAGAGCTCCAGAAGGAGGACGTTCCTTTCGATATGGAATGCTATGTGGATTCAGACGGCAACGCATATGATTTAGCCTTCGGACTCAACTGGTCCGGCCGTATCGATGATGCCCGTGTTCATAAATACGGTGTAAGGTAAATTGGATGCAGCCACTTAACTGCGTGATATATAGTTATATAAATAATCAAGGGTCGGGGAATTTACCGACCCTTGATTGTGTAAAATATTGAAGCTTAGCTATTTGACTGCTTGGCCTATTTGAAGAGCTTCTGAGCGAAGATGGTCAGATATTCTCGCCAGTTGCGCCAGATGTGACCTCCCTCTGATTCGTAGAAGGAAACAGGATAGCCCTTGGACTCGCAGTACTCCTTAAGAAGGAGAGAGTTCGCCATCACTCCGTCAGTCTTGCCGCATGCAATCCAGTAAAGCTTAGGCTGGGCAGCGAATACTGCTTCGAGGGCTTTGTCATTTTCTTCAGGTGGCACAACGCCCGAGAACATGCCGACGTAGCCGAACATAGTAGGGTACTTGCGGGAAAGGGCTGCAGACTGGCGTCCTCCCATAGAGAGACCTGCAACGGCGCGGCTGTTCTTGTCCTTCTTTACCCTATAGTTGGACTCTATGTACTTTATGATGTCAGGGAAACTGTTCTCAACCTCGACTGTTGACTGAGAGCGGCTGTTGGTCATGGTAGGCTGGAACATGTTGACAGCCACTCCCGGTGCAGCCTGGTTGAAATATACGCCGTTTGGCATTACCATGATCATCGGCTCTGCCTTGCCCTCTGCGATCAGATTGTCAAGAATCTGTACGGCCCTTCCCAGATCAGCCCATGCATCCTCGTCTCCGCCCGATCCGTGGAGAAGATACAGGACAGGGTACTTTGTCTTTGTGTTCTTTTCATATCCGGCAGGTGTATAGACTGTCATGCGACGCTGCATGCTTAGTGTAGGGGAGTCATACCACACCTTCGATACATTTCCGTGTGGCGTGTCGTTTACCTGATAGTACCATCCCTTGTCACCCTTTTCTGTGCTGATGGTGAAGATGTTGGTCCATGTGGCGATGTCCCTGTTCTGATAGATGTTCGAAGGGTCCATCATCTTCTGTCCGTCCACATAGAGAGTGTAAGAGTAAAGTTCTCCTTCGAGCGGAGCGGATGTATATGTCCATAAGCCGTTATGCTCCACAAGGTCTGCTCTGCCCGGAGCCTCCCAGACCCTTTCCTGACCTTCCATCATGTAGGTTATCTTCTGCGAAGGCAGGAAGTCTCCGCTGATCTGTACGGTCACGGCTTTAGGGTTGTAGTAACGGAATGTTACTGTGTTGTCAGCGTTGATTTCCGGAGAGACGATACCGGTGCCGGGACCGAGGACCTGCTGGGCATGTACAGAGATGCCAACCAGCAATGCCACAGCTGTCAAAATGATATTTTTCATTTCTTTCATATTTAAGTTCATTCCATGTTGTAAAAAGTCCGGCCAGAGGCCGCAGTGCCTATGACCGGACAGTAATATACACTAACTACCGACTACTTGAGCGAAAGTTCGTTAAGTGGCTGTGCAGGTGCGAGCACGTTGTTTACCTTCCAGCTCTGTACCTTCTTGACCTTGTACTCACCTGTACCGCGGATGTCGGCGGCATTCGCGCCGAACATGACCTTATATGTACCTGCTGCTGTCTCCCATGCAGATGTAACCTCATTGAATGATGCCAATGTGTAGGCGTCGACTGCGATTGTGAGAGTCTGTGATTCGCCAGGAGCAAGTTCCTTGGTCTTTGCATAGCCCTTGAGCTCGAATGCTGGCTTCTCAAGTCCGCCTGCAGGAGCTGCAACGTAAAGCTGGACAGCCTCCTTACCTGCAACAGAACCAGTGTTCTTTACAGTGATTGTTGCTGTGAATCCGTCAGCAGCAGCCTTTACTACAGGCTTGCTGTACTCGAATGTAGTATAAGACTTTCCGTATCCGAATGGGTATGAAACAGGAACACCCGCGCTCTGGAAGTATCTGTAACCTACATAGATGCCTTCGTTGTACTCTGTATAGTCAACGTTCTTTGCCTTTCTCTGAGGACCGCCCCAAAGGAAATCCCACTCACCTCTCTGTACGTTCTTGTGGTAGTAAGGGAAGTTTGCTGATGAAGGGATGTCAAGGTAGCTTACAGGGAATGTCATAGGAAGCTTTCCTGAAGGATTTGCCTTGCCGCAAAGGATGTCAGCTACTGCGTAGCCACCTTCCTGTCCCGGAGTCCATGCGAGGAGGACTGCATCTGGAATATGCTTCCATGAAGCTGTCTCGATGACACCGCCGATGTTGAGGACTACGATGAACTTCTTGCCAGCTGCGTGGTAGATGTCGGCAAGGTTCTGCATGAGCTCGCGCTCCTGACCTGTGAGTGTCCAGTCACCATCCTTAGCGTAACGGTCACCGCCTTCACCTGCATTTCTCGAAAGTGTGAAGACAGCAACGTCAGTCATAGGCTCCATCTTCTCGATGAAGTCACGGCTTACTTCCATTTCAGAGATTACAGGATCTCCCAGGAGAACTGAGCTTCCGCCCTGGCTGTTGTTCTTGAGGTTTGTCTTTGCAAGAGAGATGTACTGCTCGTACCATGTCTGGATAGCCTGGTTAACCTCGAGACCGTTTACTGCAAGACCTTCAGCGACATTGCGGATGTATGGCTTGTTAACGTTACCTGAACCTGTACCGCCAGCGATGAAATCGTATGAACCTGTACCATAGAGGGCAACATTCTTCACGTCCTTGAGCGGAAGAGCACCGTTGTTCTCGAGGAGTACCATGCCCTCTGGAGCAGCTGCGCGAACGAGCTCGGCATGTGCCTTGAGGTCTGGCTTGTCAGAATACTTGTACTTGTTGAAACGAGGAGTCCTCACGATGTACTCGAGCATGTTGCGTACGTTTCTGTCAAGCTCTTCCTGAGAGATCTCTCCCTTCTTTACAGCTTCGATGATACGCTGGATCTCGACATCAGTACCTGGCTCCATGAGGTCATTTCCTGCCTTTACAGCCTTTACTGTACCCTGCTTTGTGCCCCAGTCAGTCATTACGATGCCGTCAAAGCCCCACTCGTCGCGGAGAACTGTTGTAAGAAGACCATGTGACTGCTGTGTATACTCGCCGTTGAGCTTGTTGTAAGATGACATCACTGTCCATGGGTCAGCTTCCTTGACTGCGATCTCAAATCCCTTGAGGTAGAGCTCGCGGAGGGCGCGCTGGCTCACGCGTGAATCGTTTTCCATACGGTTTACCTCCTGGTTGTTTACAGCATAGTGCTTTACGCTTACGCCTACACCATTGCTCTGAACACCCTTGATATATGCAGCTGCAGTCTTACCTGTAAGGAACGGGTCCTCTGAGAAATACTCGAAGTTACGGCCGCAGAGTGGGTTTCTGTGAAGGTTCATACCTGGTGCGAGGAGAACGTCAGCACCATACTCGAGAACCTCATTACCCATTGCAGTAGTGAGTTCCTGTACGCGCTCTGTATCCCACATACTTGCCATGACTGTTCCCACAGGGAAACCAGTACAATAGTATGTGTTAGGATCGTTTGTTCTTGTAGGGCTGATACGGAGACCTGCAGGACCGTCAGCGAGGACAGTCTGAGGGATGCCGAGGCGGTCGATGCCGCGGGTTGTTCCTGCTGCACCTGCAACGAGAACCTCACTCGATGCGGTCATGCTGCCGGCAGTCATGCTGCCCCAGCCACCGCCTACCAGAAGCGTAGCCTTCTCTTCGAGGGTCATGGCACCAAGAACTTCATCAATGTTGTCTTTGCTCAGCTGTGGCTGAGCGAAAAGTGCGCTTGCGCCTAATAGGAGAGCGCCTGCAATTAAAATTTTCTTCATCAGTCTTTATTTAGCGTTATTCAAATGTTGTAAGTACCTTGTGGATGATTTTCGGACTGCATGCATTCCAGAAAGGCCAGTCATGCGAGCCAGAACGAGTGATGTACTCGTATGGGATTCCATAGCTGGCAAGCATGTTGATGAATGGATCATTGCTGCCTACTGTTGTATCTTCTGTTCCGATTTCGAGCGTGAATCCAGGCAATTCGTTCGCCTTGCCTGCGCTCACCGCCTTAGCGATGAGATCTGCTGGATCTGGTGCAGACACTCCCACGTTTATAGCTGCAGAGCAAGCATATACATAGCAGAACATCTCAGGATGGAGAGTTCCATAATAGAGCGAGCCATATCCTCCCATTGAAAGACCGCCTATGGCACGTGACTTCTTTTCTGCCTTGATGGCGTAGGTCGATTCAATGTATGGGATAAATTCCTGGAAGAAGAAAGACATATATTTCGGACCACCATTGAATCCGTCGCAATAGAAGTTATTGCCACCGTCTGGAGCTACAATAATCAGCTCCTTGCCGGTCTTTTCAGCATATTCCCTTGCGTATGCAGGCATTGTTCCACCTCCGGCCCAGATTGAACCGGTGTTGTCCTGAAGCCAGTCGTTGTTGTTGCCGCCATATCCATGTAATATGTAAAGCACAGGATATTTTTTTGTGCCGTCATAGCTTTCAGGTAAATAGATCGAATACTTTACATCAGTATTCATCAGATCGCTTCGTACAGTGAGATCCTTCTGATAGATTTCATTGGCTCCCTTTGAGAGCGAACTGTACTTCTGAGTTTCGAAGTAGATCTTCTTGTTGTCTGCAATTGCTGCAAAATGTCCTTTTTCTGTTTCCAGATTGAATATGATGTCATATTCGTAGTTCCATTTGCTGACGGTTATGGTACCTCCGGTAACATTCAGCTTCTCATCTCCGAGTGAGAGCACTGCAGAAGCCTTATGCTTTGCATCTGCTTCCTGTGCAATCTCGTATTTTCCTGTCTCAAGATGACAATACCAACTCAATGCGGTAAGCTTAAGTGCATTTCCTTCCTTGTCCTTGAAGTTCAGAACTATTGTTCTGAGTCCATCCTCGGTCGGTTCGGAAACGTTATCTATTGTTACCATATTGAAATCAAATCCAGTCGGCAATTGTTCCTGAGGAGTATTATTGTCTTCTCCACATGCCCATAAGAGCAGTAGAGAAGACAAAAGTATTGAAATTCTTTTCAACATCATTAGAAGAGTTTAGGTATAAACTCCGTCAGATAGATTCTCCAGTTTCTCCAGATATGGCCACCGCCATTCTCAAGATACTCGTGTGGATAGTTGTTGTCCTGAAGTTTTTTCACGAACTCCTGGTTTGCCTGGATGAGGAAGTCTGTGTTTCCGCAGCCGATCCAGAGGAGTTCTGGCTTCTTGCTGAAGTAAGTAGCGAGTTTCTGGTCGAAATCCTGATAGATAGGAGATACTGTAGTGTCGTTCACGCCGATTGCAGCAGAGAACATACCTGAATATCCGAACATGTCAGGGTTGTTGAGGCTGATGTAAAGAGTGTGGAAACCACCCATTGACAGACCGCAGATAGCACGGCTCTGCTTCTTCGCGATTGTCTTGTAGTTGCTGTCCACGAACTTCACGATCTCAGGGAATGCGGTCTCGAATGTACCTTCCATAGTCTTAGGAAGGTCCATTGTAGGACGTGTGTAACCTGTTGAGTTCTCACCTGGAGCAGCCTCCTGAGAGATGTTTCCGTTTGTGAAGACAACGATCATAGGCTTAGCCTCGCCCTTTGCGATAAGGTTGTCAAGGATCTGAGCTGCACGTCCCTGTGCGATCCATGCATCCTCGTCACCACCGATACCGTGGAGAACGTAGAGGACTGGATAACGTGTCTTGCCTGTAGGGTTGTATCCTGCTGGAGTGTAGACGCTGAGTCTGCGGTCGAAGCCTGCAGTCTCGCTCTCATACCACACCTTTGATACTGTTCCGTGAGGTACGTCCTGGATTGTGTAGAGGTCTGCGCGTCCGCCGGGAACGATGAATGCGCTTGTAAGAGAAGAAACGTCACGATTCACCCACATGTTGTTATTGTCGATGACTGTGTTGCCGTCAACATTGAATGTATAGGTGTACATTTCCGGCTCAACCTTGAAGTCAGTGGTGTATTCCCATACACCGTTTCTTCCTTCCTTGAGTTCGCCTACGCCTGGGGCATCGTATGTAATCTCCTGGTCGCCCATCTTGAACTTGAGCTGCTGGGTAGGGAGGAAGTCACCTGATACTGTAACCTTTACAGCCTTGGGAGCCTGATAACGGAATGTTACCGTTCCGTCTTCGTTTACAACTGGGGATTCGGTCGATGCGCCGCCCCAGAGTGCCTGCTGGGCAAATGCGGTGCCCGCCATAAGGAGGGCAGCCGCTATTGAAAATATCTTCTTCATTCTTTTTATTGTCTGATATCCTAGGTTCAGGATTACAAATATAGATTATTTAAAGAGAAGTGGTGCGAATGTGTTCAGGTAAAGTCTCCAGTTAGCCCATACGTGTCCGCCTTCGCTTACATAGTAAGTGTGCTCGAGTCCGTTTGCTGTGAGAGCCTTGTCAAGCTCATTTGCGTTCTCGAAGAGGAAGTCTGTATTGCCGCATGCAAGCCAGTAAAGCTTGTAGCCGGCCTTCTTGATGCCCTGAAGCTGAGCATCAAGTTCAGGAGTCCTCTGAGCACCCATCGAGAGCGGACAAATATAGTCAAATTTGTCAGGATACATGCCTGAAGCTGTGATGGTATGACCGCCACCCATTGAAAGTCCTGCAACAGCGCGGTGTGACTTCTTCGCAACTACTCGATAGTTCTTCTCGATGAAAGGCACGATCTCCTCAACGAGGCTTCTTACGTAATTGTTGCGGTTGTCAGGGTTTCTCCAGTCCATCTCAGTTGTTGGAAGACCGAATGTCTGAGCTGCCTGCTGGTCAGGGTTGCCGTTTGGCATTACGACGATCATTGGCTCTGCAAGGCCCTTCTCGATAAGGTTGTCAAGAATCTGGGCTGTACGTCCCATTGATGACCAAGCCTCCTCGTCTCCACCTGCTCCGTGAAGGAGGTAAAGAACCGGATATTTTGTCTTTGTATTTGTCTCATATCCATATGGAGTATAGACTGTAAGACGACGGTTGATACCGAGGATCTTGCTGTCATACCAAGGATTGCTTACAGTACCTCTTTTGTTTGCAGACTTGTAGTTTTCTGTGCGCTCTCCATCTACGAGAAGCATGTTGAGATAACGTGAACCGTCACGCTGAACCATTACATTCTGAGGATCGTTTACAGAAACGCCGTCAGCAACAAAGTTATAAGTGTAGATCTCTGGCTCTGGGAGTGGAATGGTTACTTCCCATACGTTGTTCTCGCCACGAGTCATGTCGATAGTGTCGCCCCAAGGGTTTGGCATCCATGAGCCGCTGAGCTTCACAACTGTAGCATAATCTGCTTTAAGTCTGAATGTTACGCTGTCATTCTGGATCTCAGGAGAAACCACTGGTTTCTGGCCCCAGAATGCGAAGTTTGTCAACTCCTGTGCACAGAGAGCGCCTGTTGTCATTGCAAAAGACGCAAGGGCAATAAGAATTCGTTTCATATAGTTATGTGGTTAAATACAGGCCGCCCATAGATATAGACGGCCTGCAGAGAGTGTATTATATGTTAGATTACTTCAATTGGATTCTTCTGTCCGTCCTTGAAGTCTGCTACAGGGTAAGTGAACTTGGCGTTAACAACTGAAGACTTAAGCTTGATGACAAGGTTATCTCCTTCAACAAGCACCTCTACAGTACCGTCA
Organism: Bacteroidales bacterium; assembly: GCA_017549505.1. Lineage (GTDB taxonomy): Bacteria > Bacteroidota > Bacteroidia > Bacteroidales > UBA932 > Cryptobacteroides. The sequence continues at coordinate 23 of JAFYUS010000055.1, read as the reverse complement.
AGCACCTTCTGTGCAGTAGCAGC
>JAFYUS010000054.1 GCA_017549505.1 Bacteroidales bacterium | reverse complement strand
CATTGACCAGTGCGTTGCACAGGGTGTTCCTTTCGCAAGGGAATACGGCGGACTTCTCGCCAACCGCTCTTTCGGAGGTGCGCAGGTCAGCCGTACCTTCTATGCCCGCGGACAAACCGGACAGCAGCTCCTTCTCGGTGCATATGCTGCCCTTAACCGTCAGATTGCAGCAGGTACAGTAAAGAGCTACCCACGCTATGAGATGCTCGATGTAGTCCTTATCAACGGTGAAGCTAAGGGTATCATTGCAAGAAACCTCGTTACAGGTAAGATCGAGAGATTCGGTGCTCATGCAGTAGTTATCGCAACAGGTGGTTACGGAAACGCTTACTTCCTCTCTACCAATGCAATGAACTCTAACGGTTCAGCAGCATGGCAGTGCTATAAGAAGGGTGCATTCTTTGCAAACCCTTGCTTCGCACAGATCCACCCTACATGTATCCCTGTACACGGAGACCAGCAGTCTAAGCTTACTCTCATGTCAGAGTCACTCCGTAACGACGGACGTATCTGGGTACCTAAGAAGATGGAGGATGTAAAGGCTCTCCGCGCAGGTACCTTGAAGCCATCTCAGATTGCAGAAGAAGATCGTGACTACTATCTCGAGCGTCGTTACCCTGCATTCGGTAACCTCGTACCACGTGACGTTGCATCACGTGCAGCTAAGGAGCGTTGCGACGCTGGTTACGGTGTGAACAATACAGGTCTCGCAGTATTCCTTGACTTCAAGACAGCTATCGAGCGCCTTGGTAAGGATGTGATCGCTGCAAGATACGGTAACCTCTTCCAGATGTACGAGAAGATCACTGACGTGGATCCATATAAGGAGCCTATGATGATCTATCCTGCTATCCACTATACAATGGGTGGTATCTGGGTAGACTATAACCTCCAGACAACTGTTCCTGGTCTCTATGCTATCGGTGAGGCTAACTTCTCAGACCACGGTGGAAACCGCCTCGGTGCTTCTGCTCTCATGCAGGGTCTTGCTGACGGTTACTTCATCCTTCCTTATACAATCGGTGACTACCTCGCAGGTAAGTTCAAGGAGCCTAAGACAGACGTGAACGCACCAGAGTTCGCTGAGGCTGAAAAGGCTATTACAGATAAGATTGCGAAACTCTTCGCTATCAAGGGAAAGAGGTCTGTCGATTCATTCCATAAGGAACTCGGTCTCATCATGTGGAACAACGTAGGTATGGCACGTAATGAGGCAGGTCTTAAGGAAGCTATCGTGAAGATCCAGGCCCTCAAGAAGGAATTCTGGAAGAACGTATATGTAGCTGGTGAGAACGGCGAATTCAACCAGGAACTCGAGAAGGCTCTCCGTCTTATCGACTTCTTTGAAATCGGTGAGCTCATGGCACGTGACGCTCTCAACCGTAACGAGTCTTGCGGAGGTCACTTCCGTGAAGAAATGCAGACTGAGGATGGTGAGACCAAGCGTGACGACGAGAACTACATGTATGTAGCTGCTTGGGAATACAAGGGCGAAGATGTTGAGCCAGAACTCCATAAGGAGCCACTCGTATACGAGAACATCAAGATTGCTACCAGAAACTATAAAGACTAATTGACATGGATTTGACATTGAAAGTATGGCGTCAGAAAAACGCCAAGGCAAAAGGACATTTTGAGACCTACAAGGTTAAGAATATATCCGCAGACAGCTCTTTCCTCGAGATGCTCGATATCCTCAATGAACAGCTTATCGCTGAGGGTGCTGATCCGGTAGCTGTCGAGAAGGGATGCCAGAGCAGCGGTCCTGTATCTTTCGATCATGACTGCCGTGAGGGTATCTGCGGTGCATGTTCACTCTACATCAACGGCCGTGCACACGGACCAGACGATGAGGTGACTACATGCCAGCTTCATATGCGTAAGTTCAAGGATGGCGATACTATCACTATCGAGCCTTGGAGATCGAAGGGATTCCCTGTAATCAAGGACCTTGTTGTTGACCGTCAGGCATTTGACAAGATTCTCCAGGCAGGTGGTTATGTATCTGTTGGTACAGGTGGAGTTCCAGACGGAAACGCTATTCCTATTCCAAATGAGAAGGCAGAGGAGAGTATGGATGCTGCTGCTTGCGTTGGTTGCGGTGCTTGCGTTGCAACTTGTAAGAACGGTTCAGCTATGCTTTTCGTAGCTGCTCGTGTAAGCTCACTTGCACTTCTTCCACAGGGTAAGGTTGAGGCTGCTAAGCGTGCAAAGGCGATGGTTGCAAAGATGGACGAACTCGGTTTCGGTGCTTGTACAAACACCAAGGCTTGCGAGATGGAGTGTCCAAAGCATGTGACTGTAACTCATATCGCACGTCTTAACAGAGAGTTCCTCTGCGCTAAACTTCAGGACTAATATATAGATCTGATATAAATAGATTTGAGGTGGTTATCTTATTGATAATCACCTCATTTTTAATATAAATAGTGGGTTTGATTCCAGTGACCCCCGCCCTAAACCTGCTGCCGCAGGCTGCTCGCTGCAAAAGTCCACTGGACTGTTTGCCTTGCCGCTCGCGACCCATAGCCGGGGGTGGCATGTCATCTACATCAAACTTCCTATTTATTTTATATATATGTGTGCGTCCTGAATATCGCTCCAATATACGCTACCAAAGGAAATTATCGAAAGGGTAACGACCTGCATGGATTTCTGCTACCATTTTGTATAAGTCTCCGCGGAGTTTGTCTATGCCGATCTTTTCACGGGCGGAGATGAATATACATGGTGTATTTTCCTTTGCTATCCAACTGTTCTTGAATTCGTCAAGAGTGTAGTTTTCCTGTTTTTTAGGTTCCAGAGAGAACTCATCATATTCTTCGTATCTGTATGCATCAATCTTATTGAATACGACGAAAATAGGCTTATCTATAGCCTTGATATCCCTTAATGTTTCCTCTACGACTCTGATATGATCCTCGAAATTAGGGTGTGATATATCCACTACATGCATAAGGATATCAGCTTCTCTTACCTCATCCAAAGTACTCTTGAAAGCTTCTACAAGCTGATGAGGTAGCTTTCTGATGAATCCTACAGTGTCACTAAGCAGGAACGGTACGTTTTCGATGACTACCTTTCTTACTGTGGTATCCAGCGTTGCGAACAGTTTGTTTTCTGCAAAAACGTCGCTTTTAGCCAGTAAATTCATTAAGGTGCTCTTACCTACGTTTGTATATCCTACAAGCGAAATACGCACTAAAGAACCCCTGTTTCCGCGCTGTGAAGCCATCTGTTTGTCAACCTTTTTCAGCTGTTCCTTAAGCCTTGCTATCTTATCCTGGATTATACGGCGGTCTGTCTCAATCTGAGTTTCACCTGGACCTCTCATACCGATACCTCCTTTCTGTCTTTCAAGGTGGGTCCACATTCTTGTCAGTCTTGGGAGAAGATATTGATATTGAGCAAGTTCTACCTGCATCTTTGCATATGCAGTCTTTGCTCTCTGAGCGAAAATATCAAGAATCAGGTTTGTTCTGTCAAGGATTCTTATATTAAGTTCGCGTTCGATATTTCTCAGCTGAGTAGGGGAGAGTTCGTCGTCGAATATAACTACTTCTATATCATTTTCCTCAATATATTCCCTTATTTCCTGAAGTTTACCGCTTCTTATATATGTCCTCGAATCGGGTCTGTCTACCTTCTGGATAAATTTCTTGACACCGACAGCACCCGCTGTCTCAGCGAGAAACTCAAGTTCGTCAAGATATTCCATAACCTGTCTTTCGTCATCACCCTGCTTTATCACACCGACGAAGACTGCTTTTTCGTTATGCTGTTCTACTGTAATTTTTGCCATAATGTTTAATTAAAATAAGTCCGGTCAAGTATATTGATCGGACTTATTATATATTTGTAAATCAAATAATTATCTCAACTGGAAGATAACAGGGAATGTATAGGTTACAGGTACCGCGCGGTCTCTCTGCTTTCCTGGCTTCCACTTTGGAGACATTGATACTACACGTACTGCCTCTTTGTCAAGTGATGGGTCTACACCACGGAGAACCTTTACCTTTGTTACAGTACCGTCCTTCTCAACTGTGAACTGAAGAGTAACACGACCCTGTACACCGTTTTCCTTTGCAATCTCAGGATATACAAGTCTCTGGTTCACCCACTTTGAGAACTGGTTAGCGTCACCACCCTGGAATGAAGGTTTTTCCTCTACGAGCTGGAATGGAATAGCTTCCTCTTCAACTACTTCCTCTTCAACCTCAATATAGTCCATGATTTCAACTCCAAGGCTTGCATCATCCTCGAGGTTCATGAAAAGGTCATCCTCAAGTTCGATTTCATCATCTACGATATCGATCTGGTCTGAAAGAACAGGAATCTTTGGTGCTGCTGGTGGAGGAGGTGGAGTTTCCTGTGTGATAGGAATGATTTCCTCTTCAATAAGTACTTCAGTAGTATCTTCGAGAGTTGATACCTTTGTTTCCTTGCTTGTCCACTCGAATGCAAAGAGAGTGATACCCAACGCAACTACAAGTCCTATCTCAACAAAGAGAAGTTTCTTGTTTTCCAAGTTGGCTTTTTCTGACTTTTTGATTTCCATATTGATCGTTAGTTTTTATTTTCCATTTTGCCCGGTAAAGTTAGAAATTATATTTTTTATTTCAAACTTTTTATACATTTTGTAGATTTGCAAAAATATTTTAGCCATGATTTCTTATTATTTCGAAGATACTGACTTCATATTCAAGGGTAAAACCAGAAACAGCAAGTGGTTAAGACTTGTTGCTGAAAGTGAAATCCGAAAGATCGGAGATATTTCGATAATATTCTGTTCCGACAATTATATACTTGATGTAAATCAGAAATACCTTCAGCATGATTATTTCACGGATATAATCACTTTTGATTATTGTGAGGGTGACAGGCTTTCCGGAGATCTTTTCATCAGTGTCGATTCAGTCAGAGAGAATGCTGTCGAATACGGTACTGAATTTTCAGAGGAACTCTATCGTGTAATAGTACATGGTGTTCTTCATCTTATAGGTTACGACGACCATAATGACGAAGATATCGCGATGATGAGAAAGAAAGAGAATTATTATCTTTCATTAAGAGAGCTGGTTTAGTGTATGAATAAAGTTTATGATGTTATAGTCGTAGGTGGTGGTCATGCCGGTTGTGAAGCCGCCATGGCTGCATCAAGGATGGGTTCATCTGTGCTTCTTATATCTATGGATATGAACAAATTTGCACAGATGTCTTGTAATCCTGCTATTGGAGGTATTGCTAAAGGTCAGATAATCAGAGAGATAGATGCTCTTGGGGGATATACAGGCATTATAACTGATGCTTCTACTCTTCAGTTCAGGATGCTCAACAGGTCCAAAGGTCCTGCAATGTGGAGTCCTCGTGCTCAATGTGATAAAATCCAATTTTCCTTGTATTGGAGAAAATTGCTCGAAAGTGCCTGTAAATTAGATATTTACCAAGATACTGTGACTGGTTTTCTTTTTGATGGTTCAAAAATTTCGGGTGTATGTACAACTACAGGTGCAAAATTCAATTCTCAGACGGTTATTCTGACTGCAGGAACCTTTCTTGAAGGTAGGATGTTCATAGGACGTACGATGTTCGAAGGAGGACGAATAGGGGAGTTGCCTTCCCATGGTCTGACTTCACAACTTGTTTCCATGGGTGTGGCTACTGCAAGAATGAAGACAGGTACTCCGCCTCGTATTGATATATCTTCTGTCGACACTTCGAATATGATCCATCAGTTTGGTGATGAAGATCCTGAAAAGTTTTCTTACCTACCTTATCTTTCGACTGCGCAGAACGGTACTCCCCAGATGCCTTGCTTCATTGTTCATACAAATGAGAAGGTACATGATATCCTAAAGAGTGGATTTGGTGATTCTCCATTGTTCTCCGGATTGATCACTGGAATAGGACCAAGATATTGTCCTAGTATTGAAGATAAGCTCAGGACCTTTGCCGGAAAGAACGAACATCAGCTTTTCCTTGAGCCAGAGGGAAGAGGAACCAACGAATATTATCTCCAGGGATTTTCTTCATCTCTTCCACTCGATATTCAGATGGAAGCTCTTCATAATATAGAGGGACTGGAGAATGCTAAAGTTTATAGACCAGCTTATGCGGTCGAATATGATTATTTTGACCCTACTCAACTCAAGCCTACGCTTGAATTGAAGCAGATTGACGGTCTTTTCCTTGCCGGACAGGTAAACGGAACTACAGGTTACGAAGAAGCTGCCGCCCAGGGATTGATGGCGGGAATCAATGCGCATCTTAAGGTAGCCGGTAAGGATCCGTTTATCCTTAAGCGTGACCAGGCATATATCGGCGTCCTGATAGATGACCTTATTACAAAGGGAGTTGATGAACCTTATAGAATGTTTACTTCCAGAGCAGAGTACAGGATTCTTTTGCGCCAGGATAATGCTGATATAAGACTTACTCCGTCTTCTTTTGAAATAGGTCTGGCCGATAAGTTCAGGTATGATTATACTATGAGAAAGTATGATTCTATTGAAAGATTCAATAATTTCTTCCAGGACGCGTCTATCAAACCAGAATATATCAATGATTATCTTGTTTCTGTGGGAACTTCTGAAATACCGTCCCGTAGACGTATTGCTGAATTGATATCGAGGCCTCAGACAAAATTATCTGATATTTTTAATTTAGTTCCACGTGGAACTTTTTCTAAATTCAATATCAATATAGAAGAAGAATTTCTTTCTCCTTTAACAGGTATCTTAAAAGAATCTTCTGTTTATTCTGATCTTTTAGAATATGGTAATAGAGATTCTGTCAGCCAGTTTATTAATAAAGAATGTGAAACTACTTCATATTCTGATGCAGTATATACTTTGAAGTTCAATACTGAATATCCTGTTTCGAAGCTAGACAGGGAATATATGAACTCTAAGATTAATAGGAACTACTGTAGAGAAATATTGGATTCATCTGAAATATCCATCAAATATAAGGGATATATTGAAAGGGAACAGCAGATGGCTGATAAGATCATGAGGCTTGAAAATCTTGCCATTCCTGAAGATTTTGATTTTGATAAAGTTGAAAGTCTGTCAATTGAATGTAGACAGAAACTTAAAAAATATGCACCTAGAACAATAGCTCAGGCTTCTCGAATATCGGGAATTTCTCCTGCTGATATATCAGTCCTACTTGTGTATTTTGGTAGATAAAAAAAAGAAAAAGAGTTCCACGTGGAACTCTTTTTCTTTTTATAATCTTTTCAAAGCTAATTTTATTATTTCTTCTAAAGTCGCTTTTGGTGATTCCTTGAGAACAGCTGCTACGGCTTTGTTTACATTCGCTTTTGTGAAGCCCAGCATCACAAGTGCGGTGACAGCTTCGTCAGTAACTCCTGGAGATCCTGTCTGGAATAGTGGGGTAGTGTCACTTCCTTTTCCTCCGACAACTTTATCCTTCAGCTCTAAAATGAGCCTTTGGGCACTCTTCAGTCCAATACCCTTTATGCTCTTTATCTTATTTATATCTTCTGCAATGATTGCATTTCTTATTTCATCGGATGTGAGAGAAGATAACATCATTCTGGCTGTTGATGCGCCTATTCCAGATACTCCGATAAGGAGTCTGAACAGTTCTCTTTCATCTTTGGTTGCGAAACCATAATACAGTTCTTCATCTTCTCTCAGGTAGTGATGTATGTATACGGTAGTTTCAGATTTTCCGTTCAGTACTTCATAAGTCTGGAGAGAAATCAGTATTCTATATCCGATTCCGTAGCATTCCAGGACCAGGTCTGTAGGAGTTAATTCTGCTACGTTACCCTTTATGTAGTCTATCATTTTCTTATGTTTTTAGATTTGTTTCTGCTTTTTATTCAGTACCTGCAACGGCGGTACATTGCAAAAATATCTAAAATTCTGTAAAAGAACGAGCAAAATTGCTAAATTTGCAGGCTTATTGCGTGTATGCGCGCGTGTATCAATGACTTTTATGGCTAGAATTGAAGAAATAAGATCCCTTTTTCCTGCACTTTCCAGAAAGGTGTACGGTAAGGATCTTGTGTATTTTGATAATGCTGCTACAAGTCAGAGACCTCAGTCTGTAATTGATATGTGGACAAAGATCACTTCGGAGTCAAATGCAAACATACACCGAGCTGTTCATCGTCTAGCTGATGAGGCGACTCAGGCATATGAACAGGCAAGAGATTCTGTAAGGGATTTTATCAATGCAATAAGCAGGGAAGAAATAATATTTACAAGTGGAACTACAGCTGCTTTAAATCTTGTAGCATTCAGTTTCGGAGAAGCGTTTGTCAAGGAAGGTGATGAAATTGTAGTCACTGAAGCTGAACATCATTCCAACATTGTTCCGTGGCAGATGATGTGCAAAAGGAAAGGTGCTGTTCTGAAGGTGCTTCCTGTAGACGACAGCGGTCATCTCAGGACTGAAATGCTTGATGAAATTCTTTCTGACAAGACCAGGATAATGGCAGTGACTCATATTTCCAATGTTCTTGGATTGATCAATCCGGTCAAGGAAATAATAGAGAAATGCCACGCTTCAGGAATTCCTGTCCTTATAGATGGAGCTCAGGGAGTGGTTCATTCCAAGGTGGATGTCCAGGATCTTGATTGTGATTTTTATGTATTCTCCGGCCATAAGTTGTATGCTGCCACCGGAACAGGAGTTCTTTATGGAAAGAAGGAACTTCTTGATGAGATGCCTCCATATATGGGAGGAGGCGAGATGGTTGGTACTGTTTCTTTCGAGGAGACAACATATGCTCCGCTCCCTATGAAGTTTGAGGCCGGTACTCAGAATTTTGCATCTGCAGCTACATTAAAGTCAGCTATTGAATTTACTAATTTATTGAATGATAATGAATTAGTGGATAAATTAGATAAAATAAGGGATTATTTGCTCGATTATCTGAGATCAGATGAAAGAATAACCCTTTATGGAGTTCCACGAGGAACAAATGAAGAAAAGATTCCTCTTTTCTCATTTACTGTAAAAGGTATTCATCATGAGGATCTGGCTTTGATTCTTGATAAGATGGGAATTGCTGTCAGGTCAGGTCAGATGTGTGCTGAACCTCTTATGACCCGGTTTGGTGTCACAGGTATGCTGAGAGTGTCTCTAGCTCCATATAACACGCTTGAGGAAGCAGAATATTTTATTAGGTGCTTGGATAAAGCCATAAAGATGTTGCAATAAGGAATCATGACATTACAGGAAGCAGAAAACGCCATTGTCGAGGAATTCTCGATGTATGAAGAGTGGCTGGACAAATACGAATATCTGATCGAACTTGGAAAGTCACTTACAGACTATCCAGATAGTGCCAAGACTGATGATAAACTTATAAAAGGTTGTCAATCAAGAGTATGGCTGGATTATAAGGTTGAAGATGGAAAAATCTTCTTCAATGCAGACAGTGATGCCATCATTACCAAGGGTATAATTTCACTTCTGATAGGACTTTATTCCGGCAGAACTGCAAATGAGATACTTTCATCGGATTTCTCCGTTGTGGAGAAGATAGGATTAAAGGAGAATTTGTCTCCTACACGTGCAAACGGATTGGTGTCGATGATTGCAAAGATCAGAGAAATAGCTTATGGGACTGAAGGATTGGTTTAAACGTAAATCTGCTGAGATAGCAGAGGAAGATAAGGAAAGAAAGATGAGACTTGAAAGAGATATAATAATGGCTCTCAGGCAGGTTTATGACCCTGAGATTCCGGTAAATGTGTATGATCTTGGACTTATTTACGAAGTCAAGGTCGACGATGATCATAATGTCTATATCCAGATGACTCTTACAGCTCCGAATTGTCCGATGGCTGATTATGTTGTTGAACAGGTAAGGTCGGCTGTTGCTGATGTCCCTGGTGTGGTAAGCGTCAGAGTTGATCTTGTCTGGGAACCGGAATGGGACAGAAGCAGGATGTCTGAGGAGGCACTTGTTGAACTTGGACTTGATGACTGAAGGACAGAAGGGGAGAGAGAAGGTAAGGTGAAGGTTGATTTATATCTGTCTTTAGGCTCTAATAGAGGCGATAAGAGGAAGAATATAGAAGATGCCCTGAGTCTGCTCAATATTGAATTAGGAACGCCTTTCAAGGCTGTTTCCAGTTTTATAGAGACAGAACCATGGGGATTTGAATCAGCAGATAATTTCATTAATGCAGCTGTTCTTTATGAACTCGAATTTAATGAAGGATATAATCCGGAAGCCGAGGGTCTAATGATACTCGAAATATGCAAGAGTATCGAAAGAAGGCTTGGCAGGACAGGAAATCCACAGTATGATGAAAAAGGTGAGAGGATATATTCGGATCGTCCGATAGATATAGATATCCTGCTCTTCGGAGATAATAAAATTGATTGTGAGGAACTTACGGTTCCGCATAAACTTATGTACGAGAGGGATTTCGTTATGATACCCTTAAAGGAAATCAATAATAAACTATAATACAATTATGACACAGGAAGAACTTTTTAAGATTCTCGTAGCTCACTGTAAGGAGTACGGTTTCATTTTCCCTTCAAGCGAGATCTATGACGGTCTCGGTGCCGTATACGACTATGGACAGCTTGGATCAGAACTCAAGAGCAACATCAAGAGATACTGGTGGGAGGCAATGACAAGGCTTCATGAGAATATCGTAGGTATTGACTCTGCGATCTTCATGCATCCTAAGATCTGGGAGGCTTCAGGACATGTTGGTGCCTTCAACGACCCTCTTATCGACAACAAGGATTCAAAGAAGAGATATCGTGCTGACGTTCTTATCGAGGATTATATCGGCAAGCTCGAGGAAAAGATCGAGAAGGATGTAGAGAAGGGTAAGAAGAAATTCGGTGAGTCATTCGATGAGACTCAGTTCAGGGCTACAAACCCTAATGTCCTCAGAAATCAGAAGAAGATAGACGAGGTAAAGAAGAGAATGGCTGACGCTCTCAATGCAAATGACCTTGCAGAGCTTCGCCAGATCATTATCGACTGTGAGATTGCATGCCCTATTTCAGGTACAAAGAACTGGACAGATGTACGTCAGTTCAACCTTATGTTCTCGACACAGCTTGGAAGCGTTTCAGGTGAGTCAAACATCATTTATCTCCGTCCGGAGACTGCACAGGGTATTTTCGTAAACTATCTTAATGTGCAGAAGACTGGCCGTATGAAGATTCCTTTCGGTATCGCACAGATCGGTAAGGCTTTCAGAAACGAGATTGTAGCACGTCAGTTCATCTTCCGTATGAGGGAGTTCGAGCAGATGGAGATGCAGTTCTTCATCAAGCCTGGTACAGAACTCGACTGGTTTGCAAAGTGGAAGGAAAACCGTATGGCATGGCATAAGGCTCTTGGAATGGGTGACGAGAACTATCGTTTCCACGATCATGACAAGCTTGCACACTATGCAAATGCAGCAACAGATATCGAATTCCGCTTCCCGTTCGGTTTCAAGGAGCTTGAGGGAATCCACTCACGTACCGATTTTGACCTTGGAAACCACCAGAAGTTCTCTGGAAAGAAGATCCAGTACTTCGATCCTGAACTCGGTGAGAACTATGTTCCATATGTTGTAGAAACTTCAATCGGAGTTGACCGTATGTTCCTTGCAGTTCTTTCTAATTCATACAAGGAGGAGCAGCTTGAGAATGGCGAAAGCCGCGTAGTTCTCAGCATTCCTGCACCTCTTGCACCGGTAAAGGTTGCTGTGCTTCCTCTTATCAAGAAGGACGGTCTTCCTGAACTTGCAAGAGAGATCATGGACGAGCTCAAGTATGACTTCAACTGCCAGTATGATGAGAAGGACTCTATCGGTAAGAGATATCGTCGTCAGGATGCGATCGGAACACCTTTCTGCGTGACCATTGACCACGACTCTCTCACAGACCGTTGCGTTACAATCCGTCATCGTGATTCCATGGAGCAGGAGCGTGTAAAAATCGAAGATCTTCACGCAATCATCTCTAAGGAAGTCAACCTCAGCAACATCCTCAAGAAGCTGAAATAACATTTATAAATATCAGAAAAAGCCACCCGACGGGTGGCTTTTTCTTGTCCCTTTCGGATATATATGTTAACTTTGAATGTTTTGCCTGAAATAATCAAACATACTATATCATGGAAGTGAAAAAAGAACTTTGGGGCAAGTCTGCCTGCGGTAAGGAGATATTCCTCTATACCCTAACAAACTCTAAAGGTGCATATGTGCAGCTGGGAAGTATCGGTGCGGCCATCGTATCTGTCGTTGTTCCTGACAAGGACGGCAACATGGCTGATGTATCTCTCGGATATGCTGATCCGATGAGCTATTTCGGAGACGGACCGTGTCTTGGAAAGACTCCTGGAAGATACGCAAACCGTATTGCTCTGGGTAAGTTCACTCTTGACGAAAAGGAATATTCACTTCCAATAAACAATGGTCCGAACAGCCTTCACGGAGGTCCGGAAGGCTTCCAGAACAAGGTATGGGAAAGCCGCGAACATGAAGGTGGAGTGGAGTTCATGTATTATTCAGAAGATGGCGAACAGGGCTATCCGGGTGCTGTGAAGGCAGTTCTTCGTTATGAATGGACTGATGAGTGCGAGCTTCGTATGACTTATACGGCTGAATCAGATGCTCCTACAGTCATCAATCTCACTAACCATGCTTATTTCAACCTCAACGGAGAAGGAAACGGAAACATTCTCGGACATACTCTCCGTATGAACTGCTCGGAGTATCTTCCTACAGACGAAACCCAGATTCCGCTCGGAGAAAGCGCACCTGTTGCCGGTACTCCGATGGATTTCGTAAACGAGAAGCCTGTCGGACAGGATATCAGAGCTGATTTCGAGGCCTTGAAGATAGGTTCCGGATATGACCACTGCTGGGTGATTGACGGTGCTGAACCTGGTCAGCTCCAGTTCTGCTGTGAACTCTACGCACCTGAAAGCGGAAGAACCCTCAATATCTATACTACCCAGCCGGGAGTCCAGGTATATACAGGAAACTGGCTTGCAGGATGTCCTGAGGGCAAGAACGACCACGCGTACGGAGAGAATGACGGTATCGCCATAGAGTGCCAGAACTACCCTGACGCACCTAACAAGCCTGAATATCCGAATTGCGTGCTCCGCCCGGGTGAAGTATACGAACAGGCGATAATCTATGCCTTCGGAATCCGTTAATCATCAATTCATCAAAAGATTGCCGAGGTTATGAAACAATACCTGGAACTGCTTAGACACATCCGTGAAAACGGAACAATGAAGTCCGACCGCACCGGAACCGGCACACAGAGCGTGTTCGGTTATCAGATGCGTTATGACCTCAGCGAAGGTTTCCCGCTTCTTACTACAAAGAAAGTTCACCTCAAATCGATCATCTATGAACTTCTGTGGTTCATAGCAGGTGATACAAACGTGAAATATCTCCAGGACCATGGAGTGACTATCTGGGATGAATGGGCGGACGAGAACGGTGACCTCGGTCCTGTCTATGGCCACCAGTGGCGTAGCTGGCCTACTCCAGACGGAGGTACGATCGACCAGCTTTCGAACGTCATCAACCAGATAAAGAACAGTCCGGATTCGCGTCGTATGATCGTTTCAGCATGGAATGTCGCTGAAGTCGAGAAGATGGCCCTTCCGCCATGTCACTCGCTCTTCCAGTTCTATGTAGCAGACGGAAAACTTTCGTGTCAGCTTTATCAGAGAAGCGCCGACGTATTCCTCGGAGTGCCGTTCAATATCGCATCCTATGCGCTCCTGACCATGATGATTGCACAGGTATGCGGCCTTCAGCCGGGAGAATTCGTCCATACCACAGGTGATACACATATCTACACCAACCATTTCGAGCAGGTGGCTTTGCAGCTCAGCCGTGAGCCTCGCCCGCTGCCGAAGATGAAGATAAATCCGGATGTAAAGGACATCTTCGACTTCAAGTACGAAGACTTCGAACTTGTAGATTACGATCCATATCCTAGAATTCCTGCACCGGTAGCCGTATAGTCATGGAAAAATGCATCATAGTAGCGATAGCGGACAATAATGCCATAGGTCGGGCCAATGCCCTCCTATGGCATATTTCCGAAGACCTGAAGTTCTTCAAGCGCACGACTTCCGGTTCGCCGGTCATCATGGGCCGCAAGACATTCGAATCCATCGGCAGGCCGCTCCCGAAACGCACGAATATCGTCGTTTCCCGCGGCTTTGATGCGCCGGAAGGGGTTGTTGTAGTTTCATCCCTCGAAGAGGCATATAGGGCGGCTTTGTCCGCCATTCCCGATGAAATCGGGGACACCCGATGCTTTGTCATCGGCGGCGGACAGATTTATGCCCAGGCTCTCGGTGATGCCGACCGCCTTATCGTGACCCATGTACATACCGTCATCGAAGACGCCGACACCTTCTTCCCTGCGATAGACCCTTCGATATGGCAGGTGGCGACCCGTTCGGATATGCTTCATGACGACGGATCGGGCTTCGACTTCGAATTTGTGGAATATATTCGTAGAATGTAACTTATTGTTTTATAAGGAGTTATAAAAAGTGCGTGCCGCCAAAGGGGAGCACGCATATTGTTTAAGTTGTTGATTTTAAGACAATTAGATTTTTATAGTAAATATGGCAAGAGACAGTTTTGGAAGCCGGTTCGGTGCCCTTGTGGCGATGGCTGGCTCGGCAGTTGGATTGGGAAATCTGTGGCGCTTCCCGTATCTTGTGGGAGAAAACGGTGGTGCTGCATTCATCATCGTATATATTGCCTTCAGTTTTCTGATATGTCTGCCTATATTCGTGTCAGAATTTGTGATCGGACGTCGCAGCCAGAAGAATGCATTCGCCGCTTTTCGTGATTTGAGCGGAGGATCTGCATGGAAGTGGGTAGGATTGTTCACTGTCATAGTTCCTCTCGTCGTACTTTCGTATTACAGCGTCATAGGAGGATGGTCCATCGAATATCTTCTCAAATCTGTAACATTCTCATTTACAGGAGGTGAGAGTCAGGCAACGATGTTCTCGGGATTTGTTTCTTCGACATGGATGCCGCTGATCATGCATACCGTCTTCATGTTGGTTACGACATTGATAGTGGTAATCGGAATAAAGGACGGAATCGAGAAATTCAGCAAGGTGATGATGCCGCTGCTTTTTGTGATGGTAATTGCCATAGCAGTCTATTCGCTTACGCTTCCGGGTGCCGGAAGAGGTCTTGAATATCTCTTCAATCCGGATTTTTCGAAGATAGACGGGCATGCATGTGCGGCAGCTCTCGGTCAGGCCTTCTTCTCGCTGTCGCTGGGTTTCGGAACAATCCTGACTTACGGTTCATATGTCGATAAAAAGGAGAACATATTCTTCCAGAGTTCGGCAACGGCGGTTTCTGACCTGATGTTTGCTCTTATTGCCGGTATGGCAATCATGCCGGCGGTGTTTGCTTTCGGTCTTGATCCTCAGTCGGGTCCCGGTCTTGTATTTGAAACACTTCCTTTTGTGTTTTCTCAGATGCCGGCAGGTGGAGTCATCGCAATTGTCTTTTTCGTGGCCCTCCTTGTGGCAGCCTTGACTTCTTCAATCTCAATGTTGGAGGTTGCTGTTGCGTATCTTGTTGAAGAAAAACGTTTTACGCGCGTTTCAGCTTGCGGTGTGCTGTTTGTTCTGTGTTGGGCTGTCGGTGCTCTTTGTTCGCTTTCTTTCGGACCTCTGGCCGGCTTCAGCATCGCAGGACGTTCGATCTTCGACTTTTTCGACAATCTTTCGTCGAATGTACTGATGACTCTCGGAAGTCTCTTGACAGTCCTCTTTGTAGGATGGCGTCTCAAGAAGACAGATATCTACGACGAATTCACCAACGGAGGCACCCTCTCCACAAACGTGAAGATATTCGGTGTCCTTTGGTTCCTTATCCGTTACGTCTGCCCTGTAGCAATCACTACGGTCTTTATTTCCGGTTTGCTCTAATAAAAGCGTAATCAGTAACTACTTATAAGATAATTATTTACAAAAAATGCGTGCTGCCAAAGGGGAGCACGCATTTTTTGTAAATAATTGGTTGTCAATAGGTTCTATGTTGTACTATTTAAGACGTTTTGTAAAGACTACCATGGCGGCAGAGCCGAGGAGGAGGAGTATCAAGGCGATTGAAGAAGCTTTTGACACATTCTCTCCGAGCTGGTAAGAGTCCGGTTCGAATCGCATGATCAGCTGGCCTTCGCCTTCAGGAATGATCGCTCCGCGGAGCATCCAGTCTGCACGGAAGAGTTCGATTTCACGGGCATCCGCGGTAGGCTGGTAATGTCCCTTACGTACTTCTCCATATGATCCGGCAGGCTCGATCCATGCCTTCCATCCCTTAGGATAATAGATTTCGCTGAATATCGCAGCCCTCTCAGAATCAGTGCTATAGCTATATCTCAACTCATTCGGAGCATAGTGTGTCAGTACTATTGAAGGAGATTCCCACGCTTCGCTCGGAATGACGTGTGATGCTTCGTCGTCAGTCTCTCCGGCCGTAAATAAGGTCGGCATTTCCCCTGTTTCTCTGCCGACCGTTTTATGGCCGGAGAGACGCTCTCTGACAGATGCGAAGTCATCTCCGATGACCGCAGCATTGCGGAGATCGGTACCCTCAAGGAGGGCGATCTCCTCGTCAGGAGTTGCCGCAGGAACTGCAGATGAAACGAACCAAGCATTGCCATACGCATGAGGATTCTCCACAGGAGGATATTCTGCTCCGAGAATGATGTATTTTCCGTTCAGCATAGATATCACCTTCAGCTGCGGAAGGTTTTCGGAAACTTCAGTGATGGTTTCGGAAGTCTCCACAACATCATATATGTCGTATATTTCAGGAGTTATATACTTTTCTATGAGGTCCTGATAGCGCTGAAGCTTTACAGGGCTGTAGCCACCGATGGTCTTGTGGTGGTAGCTTGGGATGGAGCTGTTGAATGTGTTTACGCTGATGTCCAGAACCCTGTAATCCAGTGCTGGATCCTCAAGTATGATCTCATCTACCGGACGGAGTTCATATTGCGCTGAAAAGTCTTTTCGTGTCACGAAATGGTCCTTGTTCAGATAGCGTTTTCCTACAGATACGAGGTCGATCCATACGAGGAAGATCATCGCAAAGGCGACCAATGTCATCCTTCCTTTTCTTACGAATGAGCCTTCAGGTCCCTTGGCGTCATATTTCGGAGTACGGAATGCCCAGATCAGAAGCACGAAGACGATGGTTATAAGTATAAGCGATCTTACGGCATCCTTTACCATAAGTGCCTGTCTGTCAGCGGCAAGAGCATCAATGAGAATATCCGGCTGACCGGCGTCTGCCGAGCCGGTGAATGTACCTGCAATACCTGGGATAAGCACGCAGAGCAGACAGAATCCGGCTGTAATTCCATAAGCTATATAACCTCCCTTCATGAAGGTCTTCCTGTCATATTTCTCCTTGATGATCTTGTCAAGTACATAGAATCCAAGCAGAGGAAGAGTCACCTGGAGTACGGTAAGAGCCATGGAAACCGTCCTGAACTTATTGTAGAACGGCGCATAGTCGAACCAGAGCTTCGTGAACCACATGAAATGGCTTCCCCATGCAAGCAGGATGGCGATGATTGTAGCGATTACAATCCACCATTTTTCACGTCCTCTGACAAGGCATAATCCCAATACGAAAAGGAAGATGGTGATGGCTCCCATGTACATAGGACCGGCTGTGAAAGGTTGAGGACCCCAATACAGAGGCATTGACTTGAGAGTCTGACGAAGGTTCGGCTGACCGGCCCTTTTGAGCAGTTTTCCGGTTTCGGAATCCATGTCAAGAGGTCCTGCGGACGAGCCGCCATTGAAGTTAGGAATCAGCAGGTTAGGCATCTCTTCGATTCCATACGACCATGCTGTGGCATAATTAAGGTCAAGGCCCTTGGAATTGTGTCCGTTTCCGCTTCCGGAAAGTTCCGATCCTCCGCGCATTGTGTACGGAGTGTATTCGTATGTCGGGATGAGTTTGTTGGCATTTGTCGCGATTCCCACACAGCCGATTACAAGCAGAAGCGCTGAGGCCGCGAAGAAGCGGCCGAGCCTGCTTCTTTTGGTCTTGTCGATGCAAAGGCTTATCAGTAAGGCAATTGCATAGACAAAGATGACGATGGCGAGATAATATGTTATCTGGATATGGTTCGCCTTGATCTGCATGCTGAGGGCAAAAGCGAAAAGGGTTGCACCCAGGATAGTTTCAGGCAGCCACCCTTTTATATCATTGCGGGAAGCGGAGCGACGTGTCTGTCCCAAAGCTGCCCGATATGTATATATGACGCCGGCAAGTACCCAAGGGAAATATGCTATGGCCTGCATCTTTGTGTTGTGTCCCACCTGGATGATCTGCATGTTGTATGAACAGAAGGCGACTGCGATGGCTCCGGCCACGGCCACGATGCCGTTCATGCCCATGGACAGCATCAGCAGAAAGGCTCCTACCAGAGTAAGGAACAGATAAGTAGCAGGTCTACGTCCTGTCAGAAGAAAATCATAGATGTAATCTGTCCAGTCGCCATGGAAATCGTCGATGGTTGCAGTCGTCGGCATGCCTCCGAACATCGAATTTGTCCATGCGGTCGGATCCTCCGGATGCGCCGCATTATGGGTCATGGCTTCGTTCGCCATGCCTTTCCACGATGCTATATCGCTCTGGTTCACGATCTTGCCGCTCAATACCTGCGGCACGAAGCCGTATGCTATGACAATGAAAAGCAGGATGATGCCTGCATAAACCAGAATTTTCTTCAACAGTTCCTTATTCATATCTTTTTTCGTTTCGTCCGGAAAATCTGATCTTATTCCGGATACAATGTGTATTTTCTTTGTTTGGTCCGGAGAATCCTATCTTTTTCCGGACGAAGAGTTTTCCGTTACCTTGTCAAAAAGCTCCGCCATCTGACGGGTAAGGTTGCGGCGGGTGAATGTAGCGATTTCTCCGTCGTTTATGGTCAGATTGCCGTCAAAATGTGCCTTCCAGCAGTCGTCAATGTATTTTTTCATTGAAATCTTGTCTTCCCAATCGACGACTACGCCGGTATTCGTCTTGTTGAGGATCATGGACATCGCTCCGTCCGGCTGTCCTATTCCCAGAACAGGTCTGCCGGAAGCAAGATACTCGAAAAGTTTGCCAGGAAGAACTGCCTTGTACTCAGGTTCCTTTCTCAGCGGAAGAATGAGGATCGAGGCACTTCTCTGTTCTTCGACAGCGGTGCCATGGGGCTGATATCCGAGATCTGTCAGGTTATCTTTAAGTCCTGATTCTGTTATAGCTTCAAGAATCTGTGTGTCAGTCTTTCCTATAAGTCTGATTTTCAATGCTTTTTTGAAGGCAGGGTCTTCTGCACACATCTCGGATAACACATCCCAGAGAAGGGTAGGGTTACCGTCAGCAGCGAAAAGACCGGTGTGAGTTATCACGAAATCCTTGTCAGGACCGCCAGTCGCGCCTGTATCTTTCATGTCCGGAAAATCACACTCGTCGTATCCGTTGGTGATTAGTTCCACATGAGTCCGGGTCATGGACTGGAATTCCTGCTGCACGAGAGGGGAGACTGCTACTACCGCACTGGCCTCATCCAGAACCTTCCTTTCCATCTTCTGGTGCCATCTTTCCGTGGCCTTTGTCATGGACAAATGCTTGAAATAGAATATCTTGGTCCATGGGTCACGGAAATCGGCAATCCATGGAAGACCGGTCTCCCTCGACAGAAGACGTCCGATCATGTGCATTGACTGAGGAGGTCCGGTGCTCACGATGAGGTCGACCGGATGCTCTTCAAGATATTTCTTCAGGAATTTCACGGATGGGCGTATCCAAAGACATCTTGGGTCAGGACGGAACAGATTGCCTCGTACCCACATTGCAGCCTTCTGTGCAAACGACTTGTTCTGTGCGTTGACAGGATTGACCTCTACCGCTTCCTTGCTGTGTCCGGAGCGGCGCAGGAATTTCTTGTAAAGCTCGTAAGGTTCTGTGATTCTGGTCTTTATTATCTCAGTGCCTTCGGGAATATCTGCTTCAAGAGAGTGGTCGACAGCCAGCTGTTCAGGATTTTCCGGAGTATAGATTACCGGCTGCCATCCTTCGGACGGAAGATACTTGGCGAACTTCACCCATCTCTGCACTCCCGACCCTCCTGTCGGCGGCCAATAATACGTTATTACAAGCACCCTTTTCATAATCCCACAAATATACGCGTTTTTATTTTTAAATAAAAAACGGTAATTTTGCCAAGATATATTCTTGATTATATGGCAGAGAAAAAACAGACTGAAACACCGATGATGAAGCAGTTCTTCTCCTTCAAGGCGGATTACCCTGAAGCTGTATTGCTTTTCAGATGCGGTGACTTCTATGAGACATACGGAGATGATGCCCTGATTGCCAGCAAGGTGCTTGGAATCGTGCTTACAAAGCGTTCCAGTGCAGTCCCCGGTGCCATTCCGATGGCAGGATTTCCGCATCATTCCCTTGAAATTTATCTGCCGAGACTAGTACGTGCAGGTTATAAGGTTGCTGTCTGCGACCAGCTTGAAGATCCCAAGCTTACCAAGAATATCGTCAAGAGGGGAGTGACCGAACTTGTGACTCCTGGTGTCGCCTTCAATGATCAGCTTCTTGACCAGAAGGAACATAATTACATTGCAGGACTTACCTTCCACAAGGACAGATGCGGTGCTGCATTTCTCGATGTGTCGACAGGAACATTCCAGGTCGCCGAAGGCTCCCTGGATTATATCGGCACCCTTCTCAGTTCGTTTGCTCCGAAGGAACTTCTTGTGCCGAGAGGGTATGAAAAAGGGGTCAGGGAACGCTACGGGGACCATTATTATATTTCCACACTCGAAGAATGGGCCTTCATCTATGACAATTCGGTCGAGAAACTCAAACGTCAGCTCAAGGTAGATTCCCTCAAGGGATTTGCTATAGATAATTTCCCGCTGGGAATTACATCTGCCGGCGCCCTGCTCATCTATCTTGAACAGACGCAGCATTACGGGCTTTCGAACATCTGTTCTATCTCCCGTATCGATGAGGGTTCGTTTGTATGGATGGACCGCTTCACTTTCAGAAACCTTGAAATCTTCTCATCCACAGCCGGAAAGGAAGGAACATCCCTGGTTGAGGTAATGGACAAGTGTTCTTCACCGATGGGTGCCAGGATGCTCAGGACATGGCTTTCGATGCCGGTAATGGATCTTCGCGAACTTGAGGATAGACATTCTGTAGTCCAGCATTTTGTTGATAATCAAGAAGATCTGACCCGTCTTCAGACGATGGTCGGAGATATTGGAGACCTGGAAAGAATCATATCCCGTGCAGCTGCAGGAAAGATTGCCCCTCGCGAGGTGATGCAGCTTCGTCGCGGCCTTGGCCAGACGGAGCCTATCATGAAGATATGCCTTGGCAAGGGAAATGAAGCCCTTGACAACATGATGAAATCCATTACCGACTGCAATGAACTTCTCGAGTACCTCGGCAGGACCATGCATCCCGAGACAGCTGCGGCTGTCGGAAAAGGTGATGTGATCGCTTCAGGAGTCTCCGCAGAGCTTGATGAACTCAGGGACATTGCACGTAACGGCAAGGATTACCTCCTCAAGATTCAAGAAAGGGAGACGGAGCGAACAGGAATTCCGTCTCTGAAGATCGGCTATAATTCCGTATTCGGATACTACCTCGAAGTCCGCAATACTCACAAGGACAAGGTTCCGGAAGAATGGGTACGAAAGCAGACCCTTGTAAATGCCGAAAGGTACATAACAGAGGAACTCAAGGAGTACGAACATAAGATCCTTGGAGCGGAAGAACGCATTTATCTGATTGAAACACAAATATATGCAGAACTTGTAGCACGTATCCAGGCAAACATCTCCTCAATCCAGAAGAATTGCCGTATACTGGCCCGTCTTGATGTTCTTTCAGGTTTTGCCGACCTTGCTATTTCAAATAATTACTGTCGTCCGAAGATGAATGACGGTAGGACAATCTCCATTTCCAAGGGCCGTCATCCGGTCATCGAGACCATGATGCAGGCCGGAGAAGAGTTTGTTCCTAACGATATATATCTTGATAATGAAAATCAGCAGATAATAATCCTTACAGGTCCCAATATGGCCGGTAAGTCTGCGCTCCTGCGCCAGACTGCGCTTATAGTTCTGATGGCACAGGTCGGATCATTTGTCCCTGCAGAATCTGCCCAGCTGGGGTATTGTGACAAGATATTCACCCGTGTAGGCGCTTCGGACAACATTTCCCGCGGAGAATCCACCTTCATGGTAGAGATGCTGGAGACATCGATGATTCTTCATAACCTGTCTTCGCGTTCCCTTGTCCTTCTTGATGAGATCGGACGAGGAACATCCACATATGACGGTATGTCGATCGCACGTGCGATCGTGGAATATGTCCATGAATACGGCGAAGGAGCGAAGACGCTCTTCGCCACGCATTATCATGAACTCAACGACCTTGAGGAAATCTATCCTCGCGTGAAGAATTTCCATATCGCAGTAAAGGAAGTCGGCAAGAACGTGATCTTCCTCCGAAAACTTAAGGAGGGAGGAGTGGCCCATAGCTTCGGTCTTCATGTTGCACGTATGGCCGGAATGCCTAAGCAGGTTCTTGAATCCGCTGAGAAGACCCTAGCATCTTTGGAAAAAGGAGTCATTCCGAGCGTCGCCGAGGAAACCCCTCGCAAGCGTAAGATGCAGAAGCCTCATAATGTAAAGGAAGGTCGCGTCGAAAGCGACGGCTCCCTTCAGCTGTCATTCTTCCAGCTTGAGGATCCTCTGTTATCTTCCCTCAAGGAAGACCTCGATTCTGTCGATCTCAACAATCTCACTCCGCTCCAGGCATTCGATGTTTTAAGGAGTATGAAGGAGAAAATGGGGTTGAATTAAAACGTTTTGCAAGATTTGATTTACAATTTGTGTAAATACATAAATTGTATTACATTTGTGGGAAAATAATACTTTTACTATGGCTAAACTATTTGATTACAGTAAGATAGCTGAGGGAAAGCACTTTGTTGGGCGGGATGACGAGGTAAAAAGGCTTTCTTCCGACTTCATTTTCCTTACAAATACAGCAATAATTGCGCCTGACGGGTGGGGAAAATCTTCCCTTGTCCACAAAGCTGCAGGCGATGCAATGCATAAGGAAAAGGCGCTCCGCTTTTGTTTTACTGACCTTTCAAACGTACGTAATGAGGAAAGGTTTTATGAACTTTTGGTCCAAGGTGTCCTGAAGGCAGTGTCTCGAAATCAGTCAGAGGTTGTGGAAAATGTAAAGAAGTATTTCTGCAGTACATCTCCAAGAGTGACCTTTGATACCGAAGGTTCCTTTACCGTAGATTTCGATTGGGAAGATATCAGAAGGAATCAGGATGAGCTGATCGACCTTCCTTTTGTCGTAGCGAAGGACAAAGGTCTCAAACTGGTGGTATGTATAGATGATTTCAATGCCATCGGTCGTTTTTCCGACCCTGATGGCCTGTTGGAAAGGCTGAAGAACAGGTGGAAGCGTCACGAAGGCGTAGTTTACTGCATCTGTGCAGCCCCTGTGTCCTTTGTTGATAAATTCCTCAAATCGGTTCCGATGTTCTACAGATATGGAGATATCATCCATATCGGACATGTGTCCAGGAAGGATATGGTCGGATCTCTTCGTGAAAAGTTTGCAGACAGTGCAAAGTATCTTGACAACGAGATTGCAGGGCTGATATATGATATGGTTGGAGGTAATGCGTTCTACACCCAGCAGCTGGCGCATCTCTCATGGCTCGGAACATCCGTGGTATGTTCGCGAGAGGTGGTGGTCCAGTCCTTTGAAACAATTGTGGATCAGATGGATATGGTGTTCAGAAATATCACTGACAGTCTTACGACCCAGCAGCTTTGCTATCTACA
Source organism: Bacteroidales bacterium (assembly GCA_017549505.1). Classification (GTDB taxonomy): domain Bacteria; phylum Bacteroidota; class Bacteroidia; order Bacteroidales; family UBA932; genus Cryptobacteroides. The sequence continues at coordinate 65,101 of JAFYUS010000054.1, read as the reverse complement.
TGCAGTCATAGCCGGTGAAACCGTAATAAGCACTTCGGAAGTCCTCCATCGTCACCATATAACCTCCGCGACATCAGCGTCCCGTTCAAAGGCGGCGCTTCTGGAAAGAGGGATTGTCTATAATTCAGATGGTCGGATCTTCATGACGGACCCGGTGTATTCGTATTGGCTTAAGAACAGATTTTTCAATAACAGATAACATATGAAACGAATAACCATTCTTATTGCTGCGATGATTTTTGCAGCGGCAGCGGCTTCAGCTGCACCCCGGAATTATGAACTCAAATCTCCGGATGGAAAACTTATCGTGACTGTGGAAGCTGGAGAGGAACTCAATTACTCTCTTTCCCATGAGTCGGATAAGCTTCTGGACAAGTCTCCTCTCGGGATGTGTCTTGAGGATGGAACAGTATTCGGTGGAGCTCAGTCTGTAAAGAAGGTTTCCAGAAGGAGTGTCAACGAGACAATCAGTGCTGTCGTATATAAGAAGGCGGAAGTGAAGGATGTCTTTAACGAGATGACCTTGAAGTTCCAGAAGTTCTCCGTGATCTTCAGAGCCTATGATGATGGTATGGCATACAGGTTCGTCTCCCATATAAAGACACCTTATAATGTGGAAAGCGAAACCGTCAGGTTCAATTTCGCGCAGGACTGGAACATGTGGGCAGCATATGTGGTCCACAACACATGGTCTCTTGAAGGACAGTACTTTACATCTAACGAGGCGCAGTATACTTATGAGCCTCTTTCAGAGTGGAACAAGGACAGGATCGCCATGCTTCCGCTCATGGTAGACGGCCCGTCAGGAAAGAAGATCGTAGTTACAGAAGCGGACAACAGGGACTATCCATGCTTCTATCTCTATAATTACGAAGGCGGAAAGGAACTGACCGCCAGGATTCCGGCATTCCCTAAGGATCTCAAGCAGGGAGGACATAACAACCTCCAGATGATTGTCGAGAGCAGGGAGAATCATATCGCAAAGTGCAAAGGAGAGCAGGCTTTTCCTTGGAGAGTGGTAGCGGTGTCCGAGAATGATGTCCAGATGGCCGATAATGATATGGTCTATCGTCTTGCGGCTCCTGCTGACATGTCGACAGACTGGAGCTGGGTTAAGCCTGGCAAGGTTGCCTGGGACTGGTGGAATGACTGGAACATCCGTGGAGTGGACTTCAAGTCAGGAGTGAACAATGCTACATATAAATATTATATAGATTTTGCGGCAGAGTACGGTGTCGAGTATGTCATCCTCGATGAGGGATGGTCGGTAAACGGAGAGGCAGACCTTTTCAAGGTAGTGCCGGAAATCGACCTCCAGGAACTTGTCACTTATGCCGATTCAAAGGGAGTAGGCCTTATTCTTTGGGCTGGATATATCGCATTCGAAAGGGATATGGAAGAGGTGTGCAGGCATTATTCGGAGATGGGATTCAAGGGATTCAAGATCGATTTCATGGACCGTGCGGACCAGGATGTCGTGGATTTCCATACAAGAGCCGCCGAAACTGCCGCAAAGTACCACATGCTGGTGGACTTCCACGGAACCTACAAGCCTGTAGGTCTCCACAGGACCTATCCTAATGTCATCAACTATGAGGGAGTACACGGACTTGAGAACATGAAATGGAGTCCTGCTTCCGTGGATCAGGTTACATATGATGTGACTGTTCCATACATCAGAATGATGGCAGGTCCGATGGATTATACTCAGGGAGCCATGAGAAATGCTACCAGATCTTCATACCATCCTTCGAATTCAGAGCCGATGAGCCAGGGAACACGCTGCAGGCAGCTTGCCGAGTATGTGATCTTCGAATCTCCGCTCAATATGCTCTGCGATTCTCCATCCAACTATATGAAGGAGAAGGAATGTACTGAATATATTGCTGCAATTCCTACCGTATGGGACGAGACCGTCGGTCTGGACGGAAAGGTCGGCGATTACATCTCCATGGCAAGAAGAAGCGGTGACACATGGTATGTCGGTGCTCTGACTGATTGGGACGAAAGGACTCTTGTCCTTGATCTGGGATTCCTTCCTGAAGGTGAATACAGCGTCGAGATATATCGCGACGGTGTCAATGCACACAGGTCTGCCACTGACTATGCCAAGGAGTGCATCGACCTTCCGGCAGACATGAGACTCACTGCCGTGATGGCTCCGGGAGGCGGATATGCGGCCAGAATAGTACCCAAGAATGTACGTTAAAAAATAATTGTCCAAACGTAAATTCTTTGTACATTTGTAAGTTAAAACAAAAATAATCTTAATATGTTAAAGAAATTATCGGCACTTGCTTGTCTTGTGTTTCTCTTCGCCGGATGCGGAAAGGAAGCCCCTGTGGTTTCCAAGGTAGTGAAGAAGGTGGAGTGCTACCAGGGAGGAAAATTGGAATATGGAATAGGATATGAGTATGATTCAAAGGGTCAGCTTACAGATATCGTCAATTTTTCGACCATTTATGACCATTCAAGGACATTCTACTACTCTCCTGAGTCCATTACCATTCTAGGTAACAGGGGAGCCTGCATCATCAATATCAACAAGGCAGGTATTCCTGAGAAGATCGTTTCCGGATCAGGCATCGTGATGTGCTCTTACGGATCTGACGGTTATCTCAGCCGTTTCGACGTCAACTCCGGAGATACAAGCTATTCTCTTGCCACTCAGGTACAGAACGGTAACTTCACAGTCCTTCACGACTTTGAAGGCAATACCCTTAAGTATACTTATACGCAGTATGAGAACCATTACAGCATAGACCTGAACAATGTGCCTCAGATTTCGAACATGTTCACCATGTTCAATACCATGAAGATTCAGGGCATGTACAGCAAGAATCTTATAAAGAGTGTAGAAGTAGGAGATACCTCTTATTATTTCACATACAATTTCGACAAGGACGGAAGAGTTACCGACATGATAGTCGTTTCTACCGCTTCCGAGAATTCATTGACTGAACATTATAAATTTACATACTAAAAAACTGATAATCATGAAATTACCTTTTGCAGAATCTTACAAGATCAAGATGGTGGAGCCTCTTCGCATGAGCACACGCGAGGAGCGCGAACAGTGGATCAAGGAAGCTGACTACAACCTTTTCCAGCTCAAGTCTGACCAGGTCTATATCGACTGTCTTACTGACTCCGGTACAGGTGCGATGAGCGACCGCCAGTGGGCTGCCATGATGATGGGTGACGAGAGCTATGCAGGTTCTTCTTCGTTCTTCCAGCTCAAGGATACCATCACAAGACTTACAGGATTCGAATATGTCATTCCTACCCATCAGGGACGTGCTGCCGAGAACGTTCTCTTCAGCCACCTTGTGACTGCTGGTGCCATCGTTCCCGGTAACTCACATTTCGATACTACAAAGGGCCATATCGAGAGCCGCAAGGCATTCGCTGTTGACTGCACTGTAGACGAGGCAAAGGATACTCAGCTTGAGGTTCCTTTCAAGGGTAACGTAGATCCTAAGAAGCTTGAGAAGGTTCTTGCAGAGAACGCTGAGAAAGTTCCTTTCATCATCGTTACAATCACCAACAACACAGCCGGAGGACAGCCTGTATCAATGCAGAACCTTCGCGAGGTACGTGCGATCGCTGACAAATACGGCAAGAGAGTGATCTTCGACTCTGCACGTTTCGTAGAGAACGCTTTCTTCATCTATGAGCGTGAGGAAGGATATGCTGACAAGACCATCAAGGAGATCTGCAAGGAGATGTTCTCATATGCAGACGGTATGACAATGTCATCAAAGAAGGACGGTCTCGTGAACATGGGTGGTTTCATCGCTACACGTCACGAGGACTGGTACGAGGGTGCAAAGAGATTCTGTATCCCATTCGAGGGCTTCCTTACATACGGTGGTATGAACGGTCGTGATATGGCAGCTCTTGCTGTAGGTCTTGATGAGAACACAGAGCTCGAGACAATCGAGACACGTATCCGTCAGGTACAGTATCTTGCTGCAAAGCTTGACGAGTATGGTATCCCTTACCAGCGTCCTGTAGGTGGTCACGCGATCTTCGTGGATGCTGACCGCGTTCTCGACCAGATCCCTAAGGAGGAGTTTCCTGCACAGACTCTTGCCATCGAGCTCTATATCGAGGCTGGTGTACGTGGATGCGAGATCGGATACATCCTCGCTGACCGTGATCCTGTTACACGTGAGAACCGTTTCGGAGGTCTCGACCTTCTCCGTCTGTGCATCGCACGTCGTGTCTACACAAACAACCACATGGACGTGATTGCAGCAGCCCTCAAGAACGTTTACGACCGTCGTCACGAGATCACACGCGGTGTGAAGATCGTATGGGAGACTGAACTCATGCGCCACTTCACAGTAAAGCTCGAGAGACTCTAACATAGATAGATATTGATTGAAACAGAGACTTTATTTATATGAAGTCTCTGTTTTTTTGTTTATATTTGCTTGCTTAATAGGATAAGCACGCATTAATCTAAATAACTAATAACCTAAAATCATGAATTTTGTACAGCAATTCGGCGAAACCATGAGGTCGATCGACCTCGGTGCCGCCATCGGTGCATCGGGATTCAAGACCATTGACCTCGTTATCCTGGTCATCTATCTTGTAGTTCTCGTAGGTCTGGGTCTCTTCCTTGGCCGCACAAAGAAAGGTGAGGAAAAGAGTGCAAACGACTACTTCCTCGCAGGTAACACATTGACATGGTGGGCTGTCGGAGCTTCCCTCATTGCCGCAAACATCTCTGCGGAGCAGTTCATCGGTATGTCCGGAACAGGTTTCCGTGACGGTATCGCTACTGCGGCATATGAGATCATGGCTGCCATCACGCTGGTGGTGATCGGTAAGTTCCTGCTTCCGGTCATGCTCAAGAGAAAGATCTTCACTATCCCTCAGTTCCTCCGCGAGAGGTACAGCGACGGAGTGGGTCTTGCATTCTCTATCCTCTGGCTCTTCCTTTATGTGTTCGTAAACCTTACTTCAGTGGCATGGCTCGGTGCTCTTGCCATCGAGCAGATCCTCGGACTCCAGGGAGTGTTCATCACATTCGGAGAGACAATGATCTCTATGAGAATGGTAATCGTGGTATTCCTCTTCCTCATTGCAGGTATCTACTCTATCTACGGCGGTCTTGCTTCAGTGGCATGGACAGACGTGATGCAGGTGGTATTCCTCGTCGGTGGTGGTCTCATCACTGCATTCTTCGCCCTCAAGGCAGCCGGTGACGGTGCTGCAATGGAGGGTCTCAGAAACGTTTACACCACTTTGACAACAGGTGAGTATGCAAACGACACCCACTTCCATCTTGTAATCCAGAAGTCGCACAATCCTGAGGCATTCGCTAACGTACCAGGTCTCGTGGCTCTCGTAGGTGCCCTCTGGCTCACAAACCTCGGTTACTGGGGCTTCAACCAGTACATCATCCAGAAGGGTCTTGCAGCGAAGAGCATCAATGAAGCTCAGAAGGGTCTCATCTTCGCAGGTCTCCTCAAGCTCCTCATTCCTTTCATCGTTGTGCTTCCGGGCGTATGTGCATTCTACATGACCAAACACGCTGACCAGTTCACAATGCTCCAGGGTTCAATCAACGTAGCTGACGATGCTTACCCATGGCTCATCCGTAACTTCGCACCTCCTGTAGTGAAGGGTCTCTCGTTCGCAGCTCTTGCTGCAGCGATCATTTCATCGCTTGCGTCGATGTTCAACTCGACTTCGACCCTCTTCACAATGGATATCTACAAGAAGTACATCAATCCTAAGGCTTCTGACAAGAATCTCGTAAACACAGGTCGTCTTACTTCTCTTGTAGCTCTCGTGATTGCTGCAGTCGCTGTAAAGCCTCTCCTTGGCGGTCTCGACCAGGCGTTCCAGTATATCCAGGAGTATTCAGGATTCATCTATCCTGGTATCGTGGTCGTATTCGGTCTCGGTCTTCTGTGGAAGCGTGCTTCCAACAAGGCTGCCGTATGGAGCGCTATCGCTACAATTCCTCTCGGAGTCCTCTTCAAGCTCACCATGCCTGAAGTTGCCTTCCAGCTCCGCGCAGGTTACGTCTTCATGATCCTCGTTACAATGTTCATCATCATCTCCCTCATTGACAAGAAGTTCATCTCTTGCGAACTTCCTGAGGAGAAGGACAGAAAGACCATGATCAAGTGGGCGAAGATCCTCGGTGGTGCAGGTGTATTCTTCATCTTCATTGCAGCTGTCGTCACTATCTGGGGCGCATGTCTCCCTGCAACAGCAACTCCTGAGACAAGCTTCATCGCTTACCTCAATGATATCGGATTCCAGGCATTCTTCTTCTTCGGAGCAATCGTAGGCTGCAACGCAGTATGGCTCTGGTCAGACGCAAACGACAAGAAGATCGACCCTAAGGGTCATAGCCTTGACCTCAAGCTCTTCGAGACAAGCAAGGAATATGCATGGGGTGCTCTTGCAATCGGTATCATCATCGTTGTACTTTACGTAGCTCTCTGGTAATATGTTGGAAGAACTCAAAGAAAAAGTCTGCAAGGCCAATCTTGAACTTGTGGAGCATGGACTCGTCATCTTTACATGGGGTAACGTCTCTGCAATCGACCGCGAAAGCGGCCTTGTGGTAATCAAGCCAAGCGGCGTTTCGTATGATAATATGAAACCATCAGATATGGTTGTGGTCGACCTCGACGGAAATATCGTCGAGGGAGACCTCAACCCTTCATCAGATACTCCTACCCACCTTGCACTTTATCGTGCATGGCCTGAAATCGGTGGTGTGGTCCACACGCACTCGACTTATGCTACCGCATGGGCGCAGGCAGGCAGGGACATCCCTAACATCGGCACAACCCATGCCGATTACTTCCACAACGCGATTCCATGCACAGAGAGCATGACCGAGGAGGAGGTAAAGGGTGCATATGAACTCGAGACAGGAAACGTGATCATAAAGCGTTTCGAGGGTCTCAACCCGGTACATACTCCAGGTGTACTCGTGAAGAACCACGGTCCTTTCTCATGGGGTAAGGACGGTTTCGATGCTGTACACAACGCAGTTGTGATGGAGCAGGTTGCGAAGATGGCGTATATCGCTTACGGTGTGAACCCTAACCTCACAATGAACGACCTTCTCATCGAGAAGCACTTCAACCGCAAGCATGGTCCTAACGCATACTACGGACAGAAAAAGAAATAACATAAAACATTACAGATATGATCAAGGCATTTGAAAATCACGAAATATGGTTCGTAACAGGAGCTCAGCTCCTTTACGGAGGTGATGCAGTGGTACAGGTTGACGGCCACTCTTCAGCAATGGTTGAAGGAATGAACGCTTCAGGCATTCTTCCAGTAAAGGTTGTATATAAAGGTACTGCAAACTCTTCAAAGGAGGTTGCTGACCTCATGACAGCTGCCGAAGCAGACAAGAAGTGCGTCGGTGTGATCACATGGATGCATACTTTCTCTCCTGCAAAGATGTGGATCCACGGCATGCAGATCCTCCGCAAGCCTCTCCTCCATCTCCATACCCAGTTCAACAAGGAGATTCCTTGGGATACAATGGACATGGACTTCATGAACCTCAACCAGAGTGCTCATGGTGACAGAGAATATGCACATATCCTTTCACGCCTTCGCAAGGGCCGCAAGACCGTCGTAGGTCATTGGCAGGATCCTAAGACTCTCGAGAGAATCGCCGTATGGCAGAGAGTCGCTGCAGCCTGGGCTGACTCACAGGATATGAGGATCATCCGTTTCGGAGACCAGATGAACAACGTAGCCGTTACAGACGGTGACAAGGTTGAGGCTGAGATCCGTTTCGGTTTCCACGTTGACTATGTTCCTTTCAGCGAGGTGATGACTTACTTTGAAAAGGTTGAGGATAAGGCAGTTGACGAACTCGTGGCTGTATATTTCAACGAGTATGACCATGCTCCTGAGCTTGAAGACAAGTCTACAGAGGCATACAGAAAGGTATGGAACTCTGCAAAGGCTGAGCTTACTCTCCGTGCAGTTCTTGAGGCATATGGCGCAAAGGCGTTCACATCTAACTTCGATGACCTCGGCGACGTAAATGTAGAGCAGACAGGCAAGGGCTTCGACCAGATCCCTGGTCTCGCTTCGCAGCGTCTTATGGCTGACGGTTACGGCTTCGGCGGCGAAGGTGACTGGAAGACTGCCGCTCTCGTACGTACAGCATGGTACATGGGCCAGGGCCTTCCAAAGGGCTCATCATTCCTTGAGGACTATACAATCCACTTCGACGGCGCAAACTCTGCTCTTCTCCAGGCTCATATGCTCGAGATCAGCCCAGCAATCGCAGCTGAGAAGCCGAAGCTTGAGGTTCACCACCTCGGTATCGGAGTGCGCAAGACCCAGACAGCTCGTCTCGTATTCACCAGCAAGACAGGAGACGGCGTAGCCGCGACTGTCGTCGATATGGGTAACCGTTTCCGTCTTATCGTAAATGAAGTGAAGTGCATCGAGTCAAAGCCGCTTCCTAAGCTTCCTGTGGCATCCGCTCTCTGGATTCCTAAGCCAAGCTTCGAGGTAGGTGCTGCAGCATGGATGCTCGCAGGTGGTACTCACCATACAAGCTTCTCATATGACCTTACTACAGAGTACTGGGAGGATTATGCTGAGATCGCTGACGTCGAGATGCTCGTGATCGATGACAAGACTACAATTTCTGACTTCAAGAAGGAAATGAGAGTCAACGAGGTTTACTACATGTTGAACAAAGCTCTTAAATAATCATGGCAGATACCAAATATGTAATAGGTCTGGACTACGGTTCGGATTCAGCACGTGCGGTGGTTGTTGATGTCGCAGACGGAAGGACTCTCGCAACAGCTGTGAAGTATTATCCTCGTTGGAAGAAGGGTATGTACTGCGTACCTTCTGCAAACCAGTGGCGTCAGCATCCGCTAGATTATATCGAGGTGCTCGAAGGCTCTGTGAAGGAGGCTCTTGCAGCATGTCCTGCCGGAACAGCTGAGAATGTGATCGGTATCGCTTTCGATACTACCGGTTCAACTCCTGTATTTACAGACGAGAATGGTGTTCCTCTCGCTCTCAAGCCTGAATTCGCAGAGAATCCTAACGCAATGTTCGTCCTCTGGAAGGACCACACCGCTGTAAAGGAAGCTGCAGAGATCAACGAGAAATGCCATGCAAACGAGATAGATTACACAGCATACGAGGGAGGTATCTACTCATCAGAGTGGTTCTGGGCCAAGGCTCTGCATGTTCTCCGTGAGGATGCAGCTGTACGTGAGGCTGCTTATTCGATCGTAGAGCATTGCGACTGGATGCCTGCTCTCCTTATCGGTGCAAAGCACATCAGCGAGGTGCCTCGCAGCCGTTGCGCAGCCGGCCATAAGGCCATGTGGCATGCAAAGTGGGGCGGTCTTCCTTCGGAAGAGTTCCTCAGCAGCCTCGATCCTGTTCTCGTAGGATTCCGTGACCGTCTCTACAGCGAGACAACTACAGCAGAGAAGCCTGTAGGAAAGCTTTGTCCTGAGTGGGCTGAGCGCCTCGGACTTTCTACAGACGTAGTGGTTGCAGGCAGCGAATTCGACTGCCATATGGGTGCAATCGGAGCAGGTGCAAAGAACAACACTTTCGTACGCGTGATCGGTACTTCAACATGCGACATCATGACAGTATCTCCTGAGGAACTTGGCGACAAGCTCGTAAGAGGTATCTGCGGTCAGGTGGACGGTTCCGTAATGCCTGGCATGATCGGTCTTGAGGCTGGTCAGTCAGCTTTCGGTGACATCTATGCATGGTTCCGCCGCGTCCTCGAGTGGCCGCTCAAGACTGTTTCAGGTCTTGAGGGTGAGGCTCTCGACAAGGCTTGCGACAAGATCATCCCTGCACTCACTGTAGAGGCGATGAAGATACCTGCAGGCGAGAGCTCGGTAGTAGCTACAGACTGGATGAACGGACGTCGTACTCCGGATGCCAACCAGCTCCTTCAGGGTGCTATCAGCGGCATCAATCTCGGTACTACAGCTCCTATGATCTTCCGTGCACTTGTCGAGGCGACTGCATTCGGTTCACGTGCAATCGTAGAGAGATTCAAGTCAGAGGGAATGCGTATCAACGATGTCATCGGTATCGGAGGTATCGCCCTCAAGTCACCTTTTGTAATGCAGACTCTCTCGAATGTGCTCAACATGCCTATCAAGGTATGTAATACCGACCAGGCTTGTGCTCTCGGTGCTGCGATGTTCGCAGCCACTGCTGCAGGTGCATATGCTACTGTAGCTGATGCTCAGGATGCAATGAACTCAGGTTTTGCTAAGGAATACTTCCCTGAGCCAGACCAGGTCAAGATTTATGATGAGGTTTATCAGCGTTATCTCAAGCTCGGTGCATACTGCGAAGAGGTAGCAAAATAATGAATGATAATATGAAAAGAATCTTCAAGACAATCGCAGGGGCAGCTATGGCTGCCCTCTGCCTTGCAGCTTGCTCGAGCAAGCCTGCACTTACCCTTTCAGGACTCGATCCTGAAGCTTTCGTAGGCGAAAAGAACGGTAAGGCTACAGCTCTGTATACATTGACCAATGCAAACGGAATGGAGGTCTGCATCACAAACTTCGGTGGACGTCTCGTATCCGTAATGGTTCCGGACAAGGATGGCAACATGGTTGACGTTATCCTCGGTTTCGACAACATCAACGACTACATGACCAAGGCAAGCGATTTCGGTGCTTCTATCGGACGTTATGCAAACCGTATCGCAGGCGGTACTTTCGAGCTCGACGGTCAGAAGGTGGTTCTCAACCAGAATGACGGCGAGAACTGTCTCCACGGCGGTGCAGAAGGCTGGCAGTATCAGGTTTATGAGGCTGCGCAGGTTGACCCTCAGACCCTTAAGCTCACAATGGTAGATCCAGACGGACACATGGGATTCCCTGGTACAGTTACAGCAGTAGTTACTTACACTCTTACTGACGACAACGCCATCGACATTACATACAGCGGTACAACTGACAAGCCGACAGTGCTCAGCATGACCAACCATGCATACTTCAACCTTTCTGGAGACCACGCTGTAGAGGGAACAGACCAGATTCTTTATGTGAACTCTGACGTCTTCACTCCTGCAAACGACAAGCTCATCCCTAGCGGAGAGATGCGCCCTGTAGAGGGTACTCCGTTCGATTTCCGTACTCCTAAGGCTATCGGACAGGATATCAACCAGGACTACGACCAGCTCGTTCTCGGTAACGGTTATGACCACAACTGGGTGCTCAACACAGCAGGTGACATCAACAAGCTCGCTGTCAGCGTCTACTCTCCTAAGACAGGTATCCTCCTCGAGGAGTACACAGATCAGCCAGGCGTACAGGTGTATACTGGTAACTTCCTTACAGGAGAGGTTCCTGGAAAGCATGGCATCAAGTACCCTATGAGAGCTTCTGTCTGCATCGAGACACAGCTTTATCCAAACTCACCTAATATGCCTGAGTGGCCATCCGCAACTCTCCGCCCAGGTGAAACCTACACCCACCGCTGCATCTACAAGTTCAGCGTGAAGTAATTCGTCACCTCAGGTCCCGACAGGGAATTTCATAAACATCAGACCCCGTCAGTGGCTCGCTCCGCAGGAGCATAGGAATATGCTCCGCTCCGCCACCGACGGGGTCTGGTGTGTTCTGTAACATGTTGATTATTAGTGTTATATGCAAAATGCTTTCTCCCCATTGGCGGCACGCATTTTCTGTAAATTATTGAGAGACAATATTTTGTTTGACACGACAGTTATAGTCCCAGTTCTTAGACGATGCGATGAAGACATTTACAGAGACTGGCGATAATGTATTGGTGTAAGTGGTTGATTGTTAATAAATTAGTTTTCATGATTCTTCGCCGGTCCCCGCAAACTCTTTACTCATAAGGGCCTTTGATTGATCTGGTGCATTGTCGTCCGGTCACAGAAGTGGCTCGCTTCGCAGGAGCATAGGTATATGCTCCGCTCGCCCCTCCCGTGACCGGACGATACATTAATTGAACTATATACAGTTTTTATTAGTGGGATCTTCACTCTGTCATGCTGAACGGAGTGAAGCATCCTTAGAATAAGGATCCTTACATTACATTAAAGACAACAAACGTCGACTGAGTCACATCTAAACTGCACTCAGCCGACATTACCTGCCTATTCTTCCATCGAATCTTTGTCTTTGACCGGACGGACTGGTAAACCATATGTTGTTCCTCCGCCTTTCCCTTTACTTATAATAGAACTTCGTGTGCAAAGAGTGTAAACAAGACTCTCATCTATATATTCTTCATTTACTGTTCCACACCGATAATAGCCCTCGATACCATGTTGTCTTAGGCTATTCCTTTCTTTTGCTCCTGCAAAAGGAAGGAAAATCTTGTTGCCATTCGGTCCAATTACAAAACTACCAGCTACCTTATATAGATATCCACTTTCACATTTACAATAATCAATCAGCTCGTCAATATCTTCTAAACTAGGCATTCGTGCTCCATTTCCCCATTTGACATGAGCGACATCAAATGGAGTGTTACATATAGTATAAGGGAGCCCAATAGTGTGCCATACCCAATCTTTTTCAGCTTCTGACCAAATTTTCTCCCCATACTTATAATTCTCCCATGTATAACTCTCCTTCTCCTCCGTTTCTCCCCAGGCGTAGTAGCCGCCGTATTCTTCCGGGGAGGTGGCACCGACATTGTACTTCGCCCAGAGGATGCCGGATGGGAGGCCGAGGTCGACCCAGCGGTCGTCTCCCTCTCCATAGAAGTATATTCCCTATGCTCCTGCGGAGCGACCCGCCGCCCGTCCCGACTTTCTGACAGTCAGCTGCATCTCGGAATCTTTATTGAAATCTGGTGTTCTACTGTATAGTCCTTTACACCTGTGTCAAAAAAACGTTCAGAACTGTCACAGCTGTTCCCGAAACCATGTAAAAACGGTTCTTTTAGCCACACCTGTGTCATTTCCAGTCCGAAAACTGTCACAGGTGTTGAAATTCCCGAAAGATTTTATTTCAGGAATGCCTTTCCGACCCATTTGAAGCTGTTCCAGCGGCGGACGAAGATCAGGCCGCGGATGTTCTCGTCGAGGGCGAAGACTGCCCACATGGCTATGAGTCCCCAGCCCAGAGTGATGCCGAGAATGTAGCTTCCGACCACCTGTATTCCCCACATGACGATGATGCCGATGATGACAGGGAAATAGATGTCGCCTGCGCTTCGCAAGGCGTTTACTCCGAAGAAATTCAAGGCACGGCCGTTCTCGAGCAGGATTTCAACCCACAGGATCATGGCTCCCGTAGAGATGATCCATGGGTCCGATGTCAGCATGGACAGGATCTGTGTTCCGAAAATAGCGGTAACAAATGAAAGGCTTACTGACATTGCTACGCCTAATCTCATGATTCTCTTACCTATGGTATAGGCAGCCCTGATCTTCTTCATTCCGACAAGTTGTCCGATCAGAATGGCGCCTCCCTGCGAAAGGGCCAGAGCAAAGATATACGTGAACATGACGATGTTCACGATATATGTCCTTGTCGCCAGGGCCTCGTTGCTGATCATGTTGATGAAATACGCGATCACGACCTGAGACAAGCTGTAGGACATGTGTTCGCCGGCAGAAGGGATGCCGATCTTGAGCAGATTCTTCAGCTCGATCCATGGGAAAGGTCTGAAATACTCCTTAGGGAATGAAGGAATGTGCTTCTTTAGGAGAATGATGAAAAGCAGGATTACCGAAACGAAACGGCAGAAAGATGTGGATATCGCCGCACCTTCCACTCCGAGAGCAGGCATACCGAACTTACCGAAGATGAGGGTATAGTTGCCGATGATGTTCAATACATTGACGACCAGGGATATATACATCGGATACTTTGCCTTGTTGGCGCTTCTTAGAGATGCCGAAAGCGAGAGAGAAACAGCCTGAAGGAATGCGAATCCTCCCACTATCTTCATATAAGGAAGACCTTCGCTCATAAGGTCCGGTCTGAGTCCCATAAGGGACAGAAAATTGTCTGCGAAAAGATATAGACAACCGCTCAGAAGAAGACCAGAGATAAGGTTGAAGATGAGAGAGATTCCCACTACCTGTATGACCTTGTCCCTTCTCTTGGCTCCTATGTACTGGGAGCATAAGATAGATGTTCCGAGGGAGATCACCTCAAAAAGAAGGAATACCAGATTCATGAGCTGATTGACGACACCGACCGCAGCTACGCTGTTGTCGGAGTGTCGACTCAACATGAATGTATCGACAGCACCCAGCATCATCACCAGCAGGGTCTCGATGAAGATCGGCCCTGCAAGCGCTGTAAGCTGCCTGCTTAACTTACCATATTTCATACTACACTACTAAGTTTTCAAAAAACGGCCGCAAATATAGTAAAAAAAACAATGGGTTTAATTCCAGCGACCCCCGCCCTAAACCTGCTGCCGCAGGCTGCTCGCTGCAAAAGTCCACTGGACTGTTTGCCTTGCCGCTCGCGACCCCTAGCCGGGGGTGGCATGTCGCTTACATTAATACCCATTGTTTTTTTTATGGAATCGCTAATATGGATTGTAGTGCGGCGTGCGGGGTGTAGTCTCTGTTCCAGAGAAGAGGATAATTGGTTCTGCCGGGCACAGGATAGCCGTTCTTCCACGAAGAATCGTCTGTAAGACCCCAGAGAGTGACACGGTCGATCTTGTCACGACGGTTGTAGAATATGCGGAAGAGCTCCTCATATCTGTCGGCCAGCTGCTGCTCCACTTCTGCAGGCAGACCGTCCTTGTATGGATCCAGATACTCTTCGAACTCCTCATGCTGGTAGAGAGGGTCGGTAAGCGACTGTCCGATGACCTGACCTTCCCTTGTAATAGGGAGGACATCAACGTCAAGTTCGGTAATCATGACCTTGACTCCCAATGAATAAAGAGTGTCGATTGTGTGCTCTATATACTCTGTCTTGGGATAATTGAGTCCCCAATGCGCCTGTATGCCCACTCCGTCGATTCTGATTCCTTCAGCCTGGAGTTTCTTGACCATGGTCACGATTCCGTCGACATGTGCCGGCCTCCATACGTTGAAGTCGTTGTAGTACAGCTCTGCATCAGGAGCATAGCGGTCCGCAAAAATGAATGCGTTCCTTACGACTTCATATCCGTCGCCGCCGAAAGCCTTGACCCATCCCTTGTTGCGGTATTCACCGAATTCGCCGATGATCTCGTTGACGACGTCCCAGGCATCGATCCGGCCGGCATACCTGCCTGCCACTGTCTCGATGTGCTGACGCATGGTTTCGATTAGCTCCTCGCGGGTCTTAGGCGAACCGTCCTTGTTCTCCCAATAGAACGAAGGAGTCTGGTTGTGCCATACGAGGGTATGGCCGAGTATCCACATGTCGTGATCCTCGCCGAACTGAACATATTCATCTGCTTCCCTGAAGTCCCATACGTCCGGTCTCGGATGTACTGCCTCCGGTTTGAGGCAGTTCTCTGGAGAGAGTGCGTTGAAATGTTTGAATATCAGCTCGTTCGCCTGTTCCAGGCGGCCGCTGGTATGGAGGGGGTTGACTGCGCAGCCGATCATGAAGCTGTCTGCATATGCATCCTTGAGTGATGTGTCTTCCGGTGCGGAAGCACATGAAGACATCATGACTGCAACGGCAGTGACGAGTGGAAACATGAAGTTTTTCATAGTACTGATTTTATATGGTTATTTTAAGGATTCTGCAACCTTTTCGGCCAATGCTATGAATGCAAGTCCGTCAGGACGGGTTGAAAGAGCCGCAGGCTCTCCTGCATCTCCGCCCTCGCGTATGCTCTGGACGATAGGTATCTGTCCCAGAAGAGGAATGCCGTATTTCTCGGCCATCCTGATGCCGCCATCCTTGCCGAAAAGGTAATACTTTTCGTCCGGATGTTCGGCCGGTGTGAACCATGCCATGTTCTCTACGAGTCCGAAGATAGGCTTGTTCACGCTTTCGTTGCGGAACATGTTGACACCCTTTTCCACATCTGCCAGAGCCACATCCTGCGGCGTGCTGACGATCACTGCACCTTCCATCGGGATATCATGGACAAGGCTGATATGGATGTCTCCTGTTCCCGGAGGCATGTCGATGAGGAGGAAGTCCAGCTCGCCCCATCTTACCTGCAGTATCATCTGTTTCAATGCATTGCATGCCATAGGACCTCTCCATATGAGAGCCTGCTCCGGGCGGGCGAAGTATCCGATGGACATCCATTTCACTCCATATTTCTCCATCGGCAGGATAACCTCCTTTTCTCCTTCCTGGATTGCGTCAGGCATCTCGCCTTCAGTCGCTGTCATCTTCGGAACAGATGGTCCGTATACATCGGCGTCTGCCAGTCCGACCTTATATCCGAGGCGGGCTAGAGCGACTGCGAGGTTGACGGAAACGGTCGACTTGCCTACGCCGCCTTTTCCTGATGCAATACCTATTATATGCTTTACATCTGCCAGCTCTTCCTCTCCGAGGTCAAGACCTGGCTTCTTCTTAGGAGCCTCGTCCTTGATAACAGTCTTGACTTCTACCTTTGTACCGGCAGGGGAGTTGCGGATTATCGTGGCCTTGGTGCTGCCGATGAGGTATTCTGCCAGAGGGTCACGGTGCTTCGGGAATGCGAGGGTCACGGTCACGGCGCCTTCGCCGGTCTCGATCTTCTCGACCATTCCGAGTTCCACTATGTTCTTGTCTCCCTTTGCAGGGTGCTCCACTTCCTGGAGCCATTTTCTTATGTCGTTAACTTCCATATCCAATTCTGTTAATAATCCTTTCCTGTTGACCATACCAGATCCATTTCATCGATGAGATGGCCTGCGCCGCCGAACTTGTCGACGATGAAGAGTACGTAGCGGATGTCCACGTTGATGCATCTCTGGAGGTCCGGCTCGAACATGATGTCGCTGCTCATCGACTCCCAGTTGCCGTCGAAGGCAAGACCGATAAGCTGTCCGCGCGAGTTCATGATCGGGCTGCCTGAGTTTCCTCCGGTGATGTCGTTGTTGCTGAGGAAGCATGTCGGCATCTTTCCGTCAGGAGTGCCATAATTGCGGAAACCGTCAGCCGAGCTGTAGTCCTTGTTTTTCCAGAGTTCCTTAAGCTTTTCAGGGACAACGAATTCCCAGTTGTCGGGATCTTCCTTCTCCATGACTCCGTCTAGGGTGGTGTAGTGTTTGTAGACTACGGCATCCTTAGGAGAGTATCCCTTTACGGTTCCGTAGGTCAGACGCATGGTGAAGTTTGCGTCAGGATATGAAGGCTCTCCCTTCTTCCATTCCAGAAGTCCTGCGGTATATGTCTGACGTGCCTTGGCGAGGTTATCATCAGACACTGCTGCAAGATTCTGTGCATCAAGGCATTCGTTATAGATTGCCATTCCGATGATTACTGCAGGGTCCTTGAGGATGTCAGCTCCCTTCTCCTCGATTGCGGCCTTCAGGCTTTCAGCTGAAGTCAATGCACTGTTGTCAAAGAGATTGTCCACGAATGCGTCGATATCCATTGTAGCGAAGTCTTCCCCGATTCCCTTGAGGTAGTTTTCCGGATCAGCGATTTCACGGTAATGCTTCATCATGGCCTTTGCTACCTTCCTGTCTGTGCCTACAGAGTAGTCTCCGTACTGTGAAGCAAACCTTTCATATGCGGATCTGAGGGCTGAGAGGGTGTCTGTACCGTCTATGAGACCTCTGCCTGAATATAGCTTGAGGTAGATTCCGAATCTGGTAAGCTCTATATTATATACTGTCTCCGTTGCTTTTGTGAATGCGAAGTTGGCTTTCTTTCCGGCTTCGATTCCCTCTGCGAGGTCCTTGAGTGCCGTGCCGTATGCAGCCTGGCGCTTTGCATTGGCGTTCACCCATTCTGTAAACTCGGCCTCCTCCTGCTCTGCCCTTCCGATGATGTCCAGCTTGTCGAAGGCAAGCTTCATTCCCTGCCATTTTTTCCATGCATTCGAAGAACTTGAATACTTGCTTGCATACTGGATCTTCACCTTCGGATCGGCAAGCATATCCTCGAGAAGCACATCCTGGCGGATGGTGCGTGCGGCGATGCTGATGTCGTTCTTTTCTATCTGGAACTTCAGCTCCGGAGAAGTCTGGAAGCGTGTGGTACGGCCTGGATAACCCATGATCATGGTGAAATCGCCTTCCTGTACTCCGCTCATGGATATTCTCAGATGGTTCTTTGCCTTGAGCGGAACGTTTTCAGGTGAATAGTCTGCAGGATTGTTGTCCTTGTCTGCATAGACACGGAACATCGAGAAGTCACCTGTATGGCGAGGCCACATCCAGTTGTCTGTGTCCGCACCGAACTTTCCGATGGATGAAGGCGGTGCTCCTACGAAACGTATGTCGCTGTATGTCTTATATACTATAAGGTAATATACATTCTTGTTATAGAACTGTGTCACCTGCACATGGCAATGAGGATTTTCCTTCTCTGCCTTTTCAGCCAGAGCAGTCATGGCCTTCACCTGTGCCTCTTCGACTTTCTTCTCGTCGTCTCCGAACTCCTTGCGTGCCTTCTTTATCGCCTTGTCGATCACAGGAGTGACATCCTTCATGTATTCCAGGAACGTCACTGTAAGACCTTCGCATGGCAGCTCTTCGTTGCGGTTCATAGCCCAGAAGCCGTCCTTGAGGTAGTCGTGCTCCACACTGCTGAGCTTCTGGATGTTGCCGTATCCGCAGTGGTGGTTAGTGACCAGGAGACCTTCCTTGGAGATGATCTCGCCTGTACATCCTCTTCCGAACTGGACGATGGCATCCTTGAGGGAGCTGTTGTTTATGTCGTAGATCTGTTTGGGAGTGAGTTCACATCCCAGTTCCTTCATGGCGTCCGCGTTCATCTTCTGAAGGAGAGGAAGCATCCACATTCCCTCGTCAGCCAATGCGCTGAGACTTACCGTCAAAGCCGTGATGATTGTTACAATTCTTTTCATATTTAAAATAAAGTTGGTTCAAGTTGTTTCAGATGGAAGCTTTTCCTGTGATAAGGCGTGTAGCCGTGGGCAACGATAGCTTCTATATGTTCCTTGGTAGGGTATCCCATGTTTCGGTCCCATCCGTACTGCGGGTATTCCTTTGCAAGATTCCTCATGTATTCGTCCCTGTATGTCTTTGCCAGGACAGATGCGGCGGCAATCGATGCGTACTTTCCGTCACCTTTGACCACGCACTGATACTGATATCCGTCGAAAGGCTTGAACCGGTTTCCGTCGATAAGCAGGAACTCTGGTTTGACGATAAGTCTTCTTACCGCCCTCTGCATGCCGGTTATGGAAGCATTGAGTATGTTGATCGTATCGATTTCTTCAGCGGTGACTTCCTCAACCGCCCATGCGACGGCTTCCTTTTCGATAATAGGACGCAGGATTTCACGTGCTTTCTCGGTCATCTTCTTGGAGTCATTCAGAAGTGGGTGGTGGAAATCTTTCGGAAGAATGACGGCGGCAGCAAAAACGGAGCCGGCCAGAGGTCCTCTGCCAGCTTCGTCGCATCCCGCTTCAATCAGATCGGCGTTAAGATAATTCAAGAGATGTGCTTCTTTGCCCATTCTGCAAAAATACACAATCTATTTGTCCTCGCCAAGGGATTTTTTGAGCATTGTGATGATTTCGTTCTTGGTCGCGATCGTTTCTTCCAGACTAAGTACGAGTTTTTCAAGATCGGCAATCCTTCTTTCGAGTGCGGCCACCCTTCCAGAGTATTCTTCCCGTACATCTTCCAGGTCAGGTCCTTCCATCTGGACGGGACGGTAGCCAAGTACAAGCTCCTCGCTGGTCGTATCAAGAAGCATGGCTATTTTCAGGAGATTCGTGTTTACGATGGATGTCTCTCCTTTTTCAAGATCGCGATATGCGGTCAGGGACATGCCCATCTTGTCGGCCATCTCTTCCTGAGTGTATCTTCTGGCTTTCCTTCTGGTGCGTATGTTTTTCTTTATCGATGTGTTGTCCATGACTGAAATTCTGATTTCATGGACAAAATTATCCTATCTGAAGGCCCGTGTTAAACCGGAAATTCTTGCGAAACATCGGAAAAACTGACTAAAAAACGGAAAAAATGATAAAAAAAAGAAAAATCTGAGACCTTTTCCAGTGATTTCGTCACAAAACTTTGGTTTTTCCGATTACTACAGACAGATTTGCTGGTGTTAAATCTTGCGCTTATGAATGAAGATATCAGATTCCTGCACCTTTGCGGCAGACTTATGACTGGAAAAGGCATCGATGAATGTTACTCGGATCATGCCTTGGCTGACAATGCTCTTTATCTCGCTTTCGGTATGTCTTCTGACGACATACAGGAAAATCTTATGGGAAATGTTGATAATGCGACAATATTTTATTAGATTTGCGAGGATGTGTCTGAAAAGACACGGAAAGAACAAATAACTATAAACACAATAACACAAAAAACTGATGAAGACTTATTCAACACAAAACATCCGTAATGTGGTTCTGCTTGGTAGCACCAAGTCAGGTAAGACCACATTATCTGAAGCGATGCTTTACGAAGGTAAGGTAATTGACAGAAGAGGTACTGTTGAGGCGAAGAACACTGTTTCTGACAACGCCGAGATCGAACAGATCAACCAGAGGTCCATCTATGCGACTCCGCTTTACGCCGAGTTCATGGATACCAAGTTCAATATCATCGACACTCCGGGTGCAGACGATTTCGTGGGTGGCGCAGTGTCGGCTTTCAAGGTGTGTGACCTTGGAGTTCTCGTAGTGAACGCACAGCAGGGCGTTGAAGTCGGAACTCAGATTTTCTCACGTTATGCAAAGGAATACGGCATTCCTATGATCGTGGCTGTAAACCAGCTTGATGGTGATAAGGCAAATTGGGAGGGAACTCTCGAATCAATGAAGGAGACATTCGGAAACAAGCCTGTAGTGGTTCAGTATCCTGTTACCGTAGGACCTGACTTCGACGGCTTCGTGGATGTTCTAAAGATGAAATATTATCGCTTCGAAGGAGATACAGGCAAGCGTCAGGACCTCGAGATTCCTGCAAACATGCTTGAAGAGGCTGAAGAACTCAGAAACGCTCTCATCGAGCGCGCAGCTGAGTACGATGACACCCTCATGGAGACATTCTTCGAGCAGGGCGTACTTTCAGAGGATGAGATCAGAAAGGGTCTCGGAATCGGTATCCGCCAGGGCGATGTGATGCCTATCTTCTGTCTTTCTGCAAAGAAGGATATCGGAGTCAAGCGTCTGATGGAGTTCACAATCCGCACAGCAGCATCTCCTGCAGAGCGCAAGGTTGTGACTAAGGATGGAAAAGAACTTGAGTGCAAGGTCGATGCACCTGTATCACTCTTCATATATAAGACCGCGGTAGAGCAGCACCTCGGAGAAGTTGCATACTTCAAGGTTATGTCAGGAAAGCTTACTGAAGGAGCTGACCTCGAAAATCCTGAAACAGGCGACAAGGAAAGAATTACAGCTATCTATGCCGTTGCAGGTAAGAAGAAGGAGAAGGTTACTGAACTTCAGGCCGGTGATATCGGATGTACAGTGAAGCTCCGTGCAGCAAAGACAAACGTTACTCTCTGCGCACCTGGTTCAGACATCGCATATCTCGACATCAAGTTCCCGCACTACAAGTATCGTTGTGCTGTAAAGGCAAAGGACGCTAAGGATGAGGAAAAGGTAAGCGACGCAATGGCAAAGATCGCTGCCGAGGATCCTACATACGTCATCGAGTACCACAAGGAGCAGAAGCAGACCATCCTCAAGGGTATGGGTGAGCAGCACGTAAATACTCTCAAGTGGAGACTCCAGAACGAGAACAAGCTCGAGATCGAGTTCTCGGCTCCTAAGATCTCTTACCGTGAGACCATCACCAAGGTCGCTTGTGCTGACTACCGTCACAAGAAGCAGTCAGGTGGAGCAGGTCAGTTCGGTGAAGTTCACCTCCTCATCGCTCCTTATCAGGAAGGCGTTGACCCAGGTAACAGATTCAAGGTGGACGGCAAGGAAGTTGTCCTCAACATCAAGGGTAAGGAAGAATTCGACCTTCCATGGGGCGGTAAGCTCGAGTACTACAACTGTATCGTTGGTGGTGCTATCGACGCACGCTTCATGCCTGCTATCCTCAAGGGTATCAACGAGAAGATGAGCGAAGGTCCTCTTACAGGTTCGCTTGCACGTGACATCCGCGTATACGTTTACGACGGTAAGATGCATCCGGTAGACTCAAATGAAATCTCATTCGTTCTCGCAGCTCGTAACGCATTCAAGGAAGCGTTCCGTATCGCAGGTCCTAAGATCATGGAGCCTATCTACAATGTTGAGGTGCTTACACCATCAGAGTACATGGGTGCATGTATGTCAGACCTTCAGAACCGTCGCGCCCTCATCGAGGGAATGGGTTCAGATAAGGGATTCGAAGTGATCAAGGCACGCGTTCCTCTCGCAGAGCTCTACCGTTACTCGACAACCCTCAGCTCTCTCTCATCAGGTAGCGCAACCTTCACAATGGACTTTGCTGACTACCAGCCGGTACCTGGCGATGTACAGGAGAAGCTCCTGAAGGCTTACCTCGAAGAGGAGAAGGAAGACTAAAAGTTTAAACAGACCTTTATATAAGTCAATTAAAGATCGAAGCCGACCCCTAATGGGCCGGCTTCTTTAATTTTGCCCAATGTGATGTTTTGCAAAAATGCTTAACGGTTAATATAGTAATGAAGATTAACCTCCGTGACATAAATTCAAAAATCTATGTCACGGAGGTCACTAAAGTGACTCAAAATGATTTGTTTTTGACACTTCCGTAACATAGAAAAGGCGAATCGTGTCACGGAGGTAACTATGATTATGCAGTTTGATTTAATTACACTATATCAGCCCACCATGTGGGTTCGGATGTATTACAGTCAATAATATTCTGTATATTTGTCGGTTGAACAACATAAGAAACCCATGAAAGTAATACTTGTAAACGGAAGCCCGCATAAGGAGGGCTGCACATACACCGCCCTGACAGAGGTGGAGAAGGAGCTCAATGCAGAGGGCATCGAAACTGAAATCTTCTGGCTCGGAACCAAGCCTATCTCAGGCTGCCTGGGATGCGGAGCATGCTGCAGAAGAGGTCCGAACGGCGAGAAGCCAAGCGGACTCTGCGTTATAGATGACATAGTCAATGAATTCATCACAAAGGCAAAGGAAGCTGATGGCTTCGTATTCGGAAGTCCGGTTCATTACGCTGCCCTTTCGGGAGCGCTGACCTCATTCATGGACCGTGCTTTCTACGGCAAGGGAGCAGTCTACCGCTACAAACCTGCTGCCGGAATCGTCAGCGCCCGCAGAGGAGGCACCACAGCTGCTTTCGATCAGATCAACAAGTACTTCACTATCTCGTCCATGCCGGTGGTGTCGTCAAAATACTGGAACATGGTACATGGAAACACACCGGAGCAGGTGCGTCAGGACGAAGAAGGCATGCAGGTCATGAGGGAACTCGGCCGCAACATGGCATGGCTTCTCAAATGCATAGAAGCCGGCAGGGCTGCCGGTATCCCTGACCCTGTCAAGGAAAAGCCGGTAATGACCAACTTCATACGATAAAGCATTCACCTTACGGCAAAATAACCGGCAGGTTTGATTCCAGTGACCCCCGCCTGTCTTTCGACAGGCACCCCCTAGCCGGGGGTGGCATGTCACTTACATCAATACCTGCCGGTTATTTTGCTAGCAATCAGGCTATTCCTTTACGCGGTACCAGTCCATGGTCCTGCCGAGAAGACCTTTTTTATCGAGAGAGCCTCGTACTTTGAGTACGTCGCCTTCTACTTTCATCGAGCAGTTGTAGGTCTTTCCGTTACCCGGATCATAGATGCTTCCTCCAGTATACTCAGCACCGCTCTTCTTGAGGCCGCTGAGCATGTTCAGACCGATAAGCTTGCGTGAACGGAGCTTTGCATCCGGATTGTTGGTGTCCACTGCAGGACTTCCGTCCGGTTCTGTAGGATCCTGGAGCCAGACGATCTTGCCGTTGAAAGCATCTCCCTGCTTATAAACCTCAACGATAGCAGAACCGTCATCAAGTTTCCATTTTCCAACGACGTCCTGTGCAAATGCAGCCGCAAGCGGTGCAAGCATGGCAACCATGCTGATAATGATCTTCTTCATAATAATAGTATTTAGTAATGATATCTTCTGTCACATCATATGCAAAATTGGCACTTTGTATCAAACTATGAAAGTATATCTGGGCAAAAGTTGTGAAAGACATCTATATGTGGCGTAATCCGCCAAACGCTCAAAACACTTACTGCCAATAACTTACGACATTTAGGGTCAGTAAATTCGCCGACCCTAAACGTCGTAAGTTATTAGTATTTAACACTTTGTGTGTTTGTGCTATTTTGTAGTCAAGAAAAAGCCGGCTACGACCAATTTCATCAGATAGCTTCAGCTTCGAGGAAACCCATAAAGGTCAGGAGAGCGCCCCAATGGTAGAAGCCGTCCGCATTGTAGACGTCGTCGCCTTCTCCTGTTACGGAGTTGTAGTTTTCGAAGATACCACCGTTCTTCTTCCAGTTCTTCATCAGCAGGTTATATGACTTGTCGATAAGATCCTTTCTGGCATCCGCGATGTCATAGTTCTGCATACCAAGATATACAAGGAAGTTCATCGGTCCCCATACGCGGCCTCTCCAGTAATCGTTATCGGAGAAACCCGGACAATTGCGGGCTATGGATGGGAGTATGTATTCGCCATGGAATTCTTCAGGATTGAAATAATGCTCATTTATCATCCTTTCTACATGCCTTTCAGGACATCCTGCCAGCATCGGATAGAAGTTCGTAGGCGACAATGCAGGACTGAATTCCCCTGTATCCAGCCTCTTGTTGCGGTATATTCCCGTCTCTTCATCCCAAAGAGTTTCCAATGCCTTTGAGTATGATTCAGAACGCTTTGAGAGTTCCTTTGCGTCTTTCTTATGTCCCAGGACCAAAGCAATCTCCTTCAAGATATTGCAATCCATAATATACATGCTGATCAGTCCGACATCAGCAAGTTCCATAAGACAATCCTCATTCATCGGCACTCCGTCATACATAGGTGAATTGTCCAGACCGGACTCATACATGGCACCCTGAAGGCCTTCGCTGATATCCGCACCGTCCCTTACAAAATGGCTTCCCCATGCAAGGTAACCCTTATTGTTACGTTTCCTGTCCCACCATCTGTTCCATGTAATGAGTTCGTCATAGACTTCCTCAAGGAACCACTTCTCTCCATATCGGGAATAAATCTCCCAGATTATCTTGCTTCCGACAGGAGGCTGTGACCTGTCCCATGAAGAGGTGTTTCCATCCTTGACATATCCGCTGACAGACTGGAAGTTAGGTATGAAGCCTTCCGGAGTTATGGCTTTAGTTATCTCGATGGCATTCGCATATGCCAGTTCCTTGTTGAACAGAGAAAACATGTAGGCTGCGAAATATGTATCCCAGTCGAAGAGCACATATCCTCCCCATCCCTGATTCCAGTTTCTGCTGACAGGAGTTATCGCTCTGTCGTTTGGGGCATCATAGATGGTGTTCCATGCAAGAATGGTCTGCATGGAAAGGAACGCATCCGACATGTCTCCATATGATCCGACACGATGCGCAAGGGCTTCTCTTCCTGACGCGATAATATCCTCTATCTGTTCCAGAGTACGCTCCTTACCGGTATAGACTGCCTGCTTCCCGTCCAGAAGGACATTCAGGCGAGGTGCAGTCGATGTCAGATATTCCTTCTGAATGTTCGGGCCTGTCAACGAAACAGTCCATTCCCTTCCGCCACAAAATGCAGTCAGTCTATCTCCTGTCTTTCCGACCATGCCATCAAGGCCGTATGCCATGCCCAGTTCCACAACGAGTACGTTTTCCGAAGGCTGCCGGGGAGTAATGAGAGCTACGAAATCCTCACCATCAACAGCAGTCTCTATCTTCAGTTCCATGTCTTCATAGTACAGATCGAGACTCGTATAACTGCCGTCCTCCGACCTCAGACCCGGAAACACTCTTTCCGGCCTTCCGTTTATGTCTGCCGACTTGAAGACTTCCTTCAGCATCTTCCTGTTGTCATCGGTCGCTATGCACATGTTGACCGTCAATCCTTCCGGAAGAAGGACATGGGAGATAAGGTTGTTGTTGTACCATGTGTTCCATCCTGTACACAGCTTCTCCTGAAGCTGCCTGTATTCGTCGGTCCTGATGTTTCGGGGAGACTGCCCATATAAGCACCCTCCCGGCAGCAGACACGACAAAAGGAAAATCAAAGCCTTGTATTTCATATGAGTCGTCTTGTTATTTTTTCCTAGCGAATAAGCCTGACGGTTATGGTTCTTTCACAGGCCTGAGGGTAGACTCTGTATGAGTTGAATATGCCTCGTGCCGTACAGCCTACTCCGGAAGTCGCGTAATCAAGGTTGAAGGTTATATCATCTGTCTTCTGGAGCTGGTATGTGTAGACTGCCTTCGTCAGGTTTTCCGTTGAATAATTGTAGGCATTGAAGTTGAACGGCTCGTCGACCGAGAATTCCACACCCCGGCCTTCGGCATCCGTCATCCTCACCCATCTGTTGTCTGTCCTCAGTCCGTAGTCCTGCGGTATGAGATATGGTTCGTACATATCTTCGACCGAGGTCTTCCATATGCCGAGGCGGTAGCCGCTCTTGCGGTCCGGATAATTGGCCTGCGGGCCTCTTCCGTGCCATTCCACATTGCTGTAAGCGCCGTCCAGACCCAATGTGACTCCCAGACGAGGAAGCCATGCAGGCATGGTGCCCTGCGGCTTTATGATATGACGGATGGTCAGCGTTCCATCGCCGTATACGATGTACCTCCATGTGCTTTCGAAGCCGTCGAAAGCCATTCCGCTGATGTACTGGTCGAGCTGACGTGTCTCTCCCTGTCCGCCGTCGAGAAGCACAAGCTCACGCACGTCTACAGCCGCTCCTCCGTCGAACTCGCGGACATTCACAGAGGCTACTGCATGACCCAGATTATCCAGTCCTGCGGAGTAGTAATGGGCGGCGAGGACATTTGAATGTCCGATGCCGCCGTATCCTGATGCATTTATTGCTCCTCCGCTATATGCGTTCCAGCCGTCCACCTCATTGGCAAGCGGTGCTCTCCACACATTCAGCGTCACCGCCCTGGTGAGGATCTCTCGACCATCCGACATGATGGAAACAAGTTCACCTGTCGACTTGTCAAAAGAATATGAGAATCCGTTTCCTGCCAGAACGACCTTTCCGTCTGTTTCCGTAACAGCAACTTCTCCTGCTGTACGGCAAGCCTTTTCTGCAGGCCTGTTCCAGTCCTTGAGCTCGAACTGCTCCCATGATACCTCATGTCCGGCCTTGGCCCAGACTTCGTCCTTCCTTAAGACTGAGCTTATCTCCAGCCTGTATTCCTTACCGGGAACAATTAAAGGCTTTGAATAAGGGATCTTTACCACAGAGCGTGACAAAGGAGCAACGTCAAGGGCTGTTTCTCCGGATGCAACTACTTCATTATCAGCAGTTATCTTCCAATAAGTCCTATAGAAATCCGCATTTATGAAATGGTTCCTGTTCCAGACTTCGACTATTCCTTTTTCGGGATCCAGAAGACTGAATGAAAGAGGCTGGACGCTCTTCTTCATCTGCCACATCTCCGGCTGAGGAGTCCTGTCCGGCCATATGCTGCCATAAGTTCTAGCTCCCACTCCATAAGACCAGAACATTCCTTCGCCGCCTTCTTCTTCGAAATCGAGCCAGAGGACTGCATCTTCGGCATTGAATCCATCTGCAGGCCATACAGCCCTATCAAAGATACCGACATTGTCAATGATCGCATCGCAGGTATAGATGGTCTCCTGTCCGCATCTTTCCTCATCCCTGCCGATGCAGAGTGAAAGCGGAAGATTGCGTATCCGGCCTCTTGCCGGCCTGCTGCCGGCTTTTTCGCCGTCGATATAAATGGTCATTTCCGCACCGTCATAGACAGCAGTGACATTGTGCCACCTGTCCTGCCAGTCTGAAGGAAGATCGACACTCAGAAGTTCCCTGCGGCCTGTATCGATATAGAATTCAAGCTTGTCCTTTCCGTTCTGCCTGAGACCGTACTGGTTGCTTCCTTTGTTGATCATGTATCCACCGCTGGCATTGTAGCTGCGAGGATATATGTCAAGAGTCAGAGTCAGCTTGTCTCCTGATATCTCGACATTGTCTGCATTGTAGACCTGTACCCACTGGTCCTGCCTGTTGAAGTCTATAGCCTTTCCTGAAGGACCGGACACGAGTCTTGCACGTCCCATGATGTTTGCCGGAGTATCGTATGGAGACTTGTCTTTCAATGTGCGCACCGGCTGGTCTATTCCGACGCTGACGAAATCCCATATGGCACCGCCCATCAGGCTCGGGTGGTCATATATCTCGTTCCAGAAGTCATCCATTCCGCCTCCACCGTTTCCTGCCACAGAAAGATACTCGTCCATGAATGAAGGACGCTTGTCCTGTGGCTTGAATCCGTAGCGGAACTCATGCTCTATCGGGGACGGATAGCGCGGGCCGACGATGTCTTCGGCCGGATGGACGGCGGCATTGCCGCCATACATCCAGAATCTTGTAGGATCATATTTCCTGCCTTCCTTGACCACTTCATTGATAAGGAAGCCCTCTCCGCTCTCGTTTCCTGCACTCCAGAAAAGCACGCATGCATGGTTTCTGTCGCGCAGCACCATTCTTCTGACCCTCTCCCTGTACATCTCCTTGAATTCAGGGATGGAGCTGACATATTCTGTAGCATGTGCCTCATCTCCTGTCTCGTCGATGACATAAAGACCATACTCATCTGCAAGTTCGAGATAGCGGTGGACAGGTGGATAATGCGATGTCCTTACTGCATTGAAGCCAAACTGCTTGAGTATTTCCATATCCTTCCTTATGACATCTTCCGTGATGACATGGCCTGTAGACGGGTGCTGCATGTGCGAACACTGGGCGTTTACTTTCAGGGCGACTCCGTTGAGATAGAATACTCCGTCGATTATCTCGGTCTTCTTGAAGCCGATACGTTTGGTGACCTTGTCCACCACATTGCCTGCATCATCAGAAAGGATGAGGGTCATGTCATAGAGGTCCGGAGTCTCCGAAGTCCATTTGTCAGGTGACTTTACCAGAGAATGAAGCTTTACCGTATGCTTTCCGTTCTGCTTCAGCACGAACGGACCGCCGGTCATGGCCGCGGCCATGCGGCCGTTACGGCTGACTTCAGCCGTAACCGTATAACTCTCTGAAGCAGGATTATAACCACGTACATCCACGGTTATGTCAAGTTCTGAGTCCGTATAGCTCTTGTCGAAGTCCGTGATGACCTGCCAGTCGAAGATGCGCGCCTGCGGCGTCGCGAACACCCATACGTCATCAAAGATGCCGGCAAGCCTCCAATAATCCTGTGTTTCAAGATAATAGCCGTCGCTGTATTTCAGGACAAGGACAGAGAGGAAGTTCTTTCCCGGCTTTACATAATCCGTGATATCATACTCTGCAGGCTCCTGAGCACCTTCGTTGTAGCCGACCTGCTGTCCGTTGATCCAGATGAATGATGCAGAAGCCACCTTTTCGAGACGCAGGAAGATTCTGTCACCTTTCCACGATGAAGGAATCGTAAAACTGGTCCTGTAGGCACCTGTAGGATTGAATTCAGGAGTATACGGTACCTCGACTGCGAACGGATCACGGCTTACTCCTGACAACTGGTACCGAGCCCATCTCTTCTGCATTTCACTCGCAGGTATCCTGCCGTCGATGACTCTTTCAAGAGAATCACGCATCGTAGAAGGCAAGGTATTAGGGAAAGGAGTCGTCATGTTTCGGAAAAGAGGTTCTCCGAAACCCTGCATCTCCCAGTTTGAAGGAACCTGTATATTGTCCCATTTCCTGTCATTATAACCCGTCTTGAAGAAATCCGAAGGGATTTCAGCAGGCGTCTCGGCATACCTGAACTTCCATTGTCCGTTCAAGGAAATGCTTTTGTCCGGGATATGGTGCGCACGGCTGTCCTCCTGATTGAGTTCGAAAACCGAAAGGTTCTCTACATAATAAGGAATGTCTTCCAGAAAAGGCTTGTCCTGGGCTGACAGAGCGGCTGTCGACAGCATCAGGAAGAGGGTAATGATACGGTTGTTCATATTACTCTGTTTTAGCGTAATGTTGTCCACAGCCGGACTTCCAGATCCTGGAGCTTTGATTCATCAGGCTAACTTAAGGGTAAGGCTGATGAAGTCCTCGACGCTGAGGCGTTCCGGACGGAGTTCGAATACAGGGTCTGAGACGAATTCAGCGAGCTGTTCTTCAGACCATCCGAGGCGGTCCGCCTTGGCACGGATCAGAGGTTTGAGGGAATTACGGAGGGTCTTGCGGCGCTGGTTGAAACCGGTCTTTACCACTGTCTTGAACAGGTTTTCGTCGCAGCCCAATGATGTACGCTGATTACGTACAAGTCTGATCACGGCTGATTTTACCTTTGGCGGCGGGTTGAATGCGCCTTCTCCTACCGTAAAGAGATATTCTATGTCATACCATGCCTGGAGAAGAACAGAGAGGATGCCGTAAGTCTTGGTGCCGGGCTTCTCTGCGATGCGTTCTGCAACCTCCTTCTGGATCATGCAGACTACCTGCGGTACCTGTTCCTTGTAGTCCAGGACCTTGAAGAAGATCTGTGAGGAGATATTGTACGGGAAGTTTCCTATTACACAGAACTGTCCGGGGAAGAATGACTCCAGCTTGAGTTTCAGGAAGTCGGCCTCGATGAGCTTTCCATTTACCTGTGGAAAGTGAACCAGCAGATAATCAACAGATTCCGTATCGATTTCCACCATACGCAGGTCCACCTCAGGCCTTTGGAGCACATACTGTGTAAGCACTCCCATACCCGGACCTACCTCCAGCGCCGGCATCGGATTGGATGCATCGTTAATCGTTTCAACGCCAGGACAAGGTACGATAAGCGCATCAGCGATACGCTGCGCTATCGACAGGTCTGTCAAGAAATGCTGGCCAAGGGCCTTCTTCGCTCTAACTTCCATAATTGACTTATAAATTTCCACAAATATAATTCATTTTACCAGCTGACACCTCTATATTCCATATAATTTGATTACTTTTGTCAGATTTTAGTAGGAAATAAATCAATCAAATCATATGTACAGAACACATACCTGCGGAGAACTCCGCATAGAAAATGTAGGCCAGACAGTGACCCTGGCCGGATGGGTACAGAAGAGCAGAAAGCTCGGAGGTATGACCTTCGTTGACCTTCGTGACCGTTACGGCATCACCCAGCTTGTTGTGGATGCCCATGCAGCACAGGAACTCCAGGACGCAGCGGCAAGCCTCGGACGTGAGTGGGTGCTCCAGGTTACCGGAGATGTTATCGAGCGTCAGAGCAAGAACCCTAAGATGGACACAGGCGACATCGAGATCAGCCTCAGCGAGATCAAGGTTCTCAACAAGGCCAATACTCCTCCATTCACAATCGAGGAAGACAGCGACGGCGGCGAGGAGCTCAGAGCTAAATACCGTTACCTCGACCTCCGTAGAGGTCCTCTCCAGAGAGCTCTCAAGATCCGTCACCAGATCGCTCATGAGGTACGCAACTACCTCGATGCACAGAACTTCCTCGAAATCGAGACCCCATACCTCATCAAGTCAACTCCTGAGGGGGCACGTGACTTCGTCGTGCCTTCACGCATGAACCCTGGTCAGTTCTACGCCCTTCCTCAGTCTCCTCAGACCTTCAAGCAGCTCCTCATGGTAGCCGGCTACGACCGCTACTTCCAGATCGTACGCTGCTTCCGTGACGAGGACCTCCGTGCCGACCGTCAGCCTGAGTTCACACAGATCGACTGCGAGATGTCGTTCGTGGAGCAGGAAGACGTACTCAACACATTCGAGGGCATGATGAGAACCCTCTTCAAGAACGTCCTGGACGTAGAGATCGCAGAGCGTATCCCTCGCATGAGCTGGTACGACGCGATGGATTTCTACGGAAGTGACAAGCCGGACATCCGTTTCGACATGAAGATCCACGAGATCACAGACCTCGTGAAGGGTTGCGGTTTCTCTGTGTTCGACAGCGTCGACTATATCGGTGCAATCAACGTTGAGGGTACTGCAAACTATACACGTAAGCAGATCGACGAACTCACAGAGTGGGTGAAGAGACCTCAGGTAGGCGCAAAGGGACTTGTTTATATCAAGATCAATGAGGACGGAAGCATCAAGTCTTCAATCGACAAGTTCTATACTCCAGAGCAGCTCCAGGCAGTAGCTGACCGTCTCGGCGCAAAGAAGGGCGACATGATGCTCGTTCTCTGCGGCGCGAAGAGAAAGACCCAGAACATGCTCGGAGTACTCCGTATCGAGATGGGTAACCGCCTCGGTCTCCGCGATCCGTTCAACTTCGCACCTCTCTGGGTAGTGGATTTCCCTCTCGTGGAGTGGGATGACGAGACACAGCGTTTCTACGCCATGCACCATCCGTTTACAGCACCTAAGCCTGAGCACCTTGACCTCTTCTACAGCGACAAGAAGGAAGACCTTGAGAAGGTATGTGCAAACGCATACGACTTCGTCCTCAACGGTACAGAGCTCGGCGGCGGATCGATCCGTATCCATGAGGCGGCAATGCAGGAGCGTATGTTCGAAGTCCTCGGCATCAGCAAGGAAGATGCGGAATACAAGTTCGGATTCATCATCAACGCGTTCAAGTTCGGTGCTCCTCCTCATGGCGGTCTCGCCTTCGGCTTTGACCGCGTATGCTCGCTCTTCGGCGGCCAGGAGACCATCCGTGACTACATCGCATTCCCTAAGAACAACCAGGGCCGCGACGTGATGATCGACTCTCCTTCATACATCGACCAGGAGCAGATGGACGAACTCTTCCTCGAATCAAAGGCAGAACATAAAGAGTAATATATCATGAAAAGACTTCTTCTTGTGTGCATGGCAGCATTGATGGCTGCCACAGCACTTGCACAGGATGAACCGACAACCAAGTGGCCGTATCTGTACCCTGAATTCAAGGCAGGCGAACTGATGCGTGTCGGAAAGGCACCTGTAAGAGCTCTGTACAATGTCCACCTCAGCCTCAGTTCGCTCCATTACGTGGGTAAGAACGGTCGCATCAAGGAGGCCGACACATGGGGAGTTACAGGTCTGGTGGTCGGAGAGGACAAGTTCCATTTCGTTGCCGGCAAGATGCTCAAGATTCTTGCTGAGACCGAAGGTGGCTACATCGTAAAGGAATACAAGGCGAACTATTCTTCTGTCATCAAGGATGACGGTGCCTATGGTTCTTCATCCCTTACCAGTACGACCACCAAGTCGTTCCTCTATAACGAGAACGCCCTCAACCAGTACAACGGCTACCTTATGACAGACGTCTATAAGGACCTTCTCGCTATGAAGAACGATGCCGAGAAGCTTCCTGTCCTGGAAGAGACATACCTTGTCATCGGAAACCAGCTCATAGTAGCCAATAAGAAGAGCGTCAACGATATGGAAGGCCTCGACAAGAAGGCTTTCAAGGCTTTCCTCAAGGAAAACGACATCAACTGGAACAAGACCGACGACCTTGTCAAGGTTCTCAACTACCTTACCACCAAGTAATCAGTTCGAAATATCAAAACCAACGGACCCGGCTCGCTTCGCAGAGAGATACGGTGCCCGCTGGCTTATGTAAATCGCTAATAATAAACATTTTATAGTAAATGCGTGCTCCCCTTTGGTAGCACGCATTTATTATAAGGAGTTGTTTGTCAGTAATTTATGTTTTACGTAGGAGTGTTAAGGAAAAGGGAAAGCTGCCATAAGGGTAGCAATTATCTTCAAAAAACAGTTACTTTGCATAATATATCGTATAAGTATTTTATGAAACGGACTTTGCTGTTTATTTTCCTCTCACTGTTTCTTTTAGACGGGTGCTCTTCACACAGAGTCAATGAAATCCTTAAGGATGTCGAATCCTATATAATGGAACGTCCTGACAGTGCCCTGGCTGTACTTGACACGATGGACCGCACTCTTCTCAAGAATGAGCATCTTCGTGCCCATCATGCCCTCCTGCATGCAATGGCGCTTGATAAGAATTATATTGATGTCACTGATGATTCTCTATCCAATGTCGCGTTAAAGTATTACCAGAACCACGGCGATAAAAGAAATCTAGTTCGATCTTTATACTATAAGGGTCTTGCATACTATTATAATG
This sequence comes from Bacteroidales bacterium, assembly GCA_017549505.1. Taxonomy (GTDB): domain Bacteria; phylum Bacteroidota; class Bacteroidia; order Bacteroidales; family UBA932; genus Cryptobacteroides. The sequence goes on along the minus strand of JAFYUS010000054.1, from coordinate 30,826 downwards.
AACAGTATGATAAATCCATATCTGAGCTTTCCAAGGCAGAGCCTATAGCAGTCGTATGTGACAGTCTTTATTTAGGTTTTATCCAAATGTTGAAAGCTAATATATATGATTTGAACTACAATGATTTGGATGAATTAGAATGTATAAAGTCAGCATTGAGGATATATGCGGCAATAAATGCTGTTGATTATATTGATGTCGCAAAGTTAAGGCTTGCTCAATCGTATATGAGCAATGGAAATTATGAAGAAGCTGAGTCAATCCTTGAAGATCTTCTGTTAAATAAAGCAAATAATGAAACAATAATTCTTAAGGCTAATAGAGACTATGCTTTTCTTAAGGGAACTTGTCCCAATCCTGATTACAAGACAACTATAGTGTATTATGAGAAAGCGATAGAAGTTGGCCATGGAAAATATATGTCATATCAGGATTATTGGGTATGGGCATATGCATTGGTAAAAACCTCAAATAACGATGCTGCTCAAAAGATTCTAGATAAGTTAGTTCTGATTGATACTTCAGGAACTGCGTATTATTGGCAATATGCTATAGCTAAGGCACAAGGTCGAGATGTTGAGAGCTTAGATTATTTCGAGAAATTTTCTGATATAAATAATGAAGAGGTCGTTCAAATCTTAAAACAATCTATTTCCATAGCACAGAGAGATTACTACCAATCTCAGTACGAAATATCAGAAAATATAATAAGAATACGTAGTCTAATTCTCTGGATTGTAATAATTTCTACCCTTTTTATTTTGTCTTTGATGTGTATTTCTATAATACGCTATAGATGTAAGAAAGAAGAAGAAAAGGTGTATTATATCAGATATGCAGGAGAGGTAAGCCGTCAACTTGATGAATTCAAGAATGGTACTTATTCTTCTCTGCAGAAGAAGTACATCTCTATGTATAAAACAAAATATGAAACCCTTCAGATTCTGTTTGAAAAATATCTTCAGACAGAGGATAGAGTCGATGCAGAACGACTGATATATAAGCGAGTGGTATCGCTTATTGACGAACTTCGAAAAGATATCGAAAATAGTACCAGATTTGATAGGAATCTAGATGAGGAACTCAATGGAATGATGACAAAACTTCGGACAGAATTACCAACATTGAACAAGAGATACTATACATTATTTGGATACCTGGCTCTTGGTTTCAATTCGACGATTATTTCACATTTCATGGGGTGTAGCGAAAACGCTGTCCGGATTATCAAGAATCGTCTTAAAGGTATTGTTAAGAACTCAGATGCCGAACATAAGTTAGATTTTCTTGAAGTTATAGGCTGATTTATATTTCAGGAAGCATTATTAGTCCTTTGATTATCATTGGGTTACAAGCGTGAAATAATTTAATTTATTTTACTCTTGTAACCCAATGATTTTCAATTTGTTATATATTCGAAGTGAAATAAATTTCAGATACAAAAATACATATTAACTTCTTTCTTAACATTAAATTTACAACGAACTTTTAAACAATACATTATACATTAACGCGGTAATATGCCAGTATAATGTAAACCTTATCAATACCACATATGGATCAGATAAGAATTGGAATGTTATTTGGGATTCCGGGGTAACCATAGTACCATAGAAATTATTATTTTTGCAAAGCCCCGATGTTTAACTTACTTAAAGGTATTGTATCATGAAAAAAATCTTACTGTTTTTGGTAACTTTGATTTGTTTCTGCGGATGTTCCAAGAATCAGGAACTTGAGCAGGAAACGGATTCTGCATTGTTACTGCTCGGTACGTGGGAGGAATTGTGGCCGATGGAGTATTCGATCCGTTACACGTTCTACGAGGGTGGTATCTACACGTATAAGTTCAAATACCTTGATGAAGTCTGGGGTGGCGAATATAGCTTTAACTCTGGTACCTACACTTTCTATGACGGAATCCTCTCGTTTAACGGCATACAGAAATTTGAAGTGGTCAAACTCAACGAGACAGAAATGACGTTAAAGATACTTGACAACTCGCTGACGAAACAAGAGTATATGTATATGAACAGAATAATCCCTGAAAACAGTTAGAATCATGAGATATTTTTTTCTTTTTCTGGCATCAATAATCTGTCTGGCGGGATGTTCCAAGAACTACGAGACGGAGCAGGCAACGATAGATCAGTCATTGCTGGTCGGTGCATGGGAAACTGTCTGGCCGACAGAGTATTCACAGCATTACACGTTCTATGAGACTGGCAGTTATACCGAGAGAATCACATTCACTAGTGGGGATCTGTCTGGCGAGTCATTTTCAATGAATGGAACATATACCCTTTCTGACGGGGTCCTGACCTTAACTCGTATAGACGAGCAAGAGCATCAATATAGAGTTACCAAACTCAACGACTCTGAAATGATATGGAAGATGGAATGGCAAGGTGTAGTGGGTCGTGACTATATAGACTTCAAAAGGAAAGTCAATTTATAATGTCACAGCTCTGATTGAACTGCGTTACTGTCGGCTGAGTGCATAAGTTCATGCACTCAGCCGACAGTGGTTTTTGTATAATGTATTGATTGTTAACGGTTTATTTAAAGAGAGCTGTCGGCAACGTCATGAAAAGCATGCACTCAGCCGACAAGAGATTATGCAAAGCAGACAAATGCAGGTAAAAAGTTTCTAAATTTGTCATTAACAGATCCGAGGCAGGTGCGTCTATATAGGTGAGCGCTCAGGAAAATGTTTAACGGACTAAAAGAAAATTGACATGAAGAAATTTATAGCGATAGTGCTGCTTGCGGCATTGACGGCCGGATCTGGAATGACGGCTGGAGCTGCATCCAGGAAATCTGAATCGGCTGCAGTGACAAGCCTTGTGAGGGAGTATAATAATAAACAGGGATTTGAAACGGTTTCTGTAGGAGGTCTGGGACTTGGACTTGTAAGAGTTATTGCCAAGGCCGCTGCAGAGTCTCCAGAAGACAGACAGGCGCTGGAAATTCTTGACGGACTGAACAGGGTGGTCGTGATGGAATATGAGTCAGCCGATCCTGAAACCAGACAGGAGTTCGCAGCCAAGGTGGAAAAGGTACTGGAGAACTCTGAAAAGATCCTTGAAGTCAAGGATAACGGCGAAACCATGAATCTCTACGGAACTTCCTCCGGCAACGGTGAAAGAATAGATGACATCATCCTATTTGTCCCCCAGGACTGCGCCCTAATTTGTCTCTTCGGCAAGATCAGCACGGAAAAGATAGCGGATATCATAGAAATGAATAAATGACGGATTTCAGGAACATATGGATGCCATTGGCGGAGAGGTTCTATCGGGCTGCATACTATCTGCTTGAATCTCAGCAGGATGCGGAGGATGCCGTCCAGGAACTCTACCTGAAGATATGGAAATCCCACGCGAACCTGACAGATCTCAGGAGCCCGGCGGCATACGGAATGTCCCTTCTGAAGAACATCTGTATAGACAGGATAAGAAGGCGGGAAATCAGAAAGGCCGAGCCGTTGGAAGCCGGAGTTCCGCTGGCAGACGCTCCTCCCGAGAAACGACTCGCCGCAAGGGACATTCTGAAAAAGGTCATGGAAGAAATCGACCGGCTCCCTCAGACGCAGGCCCGGGTGATGAAGATGATGGTCATCGAAGATCTCGATTACAAGGAAATATCGGAAAGGACAGGCCTTTCACAAGTACATGTAAGGGTACTTATAAGCACAGCAAGAAAAACTCTAAAGCAAAAGTTAAGAATATGAAGTCATTGAAGGAAATAGAAGATATCTCTCTTGAGCAGCTGGAAGCAGTCTCTCAGGATGAAGCCATTGCGGTTCCGGAAGGCTTCAGACAAAGGCTGGAAGCCGAACTGGATGCCCAGAACAAACTGGAAACCATGAAAGAGGAACCTCGGAAAATCCGTCTGGTCCCAGTGATAGGCGTTGCTGCCTCCGTGCTCCTTCTGATAGGCATCGGCCTAGGTATAGCAAGGTGGCAGAGCGAACCGAAAGACACGTTCACAGATCCATATCTTGCATACGCAGAACTGGAAAAGGCATTCTCGACCATGTCGGAGGGCATGAACAAAGCCCTCGCAATGGCAGACAAGTCCGAAACGATAATCGACAGGGCCACATCTGTCTTTTCAGAAGAATAACATTCCGTCGTAACCGGGATCAATGTCAACATAGCCCCTCAGAAAGGGGTATAAACAGAAAAAAACATGAAAAAGATTATAGCAATAACAGTAATGCTCCTCATGGCAGCCGGAGCATTCGCCCAGGAAGGCAAGCGCCTCTACAACAAGTATTCTGACTCTGAAGGAGTCTCAGCGGTATACATATCGCCTGCAATGTTCAAGCTCATCGGCCAGATTCCGGAGCTGAACGTAGATATGGGCAATGGAGAAAAGATGGACCTTGTTCCTCTGATACGTTCATTCACCGGATTCTACATGCTGGACATCAGCGAAAAGACTCTGGCTTCGGAACTCTACAAGGAGGTCACCACTTTGATAAACAAGGGAAAATATGAAATGCTGATGGAAGTCAAGGACAGCGGAGACAAACTGCGTATGTACACGGCAGGGGATGCAAAGACAGTCGAAAGTTTCCTGTTCATCGCTAATGACGGCACGGAAACCCAGTTCATCTGCCTCGACGGTGCCATGGACCGCAAGGAGGTCGAATCCCTGATCGCCAAAGCTTCCACTTCCGCGATGTAGCGAGATAGAATACAAAAAATCATCGGCTCGTCGAGCCGATGATTTTTTTATCTGTATTCGAAATACTCGAAGTCAGCGTAACCCTTCTGAGAAGGGGACTGAGCCCAGAGACCGAGCATGATGCCGGTGAAGTTTCCTAGGGTCTCGGTGCTGATGAAGCGTGCGTCAGCGACGCCGGCTTCCTTGAAGTTCTTGCCGTCTGTAGAGTACCAGAGGTGGTACTGCATACGGTTTCCTGTGAGGCGGAGCCATACCTTCGAAGCGTTCACAGGGATTTCCTCTACGTGGTTCACAGGGCCGAAGGTGTAGTTGGTTCCGATCACCATCTTTCCTCCCTTCTTCTCTACATATACGTCATAATGTCCGTTGTAGTCCATGTAGACAGTCATTCCCGCCTTGTCTCCGTTGCGTGCGTTTCCAAGCTGCACGCAGGTCTCCGCCGTGAAGTCGAATTCCTTCTGACGGTATCCCACGAATGAAGGGGAGTTGCGGAGCTCGTTGAGACCCTCAGCAGATCCCCACATGCGGAGCTTGCCGCCCTCGATGCTGTAACGCTCCTTGACAGGATTGCGCAGCCATGACCATTCCGGTCCGAGAGGCTCATCGAATTCGTTGCGCGCAGGCTCCGGCTCAAAAGGCTTGAGAGGAAGGGTAGGGACGTCCATCTTGAGGGAAATCTCGCCGTTTCCGTTTACTACCGGCCATGCGTTCTTGTCCCAACGTACCGGAGCGAGGAAGGTCTCGCGTCCGAGAAGGTGGATGAGTCCGTGGTTGACGCGGAAGGCAAGACATACCAGCCACCATGAACCGTCATGTGCCTCGACCAGGTCGGCGTGGCCCACACCCTGGATCGGGTTGGCCTGCGCCGATGAGGCGAAGTGGGTCATGATCGGGTTGTGCGGTGCGGGATCGTACGGTCCTTCGATGTTGCGGCTGCGGGCGATGGTCTCGCTGTGCGCGAACTCAGTTCCGCCTTCGGCGATCATGAGGTAGTACCATCCGTCCTTCTTGTAGATATGCGGAGCCTCGGGATACCTGCCTCCCATGCCGTTCCAGACCACTTTCGGTGTCGAAAGTATCTCTCCTGTGTCAGGATTGATCTGGCTTATCATCACACTTGTGCCGGTCGAACCGGTGTACCAGCAGCTGCCGTCCTCGTCCCAGAAGAGCGAAGGGTCGATGCCGCCCATCTTCACCGGAATAGGGTCCGACCATTCTCCAAGAGGATCTTCCGCCGTCACGATGAAGTTGCCGAGGCTGGAGATATTTGTCGTGATCATGTAGAACTTGCCGTTGTGGTAACGGAGGGTCGGTGCGAAGATGCCCTGGCTGGAATTCGCGTTCTCGAGCTGAAGCTGCGAGTCGCGGGTCAGTACGTGTCCCACCTGCTTCCAGTTCACAAGGTCCTTGCTGTGGTAGAGCGGAACTCCCGGGAAGTACTGGAAGCTGCTGGCTACCAGATAGTAGTCTTCGCCTACACGGCAGATGCTCGGGTCAGGGCAGAAGCCTGTGACCACAGGGTTGGTGTACCCCTGGGCTGTTGCGCTGAAGGACGCAACCGCCAGCGCAAGCATCAGGATGAATCTTTTCATAGTCAACTGTCGTTTGATTACATATGCATCATGCGCTCGACAACCTCCATGCACATACGTCCGTTGTGGTATGGACATTTCCAGAAGCCGGCCTTGTCGTCATCATGGTTGGTGGTGCCGTCTGCGCGTACGCTCCAGTACCATTCGCCGTTCTCCTTGTCGATGATCCTCGCCTTGCAGTAGTCCCAGCATCTGAGGGCCTCTTCAAGGGCTTCGGTCTTGCCGAAATGCTCCCAGATGTTGAAGCAGCCTACGATCGTCTCGGCCTGTACCCACCAGTGGAGGTCTCCATCTACATGGTCTCCGGATTTTTCATAGATCATGGCGCCTTCCTCGTTGAAACCTTCCATGGCTGCCTTGTAGACATCAGGTACAACTTTATCCATTCTTGCAAGGACCTCGGCGTCTCCGAGCACGAGAGCGGCCTCGTGGATCAGCCATGAAGCCTCGATGTCGTGGCCGTATGAGAAGATGTCGTATCCGCAGTGCCAGTCGTCGTTGAAGAACAGCTTGAGGTGGCCGTCTTCGCCGAGCACCCTGTTTTCGAAGATTTCGATCAGACCGCGGAGCTGCTTCTCCAGAAGAGGGTTCTTCCATACGCGGTAAAGGCATGTGTAAGCCTCCAGGATGTGGAGGTGAGTGTTCATGGTCTTGCTTTCATTGGCATCCTTGTCGCTGAGGCGCATGTCCTCGATCTTTTCCCATGTGCGGGTGAATGCCTCGAAATAACCGTCCTTCTCATTGTCGAAGCTGTGGTCTTCGATCGAGCGGAAGAGCTTTATCGCATATTCGAGCGCTTCGGCGTCGCCGGTCGCGCGGTTGAGTTCCGACAGTCCGTAGATGGAGAATGCGATCGCGTAGATCTGCTTCTTTGTGTCGAGCGGGGTACCGTCTGCGTTGATTGACCAATATGTTCCGCCGAATTCGGGGTCCACGAACTTCTCGAGGAGAAGTTTCTTGGCCCTGAGGGCCATCTCAAGATACTCCTGGTTGCCGAGGATCCTGTACGCCGATGCGAATGTCCAGAGGACTCTGGCTGTCATGATGTTACCGACAGGAGCGTCTGCGACGAGTTCTTCACTGCCGTTGATCTGACCATAGAATCCGCCTTCCGGCTTACACATCTTGTTGATCCAATACGGAAGGATGTTTTCTGTAAGTTCCTTCTTTACCTGCGATGCCAGCGCCTGTGCCGCCAGCAGCTCTGCTGATGTTTTATCTGTTGTTGACATTTCTGTAAGGGTTTGGCGCAAATATAATCAAAAACAATCATTATGACTTGCGTGGAAAACCATTTGTCTGTCTCTGCGCACAATTATGCAAAAAAAGTATAATCATTTGATAAATATGTATTTGTTTGGGATTAAGCGATGATATAATTTTGCATGTTATAAATAAATAGTTGTATCTTTATGATGAATTTGTCAAGAACCATGAAAGCTGTCAATACTCCTGCAGAAGCCCTCTTGTCCCGTCTTTCAAAGCAGATTGAAGACGGAAAGATAATGTTCGGCCATCAGGATAGCTTTCTGTATGGCCATTCTTGGAAGATCGCTTCAGATGCAACGGATTTCAACAAGACTGATATAGAGGATGTTGCAGGTGTATACCCTGCACTTTATGGTTTGGACCTCGGAGGAATCGAACTTGATTCCCCTTTAAATATCGACAAGAATGACTTCAACCAGATGAGAGAGTCAGTGAAGGCTCATCATGAGAGGGGAGGAGTCATTACTTTTTCATGGCACCCGCGCAATCCTCTGACCGGAGGCGACACGTGGGACACGTCGTCGACCGAAGCGGTCGCTTCGATAATTCCCGGCGGCAGCAATCATGAAATGTTCATGGGATGGCTCAGGAAGGCAGCTGATTATCTGGAATCCCTCAAGACCGATGACGGCAGGATGATACCTGTCATCTTCCGCCCATGGCATGAACATACAAAGAACTACTTCTGGTGGGGTCAGGACTGGTGTACCACAGAGCAGTACAAGGCTCTATGGAGCATGACGTACGATTATATGACCAAGGAGAGGGGACTGGACCACCTGGTTTGGTCATATTCCCCGGATTCATGCGGAAGCGATCCTCTGGACGTGGAGGAACGTTATCCTGGCGACGAGATCGTTGATATGATAGGTGTCGATTTCTACCAGTTTACAGAAAATGAAGTATATGTCGGGAGGATGAAGTATTCTCTTGATGTGATTTCAGCATTTGCCAAGGAACATGGGCTGATGATAGCCGTGACCGAGGCCGGATGGGAAGGAGTCAAATATGAAAGATGGTGGACGGAAGTACTTTATCCGGCCATAAAGGATTATCCGGTATCATACGTCCTGCTATGGAGAAATGCCTGCGACGAGAACATGCAGCACCATTTCTACGCCCCTTATCCCGGCCATGATTCCGTAGAGGACTTCAAGGCATTTGCATCGATTGAAAATATGTTATTCATTAAATAAATTACAAGATTATGACTTTTGAACAGAGACTTGAGTGGCTTAAGGCTGAGCACGAGGCCCTCATTACCAGAAAGAACGAGGCTATCGAAGGAAACGGCGTTTACGAGCGTTACAAGTATCCAATCCTCACAGGAGACCATTCTCCGCTTTTCTGGAGATATGACCTTAACAAGGAGACTAATCCATATCTTATGGAGCGCTATGGTATCCACGCTGCACTTAACTCAGGTGCCATCAAGTGGAACGGAAAGTATATCCTCGTAGTACGTGTCGAGGGTGCTGACCGCAAGTCTTTCTTTGCTGTAGCAGAGAGCCCTAACGGAGTTGACAACTTCAAGTTCTGGGACCGCCCTATCACTATGCCTGAGTATGGCGAGCCTGCTACAAACGTATATGACATGCGACTTACAGCGCACGAGGACGGATGGATCTACGGTATCTTCTGCGTTGAGCGCAAGGATCCGAATGCCCCTGCAGGTGACCTTTCGTCAGCAGTTGCAGCAGCTGGTATCGCACGTACAAAGGACCTCGTGAACTGGGAGCGTCTTCCGGACCTCGAGTCAAAGTCGCAGCAGCGTAACGTGGTTCTCCACCCTGAGTTCGTAGACGGCAAGTATGCTCTCTACACCCGTCCGCAGGACGGATTCATCGACGCCGGCAGCGGCGGCGGAATCGGCTGGGCACTCGTGGACAGCATGGAGAAGGCAGTCGTGACTGAGGAGAAGATCATCAACCAGAGATACTACCACACAATCAAGGAGGTGAAGAACGGTGAAGGTCCGCACCCTATCAAGACTGACAAGGGCTGGCTCCACCTCGCACACGGAGTACGCGGCTGTGCATCAGGTCTCCGTTATGTCCTCTACATGTACATGACATCTCTCGAGGATCCTACCAAGATGATCGCAGATCCTGCAGGATTCTTCATGGTACCGGAGGGTGAGGAGTACATCGGTGACGTAATGAACGTCCTCTTCACCAACGGCTGGATCGTGGATGAGGATGGAAAGGTGTTCATCTACTACGCATCAAGCGACACACGCATGCATGTAGCTACATCGACAGTTGACCGTCTCGTAGACTACTGTATGAATACAGAGCCTGACGCTCTTACTACAGGCGAGTCAGTCAAGAGACTCAACCGTCTTATCGACAAGAACCTGAAGTAATATTCATGTAATCTTATCCCCGGTCACGGCCGGGGATTCAAATAAAAACTGATAACCAATGAAATTATCACAGAAAATCGGCTACGGTTTCGGTGACATGTCGTCATCGATGTTCTGGAAGCTTTTCTCGTACTTCCTTCCGTTCTTCTATTCGAACGTGTTCGGACTCAGCCTTGCTGATGCGGGAATGCTGATGCTCATTACACGTCTCTGGGACGCGGTATCTGATCCTATGATGGGTATCCTTGCGGACAGAACGAAGACAAGATGGGGTAAATACCGTCCATATCTCCTGTTCTTCTCTCTTCCGTTTGCAGTCTGCGGAGTACTGCTCTTCACTACTCCTGAAAACGGCAAGACAGTTTGGGCTTATGTCACTTACATCCTGATGATGACCGTGTACACAGGTATCAATGTACCTTACGGTTCTCTTCTCAATGTGATGACTGCGGATTCGGACGAGAAATCCGTACTTTCTTCATACAGAATGTTCTTCGCATATGCAGGTAGCTTCATCGCTCTCGGTGTATGGGAACCTCTCTGCAACATGTTCGACAAGACACGTGTAGCTGTTGAAGGCGCTGAAGGCGGACTCGCATCGATTTCCACAAATCCGGAAGCATGGCAGCACGCAATGATCGTCATTGCGGCGTGCTGTTTCATCTTATTCATACTCAGCTTCCTCATGACGAAGGAGTATGTGAAGAGTGAATCTACCGTTTCTGTAGGCAAGGACCTCAAGCTTCTCCTCAAGAACAAGCCTTGGTGGATTCTTGTGGGCGCTGCTCTTGCTTCAAACCTTTTCAATACAGTTCGTGGAACGACAGCCGCATATTTCTTTGCAGATTACCTCCAGAAATCAGTCGAGCTTGCTCCGCAGTGGGCATTCCTCGTTTCGGCAGGTATCTTCCTTTCAATGGGTGAGGTTGCCAATATGGTCGGAGTCGTTCTCGCAGTTCCTCTTTCAAAGAATCTTGGAAAGAAGTCCACATACATGCTTTCAATGGCAGCTCTTGCCGGCTTGAGCGTGGTATTCTTCTTCCTTCCTCCTACAGCAGGTGGATATTGGGCGATGCTCGGTCTTCAGATTGTGATCTGCGTATTCTCAGGAGTGATGTCTCCGCTTATCTGGAGCATGTATGCTGACGTTGCGGATTATACTGAATTCAAGGAAGGAACATCATCTACAGGACTTATCTTCTCATCTGCTTCCATGGCACAGAAGTTCGGTGGTGCTCTCGGCGGATCGGCCGTGATGTGGCTTCTTGCTGCCTTCGGCTATAACACCATCGCAGGTGCGGTTCAGACAGAGACAGCAATCATGGGTCTCCGTATGCTTATGAGCTTTGTTCCTGCAGCTATTGCAGCACTTGCAGTATTCATCGTATGGTTCTATCCTCTTACAAAGAAGAAGATGGAAGGTGTTCAGGTGGAGCTTGCAGAAAAGAGAGGTCTGTAAATTTGTATCAAATATAGGTCGGATTTGTCTTTATGACCTTAAAAAATCGTCTTCTGATATTACAGAGGGCGATTTTTTATTTATATTTGTATCGCATAATAACAGATTGACACTAAAACTGGATGAAATCTTTTAAACTTCTTTCGGTTCTGACAAGCGCTCTGGTTCTGTTGCTGGGTTCGTGTCAGAATCAAAGACCTTCTTTCGCTCATGTGGAAGACGGTCTCTTCGTCTCTGAGAATTATCCTTCACATTTCATCGGAACCAACTTCTGGTATGGTCCCATCCTCGGCAGCGAAGGTGCCGGAGGCGACAGAGCTCGCCTTGAGGCCGAGCTCGACTCGCTCAAGTCCCTGGGACTTGTGAACCTTCGTGTTCTTGTCGGCGGCGACGGACCTGACGGCGTGCCTACCCGTGTGACTCCGACTCTCCAGAAGGAGCCGGGAGTCTATAACGACACGCTTTTTCGTGGTCTTGACTATCTCCTTGCCGAGATGGCAGAACGCGATATGAAGGCGGTGCTCTTCCTCAACAACTCATGGGAGTGGTCAGGCGGTTACGGAATGTACCTTGAGTGGGCAGGAGCAGGAAAGTCTCTTATCCCGGCAGAGGTGGGATATGTGCCGTTCATGGAATCCGTTTCGCATTTTGTGACCAACGACAAGGCTAAAGAACTGTTCTACGATCATGTAAGACATGTCGTGAGCCGTACCAACACGATCACCGGCAAACCTTATTCAGAAGATCCCGCCATATTCTCATGGCAGATCGGAAATGAGCCTCGCTGCTTCAGAGCCGATTCCCTTGGTCAGGCTGCATTTGTGGATTACATGTGGACTACAGCTGCCCTCATCAAGTCGATCGACCCTAATCACATGGTGTCTTCCGGCAGCGAAGGCATGTGGGGATGCGAGGGTGATATGGATCTCTTCGAGAAGATACATTCATGCCCTGATATCGATTACATGAACATCCATATCTGGCCGTACAACTGGAACTGGGTACGTGAGAACACCCTCAAGACCAATCTTCCTGTCGCTATCGCCAATACAGACGAATATATCGACTCCCATCTTGCGATTGCCGCAAAGTACGGAAAGCCTGTAGTTCTCGAAGAGTTCGGATTCCCTAGAGACGACTTCCAGTTCAAGAAAGGTACTTCTACAACTGCACGTGACGAGTATTACGCACATGTCTTCGGACGCATAGCGGAATCTGCAGCAGAGGAAGGATTGTTTGCCGGACTTAATTTCTGGGGATGGGGCGGCCTCGCAGGTCAGTCAGAAACAAACCTTTATTGGAAACCTGGTGACGATTACTGTGGAGATCCAGGTCAGGAGCAGCAGGGACTTAATTCCGTATACCTGTCAGATGAGTCTACAGTATCTGTCATAAGAAAGGCTTCTCAATCTATAGAAAAGGCTCTTCTTCCGAAAGCCTGGTTCGTACTTGACAAGACTTCAGGAATTTTCACAGGCAAAGGCCCTCATGTAGTTGAGGTGGGTATGGAACAGTCAGAGTATGATGTCAAGGACCTCGTTCTTGATGTGTATACGGATTTCGGCGAACCTGTAAAGTCCTTGAAGAACAAATCTGTATTCAAGCTTGACCTCAAGCCAGGTTTCTATCAGGCGGTGCTGAGTCTCGCCCTCAACGACGGAACAAAGGTTGAACTTGCCCGAACCAACCTCGGTTTCAACCCTGAGCAGATAGTTTCGGAGCAGGACAAGCAGCCTGATTTCGATGCTTTCTGGGAAAACACTCTTGCTCAGCTTGCAGCGGTAGAGATGGAACCGGAATACACTCTTCTTGAGGAACATTCCAACGATATCCGCAAGGCATATCGTGTCGAGATGAAGTCCTTTGGCGGCGAAACCGCCAGCGGACTTCTTTATCTGCCTGTGGCAGAGGGAAAGTATCCTGCCATGATTTCCTACATGGGATACGGAAGTGACGTGTACTATCCCCATCCTTCGGACAATCCTCAGATGATAGAGTTCCAGCTCTGCATCCGCAACCAGGCCTTCAACCGGATGCCGGGAGAGGAAGGAGACTGGTGTGTCCGCGGACTCGAAGACAAGGAGACATATTATTATAGAGGAGCATTCGCCGACGCCGTAAGGGCTGTAGATTTCATCTGCTCTCTCCCTCAGACCGACCTCACACGCGTTTTCGCATACGGTGAAAGTCAGGGTGGTGCCCTGACTCTCGTAGCGGCCTCTCTTGACCACAGGATCAGAGCAATAGCTCCTTCTGCGCCGTTCCTCAACGACTATAAGGACTATTTCGCTCTTGCACACTGGCCTGCAGAGCCGATTCTCAAGGCAGCGAAAGAGAAAGGAATCAGTGACGAAGACCTTTACATGACCCTCAGCTATTTCGATGTGAAGAACTTTACAGACAGGATAGAGTGTCCTGTCATCATGGCCATAGGTCTTCAGGATATCACATGTCCTCCTCATACCAACTTCGCCGGATACAACCACATCAAGACAGAAAAATCATGGATATGCTATCCCGAGTCCGGTCACAATGTGTGGCAGCAGCCTGGCTGGCCTGTGGCGAAGCAGCAGTTCTTTGATAAATATAACAACTAGTTATACCCATAATTATTAACCAAAATTCAGTAACATGAAAAGTAAACTATTTACTTGCTTGGCGATGCTCTTTCTGAGCATATCGCTCATGGCACAGACCAAACAGGTCAGCGGTACAGTCGTTGACGAGGTTGGTCCTGTTGCAGGAGCGAGCGTCATTGAGAAGGGTACCTCAAACGGTGCCGTTACAGATCTGGATGGAAAATGGACATTGAGCGTGCCTCAGGGAGCGACAATCGTCATTTCTTCCATCGGTTACAAGGATGTTGAGCTTCTCGTGGGAAGTCAGAATGTCTACAATGCAACTCTGCAGGAAGACAAGCAGCTTCTGGACGAAGTCGTAGTCGTAGGTTACGGTACGATGAAGAGAAGTGACCTTTCCGGATCATCAGTTTCGATGAGCGAGGAGTCCATCAAAGGTTCCATCGTTTCATCTCTTGACCAGACTCTCCAGGGTCGTGCTGCCGGTGTGACAGCAGTCCAGACTTCAGGAGCACCTGGTTCGTCATCATCGATCCGTGTCCGCGGACAGGCTACCATCAACGCTAACGCAGAGCCTCTCTACGTCATCGACGGTGTTATCGTTCAGGGTGGCGGATCTTCAGGCCGTGACTTCGGTCTTGGTGATGCTCTCGGAAACGGATCTGTATCTACAATTTCACCTCTCTCGACAATCAACCCTGCAGATATCGTAAGCATGGAGATCCTCAAGGATGCTTCTGCAACAGCGATCTACGGTGCACAGGGTGCGAACGGTGTCGTTCTCATCACTACAAAGCGTGGTAAGGCAGGCGAGGCGAAGTTCACTTATGACGGTATGTTTGCAGTATCACAGCAGACTCGTCGTATGGATATGATGAATCTTCGTGAATATGCAGAGTACTATAACGAGCTTCTCAGAATCGGCGAAAGATATGAAGCCAATGCATATTACTCTGATCCTTCAGTCCTTGGTGTAGGTACAAACTGGCAGGATGCAATTTTCCAGACAGCTCTCCAGCACCAGCATCAGGTTTCAGCTTCCGGCGGTACTGACAAGGTACAGTACTATGTGTCAGGATCCTTCATGGATCAGGAAGGTACCATCATCGGATCGAACTTCTCACGTTTCAGCGTACGTACAAATCTCGATGCACAGCTCAAGAAGTGGTTCAAGCTCGGTGTGAACGCAACTTACTCAAATACTGTCGATGACCTTAAGCTTGCAGACAGCCAGGAAGGTATCGTGTTCACTTCGTTGACCAGTCTTCCAGACATTCCTATCTATGACGTTGATGGAAACTTTACTTCTGAAGTCCGCGAAGGTCTCGGCAGCCGTGTCAATCCTATCGCTATGGCAATGATGGATGACATCATCCTTAAGCGTCAGAAACTCAACGGAAACATCTTTGCTGACATTACTCCTGTCAAGAACCTCACATGGCATACAGAGGTAGGCTTTGACCTCGGTTTCAACAAGTCGGAGACTTATACTCCAATGGTTAACCTCGGTAACTGGCAGCGTGGTACAAACGAGGCTAGATGGCAGAACAATACTAGCATGTTCTGGCAGCTCAAGAACTATATCACATACGCCAACACAATCGGAAAGCACAACTTCTCTGTGATGGCAGGACAGGAACTTTGGGAGTCAAGCTGGGAATATCAGAGTATCTACAATACCAAGCTTCCTTCTGACGAAGTTCATAACCCATACCTTGGAGCAGGTACTCCTACAATCGGTTCAGGATTCGGAAGCTCGGCAATGGCTTCATTCTTCACCCGTGAGACTTACAATTATGACAACAGATATTATCTGACTTATACTTATCGTTACGACGGTTCTTCCAACTTCGGTCCTGATAACCGTTGGGCAGGCTTCCATTCGGTAGCAGGTTCATGGCGTTTTACCAACGAGAAGTGGATGGAAAGTCTTGACTGGTTCAGCAACGGTAAGGTCCGTTTAGGTTGGGGACAGACCGGTAACTCAAACATCGGAGGATATGCATGGGGCTCGGC
The DNA here is from genome assembly GCA_017549505.1 of Bacteroidales bacterium. Taxonomy (GTDB): domain Bacteria; phylum Bacteroidota; class Bacteroidia; order Bacteroidales; family UBA932; genus Cryptobacteroides. The sequence goes on along the minus strand of JAFYUS010000054.1, from coordinate 14,851 downwards.
AATCAGCTCTATGGACTCGGCTCTCGGTGCCGGTTATCGTCCTGCAAACATTCCTAACACAGCCATCAGATGGGAGTCACAGGAGCAGTTGAACTTCGGACTCGACCTCGGATTCTTCCAGGACAGACTCAATGTTACAGTAGATCTCTATCAGAAGGTTTCAAAGGACATGCTTATGTCCATGCAGCTTCCTTCATATATGGGAACCCAGGGTAACGGATCATCAGTTCTTGCAGCTCCTAAGGGTAACTACGGAAGCATCGAGAACAAGGGTCTTGAGTTCACTCTCGATGTTCATCCTTTCGTAGGCGAGTTCCAGTGGGACAGCAATGCTCAGATTTCATTCAACCGCAACAAACTTGTTGCTCTCAGCGGAACATCTGCTGCCAGCATCATCGGTTACGGACAGTGGGATGATGTCGTATGTCTTTCTGAGATCGGAAAACCTCTCTACAACTTCTATGGTTATGTGGTAGAAGGCGTATATGAATCTCTTGAGGATATCGAGAATTCTCCAAAGACAGCAAAGCACCCTTCAAACGGAGTTTACAACCGTTCGAATACAGTATGGGTCGGTGACCTCAAGTACAAGGATATCAACGAGGATGGCGTCATTGATGAAAATGATATGACAGACATCGGAAGCCCGCTTCCTGTCTTTACATTCGGTTGGAACAATACATTCCGCTACAAGGGATTTGACCTCAATATCTTCCTCAACGGATCGTATGGCAACAAGGTTCTCAACTACAGCCTTATGAACGGTCCTTCAGGCGGTCTTGCTTCAATGAAGTCAGTATGGGTAAACCAGAATGCATCAGCCATCAAGGATAAGGCACAGCTTGTTCCTATCGATCCAGACAAGGTTTATGAGAGCGGTTCATGGTTCGACGACATAACTAACGTGAAGGTTGCAAACAGCGGTACGATGACTCCTCGTCCTACTCTGAACGACCCTAATGACAATGACCGTCTCAGCACACGCTACATTGAGGACGGATCATATCTCCGTATCAAGAACGTGACCCTCGGATATACATTCCCTAAGAAGTGGATGCAGAAGATCAATTTCGAAAACATCCGCGTTTACTGCAACATCCAGAACCTCTATACTTTCACAAAGTATTCAGGATATGACCCTGAGGTAGGTGCTTCGACACAGGACTCATCAGGATATGCTTACGGAGTGGATAACGGTCGTTACCCATCTCCTACCACATATTCATTCGGTGTAAGCCTTACATTCTAATCCTTAAAGAAAGAAGAATATGAAACTACGTAATATATTCAAAGGTGTTATGGCAGGAGTTCTAGCTATCAGCTTCGCTTCTTGCCAGGACTTCCTGAACCGTCCTACCGAAGACAGCTACAATGTCTCGAATTTCTACCAGACGGACGAGCAGGTGGAGCAGGGTGTCAATTACCTGTACAATTCCCCTTGGTATGATTTCATCCGTCCTTATATCAAGATCGGAGAGGTCATGGCCGGAAACATGTACTGGGACAGCCCATATCTTGATTTCTCGACAAACGGTTCCGATACTGACCTTGTCAACATGTCATACTCATTGTGGTCGGTAAATGCGCATGCAAACACCGTAATCTTCAATATCGTGAATGCTGAAGGCCCTTCACAGGCTGCAAAGAACAAGGCTATCGGCGAGGCCCTCACATGGAAGGCAATGGCTTATTTCTATATGGTAAGGACTTTCGGTGAAGTTCCTATCGTACACGACAATAACGCAATCCTTACTGAAGGTACATACAACGACCTTTACAAGGCAGACAGAGCAAGCGTATACGAATACATCATCATGACCCTTGAGAAGGCTATGGAACTTCTTCCTAAGCAGACTTCAGGTTGGAACGGACGTATTGACTACTATGCTGCTGAGGCTCTTCTTTCAAAGGTTTATCTTACAAGAGCCGGTCTTGCCGGATCATTGAACAACGATGACCTCAAGAAGGCAGCCGATCTTTCAGAAGACGTGATCCTCAATTCGGGACGTACTCTTACTCCTAAGTATTCTGACGTATTCCGTATTGCTCCAAGCGTATACAACGCTACAGGTGAGAGCCTCATATCTTGGCAGTGGGAAGCGAAGTCAGGCAACTGGACAGCCCAGAACTCTCTGCAGTGCGACCTCTGCTTCGAGGGATTCAGCGAATTCGGTGACCTCTGGGGCGGCTGGGGCGGTCCTTCTTATGACCTCGCTCTTGCATTCGGCGTAGACCCATTGCAGTCTCCGGCTGAGCGTGGAGAGGCAAAGGAGAAGGATACACGTCGTAAGGCTACCCTTATGATGGCCGGTGATATCTACGAATACTTCTGGACAACAAAGGCTGACCCTTGGGGAAACAAAGGCTTCAACTATCTTTACTTCCTTTTCAGCGGTGATGAGGAGTATGCAAGCTATGGCTCTCCTGGTCAGTGGGAAGGTCCTTGCGGAAGCCAGAACGTGAAGCATCTCTTCGGTGACGGTGCTGACCATGAGGCTGCCATCGGTGTTGCTGCAGGCAGAATGAGCAACCAGCTTCCTACCCATCTTCTCCGTCTTTCAGATGTATATCTCATCTGTGCAGAGGCGAATCTTCTCGGCGGCGGCACAAAGGCAAAGGCTCTTCAGTATGTAAACGCAGTACGTGCACGTGCAATCAACGAAAAGATCGATGAGACTGACGGTGCGCTTACCGATGTGACATTCGATGATATCTGGAAGGAGCGTCGTCTTGAGCTTGCAGGAGAAGGAGACCGTTGGTATGACTATGTGCGTCTTGCTTATTATGACAAGGCTGCTGCAATGGCAGATCTTTCAGGCCAGCTCATGAACCAGCTCTACAGCTACAACGAGGCTTGCAAGAACTACTGGTACACAGGATGCGGCGGTACTCTTGAGGATGCACCGGCAGACCTTACTGCATTCGATGCTACCAAGGCTGAATGGAGCCTGCTCAACAATGATGTAAGATACGCTGACGATCTTCCAGGTCGTTCAACTCATGTAAACGAGGGTATCTTCACTCTTCCTCTTCCGGCAGCCGATGTGACATTCAACCCTCATCTTCTTGAGCCTGCACAGCCGGTAGATGTTCGCGCAGAGTATGTTTACAACTTCTAATGATTACGGATATGAAAAGATATATTAAACACATAATGCTTTTGGCTGCAGCGGCATTGGGCTTCGCATCGTGCGAGGACTATCCTGATGCATTCGAGCTTGCAGACGGCGTGCCTACCGTACATTATGTAAGGTATGCAGACCGTGACGTCTTCATCGAGCAGGCCTTCATGGGCGAAGTCGTATGCTTCGTCGGTGAGAACCTCTGCAGCGTACGTGAACTTTACTTCAATGACCAGAAGACGGTTCTCAATACCAGCTTCATTACTGAAAACACTTTGGTGGCAGCAATTCCTGCAAACCTTCCGAAGGTAAAGACAGACAAGGCCTACATGATAACCAAGGGCCAGGACACAGTTGCTGTAGATTTCAAGGTAATGATGCCTGTTCCACAGATCAAGTCCATGTCTTGTGAATTCCAGAAGCCGGGTGAAGAGGTTACAGTTTATGGAAACTACTTCGCCGAGCCTATGACAATCACCTTTGAAGACGGTAACGGTGCTTCTGTTACATCGTTCAAGAGTGTCTCCATGACTGAAGTTACGTTCACGATTCCTGCAGATGCCAAGCCTGGTAAGATCAAAATTGAGACAGAGTCCGGCCTGGGTCGTTCACCATTCTCTTATTATGATTTCTGTGGTGGTCTGATCACAGACTTCGATGGCACGACAGATATCGTACCTCAGGGTTGGAACTTCAGCGGAGTATACAGTGATGTAGACGGTATCTTCGGCAATTACGTGGAGCTTAAGAGTGCCAATCCTCTTGATGCCAACGGTGGTTGGAACGAAGACTACAAGATCGACTTCTGGTGCGGTAACTGGGGTGGAGACCCTATGAGCATCACCTCTGGTCCTGGAACTCCTATATGCAACGTGATCGACTTAACAAACTGGCAGAGCATGGCTTTCAAGTTCGAACTCTGCATTCCTGCGGATGCTCCTTGGATGTCAGGTGCGCTTCAGCTTGTCTTCTGTAGTTCGGACAAGGCTGCCAATGACGAGTGGCAGAACAACACCTATATCGACGTTGCCGCTAATGGCGGTCTGGATCTCTGCCGTGGACTCTATCGTCCTTGGGAGACTACAGGTTCGTTCGATACAGGCGGAAAGTGGATTACCGTGACCGTACCGTTCTCAGAGTTCACATACAATGCCGATGGTACAGCGGGTAAGGTTCCACTTCAGAAACCTGAAGACTTCGCTTCATTCTGTATTTGGGCTTGGAGCGGTGGAGTTGCAGGTACTGAATGTACTCCTGTCTTCAGAATCGACAACCTCCGTGTTGTTCCTGTGAAATAATTTAAAAGGGATAGATTATGAAAAATATATTCAGATTTTCAGCACTTCTTGCCCTCTGCTCTCTTGTGGGTCTTTCTGCTTGTTCTCATGAAGAACTCTCGACGGACCAGTATCAGGATGACGCAGTCGTGTTGGGTGCAGTTGCTCCAAATCCTATAGTACGTGGTGCGGAACTTCGTATCTTAGGTAGTAATCTTGACAAGATCGTCGAGGTGCGCATTCCGGGAGCTGAGCCTATTACCGACATCAATGTCGTGGCTTCAGGCAGGGTCAGCGAAATCCGCGTAGTAACTCCTAAGGCAGGTGCGGAAGATGCATCGGTTACAGGACCTGTAGAAATTGTCGACAATGCAGGAAATACATATAAGACTTCCGCAGACCTTACCTTTACTGAAGGTATAGTCTTTGACTCTTTCTCTCCATCCTCTGCGATGCCAGGTGATGAGGTTACTGTGAAAGGTGATTATCTTTATAATGTCCAGCAGGTCGTTCTCAACAATGGTGTTTATGTGACAGGTGATCAGATCGTATCCAAGAGCCGTCGTGAACTCAAGTTCATCGTTCCTTCAAATGCGGTATCAGGTCCCGTTACCATCGGTGACGTAGACGAGAACAACAACCCTGAGGGACTTATACCAAACAACATTCCTTCGGAAGAGACTCTTGTCATAGGTGATCCTACAGTCAAGTCCGTAGCAAGAGGTATGCTCAAGGCTGGTGCAAGCATCAAGGTCGAGGGAGCATTCCTTGACATGATCGAGAAGGTTTCCTTCAAGGTTACTACTCCTGCAGCTGAAGAAGGTGCAGAAGATGTTGTGGCATATACTGATGTGGATTTCGTTCTCGCTGACGACCATAAGTCAGTAACAGTCGAGCTTCCTGCTTCTGTAGCCGATGGTGAGGTTGTCCTTACTTCATATGCAGGCAAGGAATTCAAGGCTGGTGCTTATACTACAGTAATCCCTACAGGTGTTGCGATCGCTGCAGAGACCCGTTATAAGGCCGGTCTCAACGCTGTGATTACTGGTAAGGATCTTGATCTTGTGACTGCCGCTGACCTTGCAGGTACAGCTCTTGAGCCAGCCCTTGTTGATGGTAAGCTTGTGTTTGTAATTCCTGCAAAGGCTGTTGACGGCGCTGTGACTCTTACTCTTGCAAACGGCAAGACAGTCTCTACTGAGGCAGTCGAGCTTGTAAAGCCTGTTATTACTGAAGTTACTCCTCTCGAGCTTTATGCCGGTGACGAGTCTGTAGTTGTGACTGGTGAAGACCTTGACCTCGTCGTAAGCGCCACTCTCGGCGGTGCCGCTGAAGAAATTGAATATACTGAAGATGGCAAGCTTCTGGTAGGAACAACCGTATCATCTCTCAAGGGTAAGGTTGCGCTTACTGCTGCAAACGGTTATGTGGTTGAATCTGTTGAGGAGATCAAAGTGAACTATCACGCTCTCGTGATCGTAAATGAAATGCCGGCAATGCAGCATATCGGTCAGGAAGTTGTCCTCAAGGGCTCTAACTTCGCCCTTGTCGAGAACATCTTCATCGGCGAGACAAAGGTAACTCAGTACAGCCTCCGTACAGATACAGAGGTACGCTTCCTTATGCCTTGGTGCAAGGCCGGTGCTTACAATATGAGCTTCCATCTCTTCAGTGGTGATGTCGAGACAGTGGCTACTCCTATCGAGGTGGGTCTTGAACTTGACATCAAGACTATCTGGGAAGGTGAGTCATATGTGACATGGTCTGGTGGAGCTGTTTCAAATCTCTCTTGGGGCGGATACGACTGGTCTACAGTCAAGGCTGGAACCGTTCTTACAGCATACTTTGAGGTCGTTGATGACGGTGCTGTCATCCGCTTCGGAAACGGTAGCTGGGTGGCTCTCCCTACAACCAAGGGCTTTACTGGTGCTGACGGTGATGGTAATGTATCAATTGCAAAGGGTCTTACATATATGGCTGTCAAACTCACAGCAGCAGACCTTGCAGAACTCCAGAATAATGGAGGTCTGGTAATGTGCGGTACAGGCTACAACATCTCAAAGATTACTCTTACAACTGAGATTTCTCAGGAGGTTGATCTTTGGGAAGGTGAGCTTATCGCAGACGACTGGGCTAGCCAGCCATATGCCCTTTCAGACGCAGGTCTTGAGCTTGCTGCAGCAGGTGCTCAGCCAGGACAGATCGTTTACTTCTACTTCGAGCAGATCGGTGCAGATCCTTGGAAGGTCCAGATCGTAGAAGGTCACTGGGGACCTACATACTTGAGCGTCTGCGCAGTTGGTGCTGATACAGAAGGTGGTAAGTTCACTGAGTATGACCTTGAAGCAAACGGTGGCAAGGTTGGTCTTACATTAACTCAGGAGATGATTGAGGCTGCACTCGTTCAGCAGTGGTGGGGAGGTACATTCGTCCTCAACGGTGACAATACTAAGTGTACAAAGATTACTCTTCTCTAACAATATTTCCCAGGGAGGCCTGACCGCCTCCTTGGGAGCCAGATATTAACATATGTTAAAAATGCGTAAGGCGGTATTTTTGTTTTTTTTAATTGCACTTCTGACTGGTTGTGGCAAGGAAGTGGATCCGCCGGATCCTGTGACTCCGCCGCAGCTTGTGGGTAGTGATCCTGCGGACGGAGCCGAGGGGGTTGCAGGGGAGACGCTGACTCTGACGCTGACATTCGACCAGAACATCAAGTGTTCGTCCCAGCAGCAGAAGAAAGTAACTGTCGATGGCGGTGCAGTCATTGATAATGTTTCAGCATATAATACAGATTTGAAGATCTCCCTGTCCGGTCTTGAGGATGGCTCCGGAAAGGCTTACAGGGTAGACGTTCCCGAGGGGACGGTTTCCGGTTTCAAGACCGGTCAGGAGGATGCCGCAGGCATTTCCATTAGCTTTACAATGAAATATGTGGAGCCTTATGTTCCATCAGTGCTCGACCCGGTAAAGACTCTTACCAATCCGAAGGCTTCAAAGGAGGCTCAGAATGTCTATGGATTCCTTCTTGAGCAGAGCGGAAAGAAGACCCTTTCCGGCGTTCAGTCCAGCCACTCGCATAAGAATGATTTCGTGGATGCAGTCTATAAGCATACAGGAAAGCATCCTGCGCTTGCCGGCTACGACTTCCTTTTCCTTCAGTTCTCACCTACGCCAGACAACTGGAGCTGGGTGCAGAACTACAATGACATCTCCGCTCCGAAGGAGCAGTGGGCCGCCGGAGGCCTCGTGAACTATATGTGGCACTGGAATGTACCGGACAGCAAGTCAGCCTGGGATAACGGTGTGAACAATTACAACTTCGACGGATACGCATTCTATTGTGACCAGACATCTTTTGATATCCGTGAAGCTCTGAAACCGGGTACATGGCAGAATGACTTCATCATGAAGGATATAGAAGAGGTGGCTGGTTATCTCCAGCTTCTTGAAGATGAGAATATCCCTGTGATCTGGCGTCCTCTCCATGAAGCGGCCGGTAATTATAATCTATATGGTCCTAATGGCGCCTGGTTCTGGTGGGGAAGAGGTGGAGCCGAGCCTTGCAAGCAGCTCTGGAGGCTTCTCTACGACCAGCTGGTCAATGTCTACGGCCTTGACAACCTTATCTGGGTCTGGACAGTGGATGTTACCAAGGGAGCAGAGGACCAGTATATTGACTGGTATCCTGGAGACGAATATGTGGATATTCTGGGAGTGGATATCTATGAGACAAATACAGATGCCAAGACACGCCAGTATCAGGCGATGGTAGATATGACAAAGGGTAAGAAGCTCGTGACTGTCAGCGAATGCGGCAATATTCCGGATCCTGCAAAAAACATGGAGGCTGGCAACAGATGGTCATGGTTCATGGTATGGTGCAACTCTGATTCCAACGGAAACATAGTTATGACTCCTTCGGACAATAACTTCAAGCTCAATACATCTGAATATTGGAAGACTGTAATGTCAAGCCCATATGTAATCAATCGCGAAGACATGCCGAATCTTAAATAGATTATGAAACAGATACTTTATATACTGACCACATTGTTTCTGGCCGCAGGATGCGGCCCGGAAACCCCGGACCAGACCGAACCGGTCGGTCTGTCCATCGACAAGAATTCATTGGAATTCGCCGCAGACGGCGGTGAACAGAACTTTACCGTGACTGCATCGGAAACGGTTTATCTCGTTCCCGGAGACAAGTGGGTAAAGACGAAGAAAGGCACCGCGGCAGACAACAAGACCGTTGTGACTGTTACCGTAGAGAAGAATATGCTTCCTGAGCCGCGTGAAACAAGGGTTTCTGTAGTGGCTGGAGAAGAGAAACAGTATGTTGACATTTCGCAGGCTGCTGCTTCTGTTTCTCCGGATGGTGGAGAAAATCAGGGTGGTGGAAACGGCGGCGGATCCGATACCCCTGTAAATGACGGTAATCTTGCATGGCAGTTTGCTGAAAGGTTCGGAATAGGATGGAACCTCGGAAACCATTTCGATGCCCAGAACAACGGAGTGTCGGGAGAGACATTCTGGGGTAATCCTAAGGCAACTCAGGCAACGTTCAACAAGGTAAAGGCTGCAGGATTCACTACAGTAAGAATACCTGTTACCTGGATGGGACATATCGGAGAAGCTCCTGATTACAAGATTGAGGAGGCGTGGCTGAACAGGGTGGCTGAAGTTGTCGGATATGCTGAGAAAGCTGGTCTGAATGCAATCATCAATATGCACCATGACGGCTCGGACAGCAAGTTCTGGCTGGATATAAAGACAGCTGCTGCCAATCCTGACGTCCAGAAGCAGTTGCTGGAGCAGATCGGTGCCATGTGGGGACAGATTGCCGACAAGTTCAAGGACAAGGGCGAGTTCCTGGTCTTCGAGTCCTTCAATGAGATCCATGACGGCGGCTGGGGCTGGGGCGCCAACCGCAATGACGGCGGCAAGCAGTACAAATGTCTGAACGAGTGGAATCAGGCTTTCGTGGACGCAGTCCGTGCATCAGGCGGTGAGAACGCTGACCGAATCCTGGGTATTCCTGCATATTGTACCAATGTGGACATCGCCATCGAGACATTCGTATTCCCTGAAGATACTGCGAAGGACCGTCTTATGATGGCAGTGCATTGCTACGATCCATATGACTACACGCTTCCTGCAACAAAATCTGAGTGGGGACATACTGCAAATGCATCCAATAAGGTTGCAGGAGATAATGAAGCCGACCTTAAGAAGGTGTTTGAAAAGATTTACTCGAACTTCATTTCAAAGGGCATACCTGTATATATGGGCGAATTCGGTTGCGTGAACCGTGCAACCGCCCGCGAGCAGGCCTTCCAGCAGTATTATCTCAAATATTACGCAAAGCTGGCAAAGACTTATGGAGTGCCTGCAATCCTCTGGGATAACGGTGCTAAAGGTGCCGGAAATGAGAAGCATGCTTTCATAGACCATGGAACAGGCGAGTACTGCTCTCCTGAGGCGAAGGCTGCAATCCAGGCCCTTGTAGGATCTTACACGAATTCCCTTACCCTTGACGATGTCTATCGAAACGCACCAAAGAACTAATCATATGATCATGAAATCAATACTGAAGAATATTCTTATCATTGCAAGCGCCATTGCGCTGGCTTCATGCTGTGCTTCCAAGAATCCTGAAAATACTCCTGCAGAAGACCTTATGGCCCGTCTGTCAGGTATGATCGAGGAAGGAAAGATAATGCTAGGCCATCAGGATACATACATGTATGGCCATTCGTGGAAGCTTGCTGACGATGCTACAGAGTATGTGCAGTCAGATGTATATTCCGTATCCGGAAGATATCCTGCAGTCTACGGTATGGACCTTGGCGGTATCGAGGTAGACTGGCCTGCAAACCTTGACAAGAACCTGTTCGACCATATGCGCGCCGCCGCAGTGGCTCACCACGAGCGCGGCGGTATCGTGACATTCTCATGGCACCCTCGCAATCCTCTTACCGGCGGTGACGCGTGGGATGTATCTTCAGACCAGGTGGTGGCATCGATTCTTCCTGGTGGCGAGAAGCATGAGTATTTCATGAGCTGGCTGTCAAAGGCTGCTGACTTCATGTCTTCTATCAAGACTGCTGACGGAGAGCAGATTCCTCTGATCTTCAGGCCATGGCATGAGCACACAGGAAGCTGGTTCTGGTGGGGACAGAAGCTCTGTACCACAGAGCAGTACAAGGCACTCTGGCAGATGACATACGATTATATGGTCGGTGAACGCGGTATGAACCACCTTGTGTGGTCATATTCTCCGGGTGCCGGCGAACTTTCCTCAATTGATGTATTCGGCGAAAGATATCCAGGAGACGAGATAATCGATATGGTGGGCTTCGATTGCTACCATACACGCTCAAAGGATATGTATGTGGCTTCGATGAAGAATGCCCTTGAAATATCTTCTGCCTTTGCAAAGGAACATGGAAAGCTCCTTGCCATAACCGAGACAGGCCATGAGACCTTGAAGGATCCTAAGTGGTGGACAGAGGTCCTCTATCCTGTGATGAAGGATTATCCTGTATCATATGTGCTTGTATGGAGAAATGCATGTGACGATGACATGCAGCACCACTATTATGCTCCTTTCCCTGGTCAGCAGTCAGCTGACGACTTCAACGATTTCGTAGCTCTCGATGATATCGTGACGCTTTCTCCCAAGGTGCAGGCCCTTCATGTAGAGGGTACGGCTCTCAAGAACGAGTCCGGAGAGACTGTGGAACTCAAGGGTGTCAGCTTCGGATGGAATGTGCTCTGGCCTCGTTTCTATAACGCAGGTGCTGTGAAGCATGTCGTGGACGAGTGGGATGCGGAAATAGTACGCGCTGCTGTCGGAGTCGAGATCGACAACGACGAATGTCAGGTGCAGTGTTATCTCAAGGATCCGGAATTCGGTAAGAAATCGGCCTGTGAGATTGTAGATGCAGCCATCGAGAACGGAGTATATGTTCTTGTGGACTGGCATGCTCATGGTCTTCACACCGATGCTGCCGTAGAATTCTTTACATATATGGCTGAAAAGTATAAGGGTGTTCCTAACGTGATATATGAGATCTGGAACGAGCCGTCATACAAGGATCACGAGAAGCAGATCGACTATACATGGGCAGAGATCAAGGAGTATTCCGAGGCAGTCATCAAGGCGATCCGCGCCATCGAGAAGGATGCAGTCATTGTTGTCGGCACTCCAAGATGGTCGCAGAATGTGGACGATGCTGCCAATGACCCTATCGTCGGATATGACAACCTCATGTATACCCTCCATTTCTATGCAGGAACCCATAAGGAGTGGCTCCGCGAAAAGGGTGACTATGCGATGAGCAAGGGACTTGCACTCTTTGTCACTGAGTGCGGCGGAATGAATGCAGACGGTCAGGGCCCGATCGACGAGAAATCTGTCGAGGAGTGGGTAGAGTGGATGGATGCAAACGACATCAGCTACCTTTTCTGGTCGATCTCAGACAAGAAGGAGACCTGCTCTATGCTCTATCCTTCGGCTCCGTCTGAAGGACCATGGGCGGAAGCTGATCTCAGCCCTTGGGGAAAATATGTGAAGGAACAGCTCTAAAGAAGAAAGGGTATGAAAAGAATGATATTGATCAGCGCTTTGCTTTGCGCATCTCTTGCGGCAATGGCTCATGTGCGTGTCACTACCCCTGAAACAGAGATGGTGTTGAAGGCAGACGCCGGAAGCGAACTTAAGGTTCTTTATTATGGTGCCCGTCTCTCGGATGCGGATGTTGCAGGACTTGAAGCGGCAGGTGCAGCATGGGTGGATGCATACCCTGCATATGGATTCCACTGCGCAGGCGAAGCTTCCATCGGCGTGACACACGCCGACGGAAACATGTCGACCGTTCTGAAGGTCGACACCGTTTCCCAGTCACATGAAGACGGTGCACAGATCACACGCATCAGACTCAAGGATACCGTGTATCCGTTCTATGTGACCGTGTGCTACAAGGCATATCAGGATGTGGATATGATCGAGACATGGACCGAGATCGAGAACCTCGGCAAGAAGGCGGTCACTCTGACACGTTTTGACTCAGGTCATCTCCCTGTCCGCGTCGGTGATGTATGGATAAGCCATCTCCATGGTACATGGGCAGCTGAAGGCCGTCTTACCCAGGAGCAGCTGGAGCGTGGAATGATGGTGATAAAGAACAAGGATGGTGCACGTAATGCACATACTGACCATTCTGAGGTGATGTTCTCTCTCGACGGCAAACCTCAGGAGAACGCCGGACGAGTGATCGGAGCGGCTCTCTGCTATAGCGGAAACTATGAGCTCCGTATCGATACCCGTGACACCGACTATCATGAATTCTTTGCCGGAATCAACCCTGACAATTCTGCGTACATACTTGAGTCGAAGGAAGTCTTCAAGACCCCTGAGCTTGCATTCACTTACTCCGATGAAGGACTCAGCGGAGCCAGCCGCAACTTCCACAGATGGGGCCGCAAGTACAAGCTGGCTCATGGAGACAAGGAAAGGAAGATCCTGCTCAACAGCTGGGAGGGTGTCTATTTCGACATCAATGAGCCGGGCATGGACCAGATGATGGCTGACATCGCCTATATGGGCGGAGAGCTTTTCGTGATGGACGACGGATGGTTCGGAGAGAAGTATCCGCGCCTTACCGACAACAGCTCTCTCGGAGACTGGAAAGTAGACAGGAACAAGCTTCCTAACGGAATCGGCTGGCTTGTCGAGCAAGCTGACAAGCATGGAATCAGATTCGGCATCTGGATCGAGCCGGAGATGACCAACAGCGTCAGCGAACTTTATGAAGAACATCCTGAATGGATCATCAAGGCACCGGAGCGCGAGCCTGTCCTTGGCCGTGGCGGTACACAGCTCGTTCTTGATCTCGGCAATCCTGAAGTCCAGGACTTCGTCTTCAAGATTGTGGATGATCTCATGACTGAGAATCCTAAGATCGACTATATCAAGTGGGATGCAAACATGCCTATATCGAACCACGGATCGCAGTATCTTCCGAAGAACAAGCAGAGCCATCTGTACATCGAGTACCACCGCGGCTTTGCAAAGGTATGTGACCGTATCCGTGCGAAGTATCCGGATGTGACCATCCAGGCCTGCGCATCCGGCGGCGGACGTGCCAACTGGGGTGTCCTCCCTTGGTTCGACGAATTCTGGGTGAGCGACAATACAGATGCCCTCCAGCGTATCCATATGCAGTGGGGAACATCATACTTCTTCCCTGCGATAGCGATGGCCTCGCATATCAGCGCAACCCCTAACCACACCGTATTCCGTACGACCTCCCTCAAATACCGCATCGACGTTGCCATGAGCGGACGTCTCGGAATGGAGATCCAGCCTCGCAACATGACTCAGGAGGAGCGCGATCTCTGCCGTAAGGCAATCGCGGAGTACAAGGAGATCCGTCCTGTAGTCCAGTTCGGTGACATCTATCGTCTTGTCTCTCCATACGACGGACACAATATGGCGTCCCTGATGTACGTTGCTCCTGAAAAGAATCAGGCTGTCTTCTACTGGTGGAAGACCGAGACCTTCTACGATGACCATCTCCCAAGAGTGAGGATGGCTGGTCTTGATCCGGATAAGATGTACAAGGTGACCGAGCTCAACAGGATAGACAATGTTCCTTTGAAATACGAAGGCATGTCCTTCAGCGGAAAGTTCCTGATGGAGAACGGCCTTGAAATCCCTCTCAAGCACATCGTGGATTACCACAAGCAGGACGACTGGTCTAGCCGCGTGCTGTACCTCAGTGCGCAGTAACGTGTTGATCTATTGTTATTTAATAAGATACATCGCATTCAATGAAGCAGACATTCGGACATTTTGATGACGCTACCCGCGAATATGTCATCACAGATCCCAAGACCCCGTGGCCTTGGATAAACTACCTCGGTAACGAGGACTTCTTCTCGCTGATTTCCAATACTGCCGGCGGATATTCGTTCTACAAGGATGCTAAGTTCCGCAGGATCACACGTTACCGCTATAACGGAGTCCCTATGGACAACGGCGGAAGGTATTTCTATATCAATGATAACGGTACGGTGTGGTCTCCAGGTTGGAAACCTTGCAAGACCCCGCTCGATTTCTATGAGTGCCGCCATGGTATGAGCTATACCCGTATCACAGGTGCAAAGGACGGTATCGAGGCAAGCGTCCTCTTCTTTGTCCCTCTTCACACATGGGGTGAGGTTCAGAAGATGACCCTCCGCAATACCTCTTCTGAAACAAAACGCTTCAAGCTCTGGTCGTTTGCCGAGTGGTGCCTTTGGAACGCAGCAACCGATATGGAGAACTTCCAGAGAAACTTCTCGACCGGAGAGGTTGAGGTGGATGGTTCGGTTATCTATCATAAGACAGAATACAAGGAGCGCCGTAACCACTATGCGTTCTATAGCGTGAACGCTCCTGTG